>CAKZQI010000032.1 GCA_937139515.1 uncultured Armatimonadota bacterium | reverse complement strand
GTGTTCGGAGTGCGCGAAGGCGGACAAGACGAGACCGATGTGCGCATCCTTGAGGTGGAGACTGGACGCGAACTGCCCTATCGCCTGCCACGCGCCTACTATCTGGGCATCGTGCTGACGCCCGATAAGCGCGGGCTTTACTACACCCAAATGACCCCCGAAGGCTCGCGTGTGTTCTATCACCAACTCGGCACCGACCCCGCCAACGACCGCATCGTGTTTGGTGAGGGCTATCCGCCCGACCAAATCGTGGGCGTCACGATGTCGGTGGATGGGCGGTGGCTGATGCTGTATGTTTATCAAGGTTGGGCGCGCAATCAGCTCTACCTGCATCGGTACAATCCAGACCAACCCACCCAACTGACCGACCTCCTGCACCTCACCGAGAACACGGAGGGCACCCTGTTTGTGGATATCGCAGACGATGTCGCCTACGCCCAAACCACTTGGAACGCTCCGAATGGGCGCGTGCTTCGTCGCGACCTACGCCAGCCGAACAACCCTTGGCAAGAGGTCATCCCTCAGTCGGAGCGGATT
Source organism: uncultured Armatimonadota bacterium (assembly GCA_937139515.1). Lineage (GTDB taxonomy): Bacteria > Armatimonadota > Fimbriimonadia > Fimbriimonadales > GBS-DC > CAKZQI01. The sequence goes on along the minus strand of CAKZQI010000032.1, from coordinate 8,780 downwards.
CTGCAAAGCGTGTCGGTGATTGATGGCAAGCTTTGCACGGCTGCCCTCCGAGAGGTGCGCCCCGAAGTGCAGTTTTGGAGTTTGGAGGGTCAACCGCTGTTCTCGGTTCCGATGCCGCAGATTGGCGCGCTGGCAGGTCTGAGTGGTCAAGCCGACAGTCCGCACCTGTTTTTCGGGTTCACCTCGTTCAACTTGCCCACGACGCTGTATCACTTCAACTTGCGCACGGCGCGCTGTCGAGTTTGGGCACGCTTGCGCGTTCCTGTACGCCCAGAGCAGTTTGAGGTTCACCAAGTCTGGTACACCTCCAAAGACGGCACGCGCGTGCCGATGTTCGTGGCGCACAAGCGGGGTCTCAAACGCAACGGCAATAACCCCACCTTGCTGACAGGCTACGGTGGGTTTCGGGGTTCGTCCCTGCCTTACTTCTCCTCGATGGTGATTGCTTGGATGGAGATGGGAGGTGTTTGGGCAGTTGCGAACCTGCGTGGCGGGGGCGAGTTTGGCGAAGCCTGGCATAAGGCTGGGATGCTCCAGAACAAGCAGAATGTGTTTGACGACTTCATCAGCGCCTGCGAATACCTCATCCAAGAGCGCTACACGCGCCCCGAACGGCTGGCGGTGATGGGCGGTAGCAACGGCGGACTGCTCGTGGGCGCCCTGATGACCCAACGCCCCGACCTTGTGGGCGCGGTTATCTGCACCTATCCCCTGCTGGACATGCTCCGCTATCATAAACTGCTGGTGGGCAGTTTCTGGATCCCTGAGTACGGCAACCCCGATGACCCTGAGGCGTTCCGATGGTTGCACGTCTACTCGCCCTATCACAATGTCAAGCCGGGCACGCCCTACCCAGCGGTGTTGTTCGTCACGGGTGACTCGGACACGCGCGTTGCGCCCGCTCACGCCCGCAAGATGACCGCTTTGCTCCAATCCGCCACGGGTTCAGACAAGCCCGTGCTGTTGCTCTATGACACACAGGCAGGACACGCAGGAGGGCGCCCAATCCGTGAAGTCGTCCGCGAAACGGCAGACCAGCTCCTGTTTCTGAAGTGGACGGTGGTGGAGTCTGATCCCTGAGGGTGTCTTGCAGACCCTGCGCTATCGCTCAGAATGACAAAACAGGGGGACTGAATGACAATCCCCACCCTATCACCCTGAGCGAAGCGAGGGGCTCGACTTCGAGTTGCACCGAGATTCTTCGCTTCGCTCAGAATGACAAAAGAGGGGCACGGATTTCCAATAAGCCCCACGAGCGTCTCGCTCTCCATATTCATCTTTATCTGTCCGAAAATTCAGAGAGGTGGGAACAGAAACCCCACCCATCAGAGTAATAAAATAGAGGGATACCGTGGACAAGCACATACTAGGCTACTGGCTTTCAACTGACGATTGGGACTTGCACCGCCGAGCCGAGAAAGACCGCCTGCGCCATAACGAGAAGGTGAAGGAGGTCATCCGTGAGAACCTCGGCGAAATTATCGGTCAGCAGGACATCATCACCGCCGAGGATGGCAAGATTATCAAAATCCCCATTCGCGGGCTGGAGTTGCCTCACATTCGGTATGACCCGCACGGCAAGAAGGGCGTGGGACAGGGTCAAGGCGGAAGCCAACCTGGTGATGTCATCGGTCGGTCGGGTCAGCAGGGTCAAGGCACAGGCAAGCAAGCAGGCACCGAGCCAGGCGTGGACTTCTACGAGGCAGAGTTCACCATCGATGAGCTTGTCCAGATGGTGTTTGAAGACCTCCACCTGCCCAACCTGCGCGAAAAAGGCACCAAAGATATCCTTGCCGACCAAGTGCGCTTTGATAGCATCGCCCGGCGCGGACCCCAATCCAACATAGACCGCAAGCGCACGCTCATCAATGCGTGGAAGCGCAACGCCAGCGAAGGCAACCCCGGCTGGGAAATCCGTGAGGAAGATAAGCGGTTCAAGAGCTGGGAAATCGTGCCCGAGAAGCAGCGCAACGCTGTGATTATCGCCATGCGCGATGTGTCGGGCAGTATGGGCGAGTTTGAGGCGTATATCGCCCGCAGTTTCTACTACTGGATGCTGAGATTCCTCCGCACCAAGTACACCGCAACCGAAATTGTGTTCATCACCTGCCACACCGAAGCGAAAGAGGTGGACGAGCATACCTTCTTCTCAGCAGGCGACTCGGGCGGAACGCGCCTCTCGGCGGCGTACAAACTGGCACTGGAGATTTTGGAGAAGCGCTATAACCCACGCGAATGGAACATCTATCCGTTTATGTTCTCCGACGGCTACAACTGGGGCGACCACGAAGTTGTAGAGCATATGAGGCGTCTGGTAGAGTATTCCAACCTTGTGGGCTACGGCGAGATAGCGAACGACCTTTGGGGCAGTTCAGGGGGGTTAGCCCCGCTGGGACAAGCACTCACCGAAGCGTTTGGCGATGACCCACGAGTCGTGGTTGTGAAGATTGCCTCCAAAGAGGATGTGTGGCCCGCGCTCAAGCGATTCTTCAGCAAGCACCCTGAGATGGCGTCGCTGTCATAGTGATTATACAGATAGCTGGGAATCCGATTCACTGTTCAGCAGTCAATAGAACATCCAAAAGCCGAAGGTAGGGGGTATACTGCTTTTGATGAAGACGGTGGAAACCCGCATTGTGGTCGATTCGCAAATCTGTTCTGGCAAGCCCGTTATTCGGGGCACTCGCATTTTGGTGCGCAATATTTTGGGGATGATTGCCGGGGGATACCCCCTTGAACGCATTCTTCAAACCTATCCCGAATTGACGCGTGAAGATGTTCAGGCTGCTTTAGAGTATGCTGCCGATGTCATAGACGAGGAACAGGTGCTAAGTCGTGTCTGAGATCTCTATTAGAGTTCTTCTCGACCAAAATGTTCCCAGAGAAATTTCAGCCTGGCTTCGTTCTGAGCGACCCCACTGGCAGGTTTTTCACACGAGCGAAGTAGGCTTAGATGGGACACCAGACACAGAAATCTACTTTTAGTCAAAAACGAATTCAGCAATTATTATCACTTTTGATGAAGATTTTGCAGATGCACGAACCTACCCGCTAGGAAACCATGCAGGGGTGATTCGCCTGCGAGTGTGGCCTACAACCACGAAGGAAGTCATCGCAGGATTGTCACGCCTGCTTGAAGAGGTGTCAGACGCCGATTTGGTCGGTGCCTTGGTGATAGTCGATCGTCAACGCATCCGTGTTCGAAGAAAGCCTCAGAGTGAGAGCGAGTGATAAAGACTAGTTCTCCCTAACTATCTACACAAGGTCTCGCTGAACTCAAGGCCACAGCCTCACCGTACATCGGCGGAATCGGTTCCACAACAAACTCCCCTGCCTCCAACGCTTTCAAGAGTGCCCACGCAGTATCCAAGCTGGTCAAGCAGGGTACGCCCCGTTCCACCGCTGTGCGTCGGATGAGCAAGCCTTGCTGTTCGGCGCGGTGGTCGGGGCTGGGCGTGTTGAGGAGCAGTTGCACACGCCCCTCCGCTAAGTAGTCCAGCAGGTCGGGCTTGCCTTGCCCGATTTTGGGCACAACCTGCACCGATAGCCCTGCCTCGCGGAGCGCACGCGCCGTGCCTTCGGTCGCCAGCAATTGGAACCCCTTCTGGTGGAGCGAATGCGCCAAGCGCACGCCCTCTGGCTTGTCGCGCCCGGCGAGTGTGAGGAGCACCGCGCCCTTACGAGGAATATGTATCCCACTAGCCACCAACGCCTTGTAGAGGGCGGAAGCGTAGGTACAGTCCATCCCCATTACCTCGCCGGTGGAGCGCATTTCGGGCCCCAAAGCCACCTCTACTCGCTTGAGCTTCAGCGAGGAGAACACAGGCGCCTTGACCGCCACCCGCCCCCGCTGGACAGGCGCATTCGGCACCGCAACCTGCTCGGCGAGTGGAATACTCAACTGCGCCTGAACCGCCCAACGCACCATCGGGATGCCCGTGATTTTGGATAGGTAGGGTACCGTTCGGCTGGCGCGGGGGTTCACTTCAATCACATAGACCGAGCCATCCTGCACCACGAACTGAATGTTCATCAGTCCCGCTACCCGCAGGGCGCGCCCCAAGCGCAGGGCGTAGTCCCTAATCTGCGCCTGCTCGCTCTCGGTGAGGGTCTGAGGGGGCACCACCGTCATACTGTCGCCCGAGTGAACGCCTGCACGCTCAATATGCTCCATAATCGCGGGGATAATAAACCGCTCGCCATCGCCGATTAGGTCAACTTCCGCCTCCTTGCCCTCGATGTACTTGTCCACCAGCACGGGCGCATCGGGGAACGCCAATACCGCCGAGTGCCAGTAGGTCTGAAGTTCCGAGTCGGAACGCACAATCTCCATCGCGCGCCCGCCCAACACATACGAGGGGCGCACCAGCACAGGATAACCCACTTGATGGGCGGTCTCCAACGCCTCTTCTAAGCGCACCACCGCACGCCCCGGCGGACGCGGGATACCCAGCTCGCTAAGCAGAACATCAAAACGGCGACGGTCTTCGGCAATATCCACCGAGTCGGGTGAGGTGCCGAGGATGGGCACTCCGAACGCCTGAAGCGATTTGACCAAGTTGATTGCGGTCTGCCCTCCGAACTGCACCATCACGCCTTGCACGGGCGCATCGTATTCAATCAGGTTCAGCACATCCTCCAGTGTGATGGGGTCAAAGTAGAGGGCGTCCGAGATGTCAAAGTCGGTGGAGACCGTTTCGGGGTTGTTGTTGAGGATGATGGCGTAGTAGCCGTTGGCGCGCAGGGTCTTCACTGCGTGAACGGCGGAGTAGTCAAACTCTATGCCTTGACCGATGCGAATCGGTCCTGACCCGAGCACCAGCACCTTCTTGGGGTGAGCAGGAGCCGGTCGGTCATCTTCGCCGTGGTAGGTGCTGTAGAAGTAGGGAGTGTAGGCTTCAAACTCGCCGGCGCAGGTGTCCACCATTTTGTACACGGCGCGGATGCCGAGCCTTTTTCGTGCCTCCCGCACAACCTGCTCGCTCAGCCCCGTGACCAGAGCGATGTAGCGGTCGGGGAACTGCCACTCTTTGGCTCGGCGCAGGAGGTGGTAGGTTGAGGAGGCACTCACTACTCCCTCCCCCAGTGCTGTGGGTTTGACCTCACCCCCTAACCCCCTCTCCGTAAACGGAGAGGGGGCACTTGGCTCTCCCCCCTCTCTGCTTGCGGAGAGGGGGGCTGGGGGGGTGAGATTCTCCCAAACCCCTTCCAACACTTGAGTCAACAACACCCTCAGGTCGCCACTGCGTTCGGCGAGTGTGCGCTCCATCTCCACCAAGCGTTGGATGCGCACGAGGAACCACGGGTCTATCTTAGAGAGGGCACGCACCTCTTGCACCAGCCACCCCCTTCGGAACGCCTCAGCGACATAGAACAGGCGCAGGTCGTTGGGCGTCTGCAGGAGCGTTTCCAACTCCATCGTGCTGAGCTTGCTGGCGTCGCGCAGGCGCAGGTCGCTCACCCCGATTTCCAGCCCGCGTACCGCCTTCATCAGCGCACCCTCAAAGGTGCGGTCAATCGCCATCACCTCGCCCGTCGCCTTCATCTGCGTACCGAGCGTGCGGTCGCCCATCGGGAACTTATCAAACGGGAAGCGCGGGATTTTCAGCACACAGTAGTCCAACGCTGGCTCAAAAGCGGCGGAGGTCTGCGTGATGGGGTTGCGAATCTCGTCCAACCGAAAACCGACGGCGATTTTGGCGGCGATGCGCGCAATCGGATAGCCCGTCGCCTTAGAAGCGAGCGCACTGGAACGGCTCACGCGCGGATTGACCTCAATCACATAGTAGTCCGCGCCGTTGGGGTTGAGCGCCAACTGCACATTGCATCCGCCTTGAATGCCCAACGCACGGATAATCTTCAGCGAGGCGGTGCGCAACAGTTGATACTCAAAATCGCTGAGCGTCTGCGAGGGCGCCACGACAATCGAGTCGCCCGTGTGAACGCCCATCGGGTCGATGTTCTCCATATTACAGACCACGATGGCGTTGTCGGCGCCGTCGCGCATCACTTCGTACTCTATTTCTTTCCAGCCGAGCAGGCTCCGCTCCACCAAGATTTGGTGGCGCATCGAGAGCTCCAACCCGCGCTTGCCAATCTCCAGCAGCTCGTCGGGCGTGTTCGCAATTCCACCGCCTGTACCTCCCAGCGTGTAGGCAGGGCGTACGATGCACGGGTAGGGAGCGATTTCCGCCACACGCTTGAGCTCCGCAACGCTCTCCACAATCCACGATTCGGGCACGGGTTCCCCTATCTGACGCATTAGCGAGCGGAACTTCTCGCGGTCTTCCGCCGCCTGAATCGCCGTGAGCGGTGTGCCCAACAAGCGCACACCGTAGCGGTCTAAAATCCCCTTTACCGCTAACTCGGTGGCGAGGTTCAAGCCTGTCTGTCCCCCCAGAGTGGGCAAAAGTCCGTCGGGGCATTCTTGAGCGATGACGCGCTCAGCAAACTCCACCGTAAGCGGTTCTATGTAGACGCGGTCTGCCGTTTCGGGGTCGGTCATAATCGTGGCGGGGTTGGAGTTGATCAGCACGACCTCTAAACCTTCCTCACGGAGCGAACGACAGGCTTGAGAGCCTGAATAGTCAAACTCGGCGGCTTGTCCGATAATAATCGGACCTGAGCCAATTACCATCACTTTGCGGAGTGTCGTGTCAATCGGCATATCATCCTCCCTTGTCGCCTCGCTGGACGGACTTAAAGGGCTGGCGGATTATACCCTACAGGCTGCTGATGGCTCTGAGCGGTATACTCCAAAAAGGGTGTGATACGAATGGCTTCGACTCCGACGCGCAGAAAGCGCAAGCGACCGCTGAACGAAGAGGAGTTTATGCGCCTTGCTTCGGAGGGACGCAAACTGGAGCTGGTGGATGGGGAGGCAAAAGAAGTGCCCACTGGCTTTCGGCACGACATTATCACTGCACGACTGATTGCTACGACTGATTGCTCGCATCGGCGTCAGCGCCGAAGCGCGCGGTTATGTTGCAGGCTCTCAAGCGGGCTTTCGGATGGCAGACGGGAATGTGCGTTGCCCTGATGTGTCGTTCACTCTCAAGGAACGGCTCCCTGAGGGCGAACCCTCTGACCACTTCGCACCCTTTGCACCCGATTTGGCGGTGGAGGTGGTCTCCCCTTCGGAAGATTATGCAGACCTATTGCGCAAGGTGGGCGAATATTTTGCGTCGGGTTCCAAACAAGTTTGGCTCCTGTTTCCCAACACGCGCACGGTGAAGGTGTTCACTGCCCCCTTTGAAATGCAGACTCTGCAAGCGCACGATGAACTGACTGGGGGCGACCTGTTGCCCAATTTTCGGGTGCGCGTGGGCGAGCTGTTTGAGGTGTGAGCGGGCTGTGGGACTACTCCTCAACTCTGCAAACTCTCATCCACACGCTTGACAAGCTGGATTGCCTTCTGCGGGGACAGGTCGGGCTGGTTGAGTGCCTCTATCGCCTCCATCAGGGCGTTGCGTAGGGGTGATTCGGGGGGCAGGCTTTGAGCCACTTGGAGCAAGGTAAACCCCGCAGGCAACCCAAAACGTGCGCAGAGCCGACGGCGCAGGTCGTCCATCACCGTCTCAAAGGCAGGGCGTACCGCTCGCCCCGAAGCGTATAGGTTCGTCATCGCCTCCACAAACTCTCCTAACGGAGGCGCGGGTGGACGGGTTGGGGTGGGTAGACCGAACCGCTTGCCCAGCGAGTAGAGCGCCACCGCTACCGCCACCAGCAGGTGCGCAAAAGCAACTTTCAGCCCCGTGGGAGCGTACGCCCAAAAGCCACTTCGGGGCAGCTCGTCCGCAATCAGGTCGCCTTGCCAAGCGTCGTCAAAGTAGATGGTTCCCCCCTCAGGCAGCAGCCAGCGCACCAGCGCCAAGATGAATAGCGCATTATCCGCCTCGTGCAAATCCAAGTTGGTCAGCCATTGCCAATCCGCCGATTCGACGATGTAGCCCTTGCCGAACTTGCGCAACGCCACCGTTGCACCAGTATCGCCCAGCAGGGGCACCCAATCGCTTTGGGCAGGCGTGAGGTTCTGGGCACCTAACCGATTGCTGACACGCACCTTCTGCACCTCGTGAAGCCATTCGGCATCCAGCAAGGGCTTCACTTCGCGCACTTGGTCAGAGCGAACAGCCACGATGGGCAACCCTGAGCGTTCGCGCCTAATCGTCTCTCTGAGGCGCGCATCGCCCGTCATCAACAGCAGGCGTCCGCCCTGCCGAACCCACTGCTCCAGGGCACCTGAGTCCTCCTCAGTGTAGTACTGCGCTCGTGTTGGGAGCATGTCGGTATTGGGGAACATCACGAGCAGGTCGGCGTCTTTCGGCAGGTATCGGAAAGTGCGCTTGAACGAGCGCACGGTATAGCCGTTGCGCTCCAGAAGGCGTGCGAGCGCCTTCGCGCCGTTGCGGTGCTGGCTATAGCTGAGAGGCTTATTAGCGAACCGTGGGTCAACGCTTTCGTTGAGCAGGGCACGCATAAACAGCAGGAGCGCTCCCAGCAACCCTGCCAACACCAAGATACGAACCCAGTTACGCGCTGGCGCGTGCATTGTGGCTCAGCCTCTGCCTGAGTTGGTTGAACGCCTCGTCAAACTGCTGGTAGTCGCTCGGTTCAGCGGTTCGCCCGCCATACCAGAGCAGGTCAAAGCGCAAGGTGAGGGGCGCCAGAGTCTGATAATACACCCCCTCGGGCAGAGCGCGCAGTTGCTGGAGGTGTTCCCAGTTGGTGCGTGCGGGGTCGTACTCTATCATGCGGTTTTCGTGCAGGAGACGCAGGAG
>CAKZQI010000031.1 GCA_937139515.1 uncultured Armatimonadota bacterium | reverse complement strand
TGGCTCCACCCGAATTTCGAGGTCGTCGAAATAACCAACACCTGCACGGTCGGTAGTCGTCACATAGTCCGTGCCGATGTTCACATTGCGCGGTCCAGTGGCTTGCACAAAGGTGGCGGTAACAACCGAGCCATCGCTGAAGCCCTCTATCCTGACGGTGGCAGTGTCATTCCCGCGGTCGATGCTAAGCTCCATTCGAAGCCAACGGTCGGCGTAGGTACCTGCTGCCGCTTGAGCTATGGGGGTCCCAGAGTAGGTTGCGCTCCAAGTCGTACCTCCCCGCACTCTTCCAGCACCATCGATCGTAAGACCAAGAATAGTGCTTCCCAATGTGCCTGTTGTAGTGCTTGTGAGGTACAGCCCGTAGAGACGGTTCGCTTGGGTGGAACTGCTAATCCTAACACGGGTCGAGACGACCAGTTTCTCGGCGGTCGTAATATCGCGGAAGTCACGTCGTATCGAGTAGAACGAGTTCAGTGTACCAGAGTTGTCCCACTTTAGGCTCTGGGAACCGCTAAATGCGAAGTCGGTAGACACAGTTTGGCTGGAACCTGTTCCAGAGCCTGCTGCCCAGCTATCAGTGCCAACTGCACTGTTGCCTGCGACAAAGGGCGGGTTTTCCCAACCAGTCGAGTAAAGCGTAGTCTGCGCCTGCACTGCGATAGTGAAGGTACACAATGTTACCAAAGTCGCCACACTTCTGACAAGTTTCATCATTCTATCCTCCTTTCGGCAGGGTCTCTCTGCCAACTATAATTATACCCGATTAATAACGGGTCAAGGGGTGGAGCTTGCTTATGCCGTTGCCCTCATCCCCGTCCCCTTCTCCTAATAAGGGTACATCCCTTGAGTTCACAATCATGCCAACCTGCCCCTACTTTGACACCCCCCTCGTTAGCCCCCTTACCCCCACTGTCATTATGACATCCCCTTTTGTCATTCTGAGCGCAGCGAAGAATCTCGGTGCAACCCCAAGCAGAGACCCTTCGCTTCGCTCAGGGTGACAAATGGGGGAACTGTCATTCTGAGCGCAGCGAAGAATCTCGGTGCAACCCCAAGCAGAGACCCTTCGCTGACGCTCAGGGTGACAGGATGGCAGGATGGAGGGCTAACAGAGAGTCGCGCTAATCCCAGCCCTCAGCGCCGTCGGGTGAATGGGTTCCACTTGCGCTTTTGCATCTTCTTCTGCATCTGCGCCAACTGTTTCATCGTCTTGCGCATCTCCATCAACTGCTTGATAAGCGCGCTGACCTCCTCTACCTTCGTGCCACTACCTTTGGCGATACGCACTTTTCGGCTGTAGTCTATAATCTCTGGGTTGCGCCGCTCTTTATGCGTCATCGAGAGGATAATCGCTTCCATCCGCTTGAGCGAGCGCTCGTCCACATTCACTTCGCCCAACTGCTCCTTGATTTGGCTGTAGCCCGGAACGAGCTTGATGAGCTGCTCAAACGGTCCCATCTTGCGGATTTGGCGCATCTGATTGAGCATGTCTTCAAAATCAAAGGACGCCTCACGCATCTTCTTCTCAAGGGCTTTGGCTTCTTCCTCTTCAATGGTCTGCTCAACCCGCTCAATCAACGACAGCACATCGCCCATGCCTAGGATACGGCTTGCGACGCGGTCGGGGTAGAACGGCTCTAAAGCGTCGGGGCGCTCGCCCACACCCACAAAGCGCACAGGCTTGCCCATCACCGCTTTCAACGACAGCGCCGCACCGCCCCGCGCATCGCCGTCCATTTTGGTCAGGATGACACCCGTGAGTTCCAACCGTTCGTTGAACGCCAGGGCGACACTCACCGCCTCTTGCCCTGTGGTGGCGTCCACCACCAACAGGGTCTCTTGGGGCTGGAGCGTCTCGCGCATGCGCTGGAGCTCGTCCATCAGTGCTTCGTCCACCTGGAGGCGTCCTGCGGTGTCCACAATCAGCGTGTCATAGCCTTGGCTCCGTGCGTGCTCCAACGCTTTGCGCGCCGTGCTGACTGGGTCGGAGGTGCCTCCTGTGGCGGGCGTATGCACTGGCACATTCACCTGCTCGCCCAGCACCTCCAACTGCTTGATTGCGGCGGGGCGCTGGAGGTCGCATGCCACAAGCAAGGGGTTGCGCCCTTGTGAGCGAACCCAGCGCGCCAACTTCGCACAGGTGGTGGTCTTCCCTGAACCTTGCAGACCGCAGAGCATGAACACGGTGGGCGGGCGCGTCGCCCAGCGGATGGGTTCTGCCTCGCCCCCCAACAGCGCCACCAGCTCATCGCGCACGATACGCACCACATGCTGGTCGGGCGTGAGACTCTGAAGCACTTCGTCGCCGACCGCTTTCTCGCGCACACGCGCTACGAACTCTTTTACCACGCGGAAGTTGACATCGGCTTCCAGGAGCGCCAGCCGTATCTCACGAAGCACTTCGTCAACCGTCTTCTCATCCAGACGCCCCTTGCCCCGAATGCGATTGAAGATGCCCTGCAGTTTGTCGGTCAGGCTTTCAAACATACCGCTGGAGTATACCTAAGCCTATCGCCATCAAGGATTTCTGAGCGGACGGTGCGAGCGAGACGCTTGTACTCCCAGTTATGGTTCTATGACATTCTGAGCGAAGCGGAGAATCTGGCGGTTGCCCTCACCCCCGACCCCCTCTGACAAGGGTACATCAACGGCTACCAGTTTTTAGACGCAGGTGGTAGCACCCAACAGCGAGCTTCATTACAACCCGAAAAAACCACCCTGTCACCCTGAGCGAAGCGAAGGGTCTCTGCTTAGGGCTTTGTTGAGATTCTTCGCTGCGCTCAGAATGACAGTTCCCCCATTTGTCACCCTGAGCGAAGCGAAGGGTCTCTGCTTGGGG
>CAKZQI010000030.1 GCA_937139515.1 uncultured Armatimonadota bacterium | reverse complement strand
TCTTCTAAGGCAATCTCATCGAAGGGGTTGACCGCCATCTGGAGCCCGTCGTAGGCGATGTCGCTCCCATCGGCGTTCGGGGTGATTTTGGCGTACGGGTCGGGAACCCGCTTGACTGTGACCATCAACTTCATCGTTATATGCCTCCTTATTCGGTGCGAAATTATACCCGCTGTTCAAAAATCAAAAACGGGGGGCTTGAGTGCCCCCCGCGGTCGTTTCCGTCTTTATAAGACTGCCTTACTTCGGGACAACGTTGCGCGCCTGCAAGCCCTTGGGACCTTGCACGACTTCAAACTCAACAGACTGCCCTTCGTACAGCGTCCTGTGCCCCTGCATCGTAATCGCAGAGTGATGCACAAAGACTTCACGACCATCGTCGGCTACGATAAAGCCGTAGCCCTTTTGGTCGTTGAACCATTTTACCTTACCCGATTGCATACTAACCTCCTTCCGGGTGCAGGCGGACGGGTTGACCGCTTGTCCCGATGTTGCTACCCTAAGTATACCCTGCCCTTTTCGCGATTCCTGCAAAAAATTTGGCTTTTCGGGGGAATTTGGCTCAAAACCCGCAATTATCGGCAGAGAACCGCTTCAGCCCTACGGTACTGAACGCTGTAGAGCGCGGTCAAACTCCTCGAGTTCCTCATCGGTAAGGTCTGCTAACATCCCAGCGAATGCCAACGCTGGGTGGTCTATCGAGTGCCCGTCTGGAACAAGCACCACCGCTCCTGTCCCTCTTCTAAGGGTACAGGCTCCACCAAGCGAATGACCCCCTTATCATAAATTCCCTTCACTGTGCGCATAGTCCCACTATCTGAAATGATTATACCTTTTTAGGTATAGTTCACTCTATGGTACGCAACGGGATTGACACCCTCACACGAGAGCAACTACCCGAAGGACGCATCGGGCTAATCACCAATCACACAGGGCTAACCGCTGACCTCACTCATATGATTGATGCCCTCAAGCAGAGGGGGGCTAAGCTGACCGCCCTCTTTAGCCCCGAACACGGGATACGCGGTCAACTGGACGAGAATGTGCCCGATAGCACCGACGAGCGCACCGGTCTGCCTGTTTATAGCCTCTACGGAGAGCGACGCAAACCCACCCCCCAGCAAATGTCTAAGATTGATGCCCTTATCTTTGACATTCAGGACATCGGCACGCGCTTTTATACCTACATCTCCACGATGGGCTTGGCGATGGAGGCGTGCGCAGAGGCGGGCGTGCCGTTTTTTGTGTTTGACCGCGTGAACCCCATCAACGGCGTAGAGGTAGAAGGTCCGCTTGCCGACCCTGACCGCCTCAGTTTCACCGCCTATCACACAATCGCCCTTCGGCACGGTATGACCGTGGGCGAGCTGGCGCAGATGTTCAACACCGAGCGGGGCATCAACGCCAACCTCACCGTCATCCGCTGTGAGGGGTGGAAACGCTCGATGTGGCTGGACGAGTGTGGTCTGTTTTGGGTCAACCCGTCGCCAAATATGCGTCGGCTTCAGCAGGCGTTGCTCTACCCTGCTATCGGCACTTGGGAAGCCACGAACCTTTCGGTAGGGCGAGGAACCGACACCCCTTTTGAAGTGGTGGGCGCGCCGTGGATTGATGGGCGACGGCTGGCAGGTGCGCTGAACGAACTGCCCACCAGCGCTGGGGCGCGCTTTGTGCCTCTCACTTTCACTCCCACCGCCAGCGTCTATCAGGGGGTTGCGTGTCAGGGGGTATCTATCTTCATCACCGACCGCGCCAAACTGCGCCCGTTTGCGCTCGGTATCGGGTTTGCCTACACTTTGCGCAAGCTCTACCCGCGCGAGTGGGAGGCGCAAAAATCGCTGGGTCTGCTGGCGAACCGTGAGGTGCATGCGATGATTATGGACGGCGCAGAACCTGAGCGCATCCTCCAGCGCGTCGCACGCGACGAACAAGCCTTCCGTAGCCGACGCGAGCGGTTCCTGCTCTATTGAGGTGCAGGTACAATTCAAGCTATGCGTATCGTGCGTGTGGTTGGGATGTTGGGTTTGATGGCGACAGTGCTGTCAAGCCCTGTGGTTGCGTTTCAGACGCGCTCCCCTGAGAAAATTGAGAAGCGTATTTCGCCCCATGTGGTGCTGTTCCAAGAGATTACTGCAGCCCCCCCCTTAGCGATACAGGGCTTGCGGATTACCCCAGCGCGAGGGGTACGGTTCTGGTCAACCATCGGGCAAGACATCGTCACGAACGATACACCCACTCGCGGGCGCGAGACCACCAGTCGCGCCTCGTGGCGCCACCGTGCTTTGGGCGCGATCAACGCTGATTTCTTTGCACCCAACGGCGACCCGCTCGGCTTGAAGATTGTCGGCGGCGAGATTGTGAGTGAGACCTACCCCGACCGCCCTGCCATCGGCTTTCTGCCCAATGGACAGGTCATTATGGGCGCTCCCAGCTTGGATGCCGACATCACACGCCCCGATGGTGTCAAAGCCCAACTGCTCGGTCTCAACCGCCCCGCTAAAGCACAAGGCGATATGGTGCTGTTCACCAACTACTACGGCACGACCGCCCAGTCTGAAGGGGCAGGAGTGGTGGTGATACTGGACACGCTTACACGCCCCTTGCGTGCGGGCACGGTGGCGACTGCGGTGGTGCGTGAGGTGCGTGAGGGCAGTTCAGGCATCATTCCAACTACGGGGGGTGTGTTGATTGGTACGGGAGCGTTCGCAGACTTCCTGCGCCCCCTACAACTCGGCGCCACCCTGCAGGTACGAATCGACTTCTCAGGCGACAACGCCGAGCGGTGGCGTCAGGTGGAGGAGGCGGTCGCGGGCGGTCCCTGGCTGGTGCGTAATGGCAAGTCCGTGCAGGTGGAAGAACACGACCAAGGCGGGTTCAACCGCACGACCTTCACCGAGCGTCGCCATCCGCGCACTGCAATCGGGCGCACAGCCCAAGGTGAAATTATCTGGCTCACAGTGGACGGGCGCCAATCGCACAGTCAGGGCGCTTCGCTCCCGGAACTCGCTCAAATCATGGTGCGCTATGGAGCTGTAGAAGCCATCAATCTGGATGGGGGCGGTTCCACCACGCTCGTAGTGCGCAACCTAATCATCAACAGCCCCTCAGACGGTCCCGAGCGCCCCGTCGCAAACATGCTTTTGGTCTTTGACGACACGACTCGTCCCACTCTCCCTCAGCAAGGCTATCGTGTGGAACCAGCGAATGGCACGCTCAAGGTGGGCGATACGGTGCGTTTCCGCGTGTTCCGTAATGGGGAGGCAATCTCCACATGGAATGTGGTCTGGGGCGTCAGCGGTGGGATCGGCTTTGTCGACCAGTGGGGACGTTTCACCGCTTTGCGTGCGGGGCGTGGCGCCATCGGAGCGTTTGTGGATGGCGTCTGGCACTATGTGCCTGTGGTTGTGGAGGGCACGCCAACACCCCCTGCGAACGGTCAAACGGGAAACCCCTAAAAAATGGAGGTGCGGGTGGGAATCGAACCCACGAATAAGGGATTTGCAGTCCCTCCCCTTAGCCACTTGGGTACCGCACCTCTTGGAGTAGAGATAGTATACCCTTAAGGAGACACCCGATTTCAAGCGGGATTGAGGGTGTTGAGAAATGTGGCGATCTCTCTCAGCTTAAGAGACAAGTCACTCAAGTGGTTTGGGAGTCGATCAAAACAGGCGTCAGATAGACGCGCTACAGGTCGCTCGGCTCTTAGCGCCCTTGTTGTGTGCGGTCAAAATCGCTATCAAAACTCACAATCAATAAGTCATAATGTTCTGTAAGTGCATATCGATACGCGTCATCAAGTCCAAACCATTCAGCCGCACGCGACTGATTAAGCAAGACTTCCAGAACGATGTTGGTGTCAATAAGATATTTCAATCATTCCACTCCTTCAGCATCTCGTGTTGGAGTTGCACGGAGGTGTATTGCTCACGCAGGGGTTCTAGGGCGCCCTGCCATTCAAAGCGCAGTTTGCCTTGCTTGGGGGCAGTGTATTTTGTGTGCAAGTATTCTACGAACTCCCAAACACTGCGTTGCGCCTCAGGCGGGAGTTCCCGTATCATCCGTTCCAGAGAAGTCATCGCACAGTCACCTCTTTGATTTTACCTCGAACAACCGAGACAAATCGTGTGAATAACTTCAACTCAATTGCATGTAAGACTACACCAGTGCCACAAAAAACACACGGTCGGAGCGGTTCATCGGCGGATCAAAGCTGTAAGCGTCGTAGAGGTACACCTCGTTGAAGCCCGCTTCGCGTAGCATCGCCTCTACCTCACGGTTGGAGTAGGCGCGCTGGAGGTGGATCTCCTGAAAATAGCGCCACTGCCCGCCCTCGCTCACCCAGAATTCCATCCGCACTGTGCAGAGTCGAGTGCGCGGGTCGTACTCGCTACGCCAGTGATAGCGCAAGCCCGAACGCGAACGACGGTTGGACTGGTCGAACAGCTTCTCTTTGAAGGCATATTCGGTGTTGAGGTCAAAGATGAACAGCCCCTCAGGGTTCAGGTGGTGATAGACCCGCCTCATACACTCTGCGAAGCGTTCAGGCACGATGATGTTGTTCAGGCTATCAAACAGGCTCACCACTAGGTCAAAGCGTTCGGGTAGGTTCAGCTCGCTGGCGTCTTGCACATAATAGGGAATAGAGAGGTTATGCGCTTGGGCTTTTTGGCGGGCGCACTGGACCATCGGCTCGGAAAGGTCAACCCCCACCGCCTCAAAGCCGCTCAGGGCGAGCAGTTCGGTGAGGTTGCCCGTACCACAGCACAAATCCAGCACCCGCTTCACATTCGGGCGCTCGTGATGTTCCAGAAGCACCTCGATATAATGAAGCCACCACAAATAGGGGATTTCACGCATCAGCAGGTCGTAGTACGGTGCGACCTGCTCAAACGGTTTAGACGCTGAAGAGGGAGTCATCTAAGCCCTGATTGACCTTGATGTTGCTGTTGACCGTGCGCCCGCCGAATCGCTGGTCTCTGTTGTAGACCTCGATGCGGGAGGGGATCCAGATGCCCGGCGCGCCCTGCACAGGTTCTTTATGCTCAAAGCGCGCACGGTAGGTTCCTGTTCGGCTGTACCACACGCGTCGCACGATATATTTCTTTTCGGGGTCCATCCACACGATGTGGCGTGCATCGTCATCGCCGTAGTTCCACTCTAACTGAAACACAGGAAGTACTACGCCATCCACCCGCTCTTCACGCAAAAACTTCACATCCAGCTGACGCGCCAACGCAGGGGTAATAAAACCAAAGTCCATAGAGGTCTGGCGTTTGCCAGGAGAGTTAGAGACATCCTCTCGGATGCGCTCGCCGGGCGCAGTGACCAGTTTTGTGCCTCCATTCAGCACATAGGTGATGCGCCGTGAGAGCACCTCCGACTCTAAGCGCAGTTTGAGCGGTTCCTTGTATAACACGCGCATCCACTTGAAGCGGTAGGCGTTGGCGAAGTCTTTGTTGATTTTGCGCAGTTCACCCAATCTCACCCCTTCCGCACGGACTTCCATCTGCAAATCGCGCAAACGGTCTTGAAGCATCGTGCGAAAATCGGGGGTCAACCAACCCATTCCGTCATTACCTCCATCGGTGGGGATTATACCCCTTCAGGTATCCCTGACAAGGAGAGATTCCCTGAGTTCATAATTGTCCAACCTACTCACACTTTGATGCCCTCTCGTCAGTCCTTACCCCGATATGTCATCCTGAGCGAAGCGAAGAATCTCGGTGCCACCCGAAGTAGAGACCCTTCGCTAACGCTCAGGGTGACAAGTGGGCTTTTCGTATTGAACTAAAACTCGCTGTTGGGTGTTACTGCTTGGCTTTACAGTTGAGGACATTCTGCATAAGTTTCTCTCAGAGACTTCTACTGCTTTCTTGCTCTCTATGGGCTTGTAGGCCCTCTGGGGGTCTCAGCGAGTTATCCACACCCAACCACAATTCGATTCCCTTCCTATAGAGAGAGTCATTGTAATTATTAGGGATGTGGAATTGTGGATAACTCGGCTTTTCGACCCGTCGGTCGGTATAATATGGGTGCGCTCTGGCACCGATTTTGAGTTCAAAATGCACCTTTTTAGAGCTGACTTGCTGGTTAATTAGCCGAGCTAAGCAATTGTGGATAACTCTGTGGATAACTTGTGGATAACCTGTGGATAACTCGGCGCGGAGGGGCGTGAATCGGTTATCCACACGGAGTTATCCACAATTTGTGGATAACTCGAGGCAAGCTTGATAAGCTTGCAGGGTGCGTTGGGCGGTCTGCTCCCAGCGGAACCGCTTCGCCTGCTCCAACGCCTGTGCCTGAAGCCTCTCTCGGTAGGACGGATTTTGCAGGAGGGTGAGAATGGCTTCCATCCACATGCCGGGTTCGGTGGGGGGAAGCAGGATGCCTCCCGACTGCACCACTTCGGGCAGTGCCCCCCCGTTGGAGGCAATCACAGCGCACCCGCACGCCATCGCCTCCAAAGGCGGAAGCCCGAAGCCCTCGTAAAAGGAGGGATACAAAAACACCTCGCAGGCGTTGTACAGCCAGACCAAATGCTCATCGGGCACATAGCCCGTTTCGATGAGCCAGTGGGTATCGCCCAGAGCTTGGCGCGCCGTGCGAATCGCCTTGAGACCCCAGCCCGATTTGCCCGTCAGCACCAACTGCAAGTCGGGACACTTTTCGCGGGCGAGATGTACCGCCTCAATCGCTAAGAGCAGGTTCTTGCGGGGCTGGAGTACCCCCACCGCCAAGGCGAAAGGTAGACGAATATTGTAGTGCTTGGCGACCCAAGCCTGCGCCTCCGCTTTCGGTATCGGGTGGAAACCTTCGGGGAGTCCGTTCGGCGTGGCAATCACTTTTTCAGAGGGAAGGTTCAGGTATCGCAGTATGTCTTCTCGCGACGACTCAGAGACGGTCAGAACCCTGCAAGCCCTTCGGCAGGAGGCGGGGATTGTCCATCGCAAGAGTATCCGATCCTTGAGCGGAAACCACTCAGGGTAGACCAAAAAGGAAATATCGTGAACTGTCGTAAGTACGGGCATTCTAAAGAAAGGTGAAACGGTGTATTGTGTGTGAGCAAGGTCGCACCGATGTTGCCGAGCCAGAGCGGGCAATCGGAAGAGGCTCCAGAGGCGTTCACTAAGGGCAGGCACAACTACTGGCTCAAAAATAGGGCTTTCAGGCAGTGTCCCCGCTGGGATAGGGCGCGTTGAGAAAAGCAGGAGACGGTCTTGGTCGGGGCGGAGTATTTTGCTCAGGGCGCTCAGCAAGCCCCGCCAGTAGGTGCGGTCTCCGGTGTAGGCTCCTGTGAGCAGGCGGGCATCGATGGCGACTCTCATTCGTGTAGGGGATGTTTCGTGATGAGGCTCCAACGGCGGGGATATGCACTGGGGGTGGGGTGTGTTTTGGTGATGCGCGCGATGAGGCGTGTGAGCGTACCTTGCTCGGCCTGGATAGGAACCTCGTGCAAGCAGAGTTGACCCCCCAACTGCTCAACCGCTTTGTGGGCGCTGAGGACCTCATCGTGTTCGTGGATACTCTTGAGGGCAAGGGCAGTTCCGCCAACTTTCAAGAAGGGGAGCATCAGTTCTGCCAGTACGGGCATTTTGGCGACGGCACGGGCAACGACACTGTCAAACCCCTCTC
This sequence comes from uncultured Armatimonadota bacterium, assembly GCA_937139515.1. Lineage (GTDB taxonomy): Bacteria > Armatimonadota > Fimbriimonadia > Fimbriimonadales > GBS-DC > CAKZQI01. Next base: position 19,666 of record CAKZQI010000030.1, on the reverse strand, counting down.
GCACGGCGGAGTTATGCGCCCACTCCTCAGCGCGGGCGTGGATGGCGATTGCCTTCAGTCCTAACTCTTGGCAGACCTGCTCCAAGAAGCGCACCGATTTCGCGTGGGAGTCGAGCAAGGTCACCTGCAGGTCAGGACGAACGATAGCGAGAGGAATGCCGGGCAGTCCAGCGCCCGTACCGATGTCCAGCAAGCGTGCGCCCTCCGCAAACTCAGCGACAGCCAGCAAGCAGAGCGAGTCGATAATGTGGCGTCCTACCGTCTGTTCAGGGGGCACCCGTGTCAGGTTGAACTGCTGGTTGGTCTCATAAAGCCGTTCCAGATAGCGTTCCAGCTGGCTCAGCTGGTGTGGGGTAAGGGTGATGCCCCACGATACGGTCTGTTGGATCAGTGCCCAGTCGCCGATTGATTGCTTCATTCGTGGCTGTGATGGGCTAAATGATACCTCGTTTGGGGTATATGGGGACTCACCTCACAAGCAAATACGCCCCGATATAGACCAGCAGGAACAGCGCAATCCAGACAATTGCGTCGCTCACGGAGAAACTGCCTGCCGAGCGCGCTTCCAGCCAGTCGCGCGAGCGTGCTAAGGCGCGCGCCAAAGTGAGACGCCCCACACGCCGAGAAGCACGCCTGACCGCCGGCACGCTCCACGCCACGAACGGGTACAGCCCGCGCCGATAGAACCAATCCAGATCCAAAATCTCTTTCGGTTTTGGTTGTAGGCGCGCCACCAGCCATGCAAAGCCCACGCTCGTGCCGACGAACAGGTTCATAGTGGTCAGCACCTTGTCTGTGGAGTACACGGCGAGCGCTTCGGGGTACGGCAGAATCCAATTGAACAGGCTGGGCGCTACTCCCATTCCCACGCATACCACTGCCAATACCGCCATCCCAAGATGCATGCTTCGTGGAACCTCTTGTACCGTTTGGTACTGCGCAACCCGCTCTGGGCCGGGCTTGCCGAACCAAGCGAAATACGCCAACTTGAGCGCAACCGACAAGAAGGTGCCCACCGACGCAATCGTGAGCATAAGATAGACCGCCTTCTGACCGAGCGTCTCCAATCCTTCGGTGATAATCGCCTTGCTCACGAAGCCGTTGAACAGGGGCACACCCGCTATAGAGAGCGCCCCGATGAGATACAGCATAAGCGACAGAGGCAAGCGACGATATAGCTCGCCACCTGTGAGGTCGCTGAGCTTCTCTTTGCCCGTGGCAAATAGCACAGCGCCTGCCCCCATCAACAAGAGCGACTTGTACATGATATGTGCGAATGCGTGTGCCGTTGCGCCGTTGACCCCTTGAACGCCCCCCACACCGACCGCACACACCATGTATCCCACCTGGCTCACGATGTGGTACGAGAGCAGGCGACGCATATCGTTTTGGAAAGTGGCGTAGACCACCCCGTAAAGCGCCATCACTGCCCCTGCCCACATCAAGACCTCAGCGCCCGCAAAACCCCGTGCCAACACATAGACTGATGCCTTCGTGGTGAACGCGCCCAGGTAGACAATTCCCGATACTGAGGCGGTCGGGTAGGCGTCGGGAAGCCAGGTGTGGAACGGCGGAACGCCCGCGTTGATGACGAACGCTATCAAAATGCACCACGCCCACACGCTATCCAACGCCAGCGCATTGAATTCCAGCCCACCGCCCCCTGCCCAGTGCCCCAGAATACCGAAGAGCAGGAACAGCCCCCCAATGAGGTGGTAGATTAGGTACCGTAGCCCTGCTCGGTACGAATCGGTTCGTCGTGCGCTCCAGATAAGCAAGGTCGCAAAGAGCGCCATCATCTCCCAGAACACGAACAGGGTGAGCAAGTCGCCTGCGAAGGTGACCCCTAAAGTGCTTCCTGCGTAGAGATAGGCGAGGAGATGTTCGCGCCAATCGCGCTGGGGAAGCCCGTACCCCATCCCTGCGCCCAACGCTATCACGAACGCCAGCGCGAACCCCATACTCAAGCGGTCTACACGAAGCAGGGTCAGGGTGTAATCCAACAGCGGTACACGAAGCCACTGACCTTCGGGTAGGTTCATCAGCAGCGCCAGCACGGCAATCGGAACCAACACGAGGTAGCCCGCTCTAAGCCTATTTGGGAGTAGGGGAATGAGGAGTGCGCTCACCATCAGCAGGAGACCAGGGTGGAGCGCCTCAGGCATAGTAGTCCTCCTTGCGGGCTAACAGACGCTTGCCGAATAGTTCGTAAGCCAGCACGAAACCGAAAGTCCCAATCAGCCCCAACAGGGCGTACGGGAGAGGGAGTTTCTGTTTCGTGAGCAGGCTCTCCGCCAGCAGACCGACGAGCCAAACGCCCAACAAAATCCAGCGCAGACCTTTCATAGCCCAGCGACCCTCCGTGCCAACTCCAGAAAGGGATGGGGGTAAACGAACAGCACCAGCACGCCCAGCGCCGTGGCGCAAATTGCCAGCGTCATTAGGGTTAGGTAGGGTGTAGAGAACTCTATGACCTCACTTGTTGGAGGCTTCTCGGTTGCCCTAACCCCCTGCCCCTCTCCCGAAGCTTCGGAAGAGGGGAGCAGTTGGCTCTCTCCCCCTGCGCTTAGGGGTAGGGTTGGGGAGGGGGTTTCTGGGTTCACCTCACCCCCTTGCCCCCTCTCCGTAAACGGAGAGGGGGAATATAGGGCTTCACCCCCCTCTCTGCTTGCGGAGAGGGGGGCTGGGGGGGTGAGGTTTACCGACCCCTCTCCCGCAGCGTCGGGAGAGGGGAGCAGTTGGCTCTCTCCCTCTCCCACAGTGTTGGGAGAGGGAGGGCTGGGGAGGGTGAGGGCTTCTACTCCCCCCCCACCCTCAAAGAAAGCGGAGTAGACAATCGGCAAAAAGTACAGGGCATTCAAAATCGTGCTGACCACCAGCACACCTAGAGCGAAGTAGTGTTGGGTCTCAAGGGCGCCCAAACCGATGTACCACTTGCTCCACAAACTGGAGGCGGGAGGAAGCCCTATCATCCCCAACGCACCTATCGTAAACCCAATCATCGTGAAGGGCATCTGTTTGCCTATCCCGCGCATCTGGCTGATTTTGGTCTTCTTGGTGGCGCAGTAGATGTGCCCTGCTGTGAAGAAGAGTGTAATCTTCGCAAAGCCGTGGAACACCATATGGAGCGTCGCGCCCATCGCTCCCAACGGTGACAACAGCCCTGCCCCCAACACAACATACGAGAGCTGGCTAATCGTGGAGTAGGCAAGTCGCAACTTCAGGTCGTCCTGAAACAGGGCAATCAGCGAGGCTACCACAATCGTCGTGCCCGCAACATAAGGCAAAATCTGCGCTACCTGCAGGCTCACCAAGCAGTCCACCCCGAACACATAGACCACCACCCTCAGCACGGTGAACACACCCGCCTTGACGACCGCCACGGCGTGTAGGAGCGCACTCACAGGCGCAGGCGCTACCATCGCTGAGGGAAGCCACTTGTGAAAAGGCATAATCGCCGACTTGCCAATCCCAGCGATATAAAGCAGAAACGCCGAGAGCAAGAGCCAATCGGGTGCCTGACCCTGCAGGAACCCGCCTTTGGTGAAGTTCAGCTCGCCCGAAATCCCGTAAATAACCAAGATCGCCGTGAACTGGAAGCCGATAGAGGTTCCCAGCAGATAGGTCATGTAGACGCGCGCCTTCGCCCGTGCTTCGGCATCTTGTTTGTGGACGACCAGCGGGTAGGTCGCCAAAGTGAGCATCTCGTAGAACACAAACAAGGTGAACAGGTTGCCTGCAAACGCAATCCCCACCGCAGACCCCAACGAAATGGCGTAGAAGGCGAAAAACCGGGTCTGGGCGTGCTCCTTGAGGGCGCGCATATAGCCTACCGAATAGAGCGAGGCGATGAACCACAGGAACGACGCCATCAGGGCAAAGAATAGCCCCAACTCGTCCACTTTGAAGTAGAGGGCGACCCCAGGCATGGGCGTGGTGAGGGTGAAGGTGCGGGTCTCGCCTGACAGCACAGCGGGCACGAGCGACGCTACAATCCCAAACTGAGCCAGCGCGCCCAGCGGGCTCCACAGGTCGCGCAGATTCTGCCACCTGCCCGTAAGCGCTATCAGGAGAGCAGTGAGAAAAGCACTGCCCACAGCCCATATCGGTTCAGAGGCGTTTATGACAGGGTTCATCGTGCTACTCGGCTCCTAACAACGACTTGGCAATCCGTTCGGCGAGGTTCAACGGCAAAACTGCAAAGATACCTAACGCAAGGCTCAGAACCGCCATCACGAGCGTCGGGATGAGCATGCTAAGGGGGACTTCGGAGGTTTTAGGCGCGGGAGGCGATTGGCTCTCTTGCTCAGAATTCGGGAGGAGGGTTGGGGAGGGGGGGTCTGGGTTCACCTCACCCCCTTGCCCCCTCTCCGTAAACGGAGAGGGGGAACCGAGTTCCCCCCCCTCTCTGCTTGCGGAGAGGGGGGCTGGGGGGGTGAGAGCTCCTCCCTTCCGCGACCAAAAATACGCCCGCTCAATAATTCGCCAGAGATAGACTGCCGCCAGCAACGCACCAACAACGATTACGGGCACCAGGAACCAACGCCCTGCCTCAATACTGCCCAACACGAGGTACCACTTCGTCACGAAACCCGCCGTGAGAGGGACACCTATCAGCGCTAAGGCACACACAGTGAACGCCAACATCGTCTTGGGCATCTGTTGAGCAATCTGGTTCAAGTCGTCAACCTCCTCCAAACCTGTACGGTAAATGATGTTGCCTACGGCAAGGAACAGCCCCGCCTTCACGACGGCGTGATTGACGATATGAATCAGCCCACCCATCATCCCCGAAACATTTAACATCGCCAGCCCCAACACTATATAACCAATCTGCGCCACGGAGGAGTACGCCAGCATCCGCTTGAGATTGTTCTGGAAGATAGCCATCAGCGAGCCACCCAGAATCGCCAACGCCCCCAGAAGCATAAAGATTTCCTCCAACGGCACGACCTGGGAGAGGAACGAAGGCTTCAGCACCCCGAAAAAGACACGGAAGGCGGTGTAGACCCCTACCTTCGTGGTGAGCGATGCCATCAGCGCCGTGATGGCGTCGGGCGCGTAGGTGTAAGCGTTGGGGAGCCATGTGTGCAGGGGGAACAGCGCCATTTTGACCGACAGCCCAAGCGTGATAAATGCCATCCCCACCAGCAGGGTGCGGGAGCCGTAAAGTTCTTCCAGGCGCGCTTGCAAATCCTGCATGTTCAGCGTGCCCGTAATCATGTAAAGGTACCCTATTCCTAGCAGGAACAGTGTAGAGGCAATCGTGCCAATCATTAGGTAGTTGTAGCTTGCCAAAAGTGCCTCACGCCGACGCCCGATGGCAATCAGCGCATAACCCGACAGCGACGCAATCTCCAAAAACACATAGAGGTTGAAAATATCGGCGGTGGTGACCATCCCCAAAAGCCCACCCACGAACAAGAGGTAGGCAGAATAGAAATAGGGTTGTTGGTTGGGCGTGATGTCGCGCTGAATGCTATGACGCGTGTAGAGCGTGATAATCACAGTAAGGCTGGTGATGAGCAAAATCAGGAGCAGGCTGAGCGAGTCAACCGCATACTCAATCCCATACGGGGGCTTCCAGTTGCCCAACGCATAGCTGATGCGACCTTCCGACAGCACGCGAGGGATGAGTTGGAAGGCGCTCACTGCCGAGGCGAGCACCACCAGCATGGTCAGTCCCCAAGCGACTTCTCTCAGGGGGCGCAGGACACCCCCCGTCAGCAGAACAATCGCCCCCACCAGAGGGATAAGCACATGCAAAATCGGCAGGTGTTCCGCCAGCATCCGCTTAGCCCTCCCCTCCCGACGAGCTGGGGGTCAGGGTAGAGGGTTGCGCCTCTCTGTTCGCCTGCACCAGTCGGCTCAGTTCAGACTCTTCAATTGTGCCGTAGGCTTGATAGATACGAATGACCAGCCCCAGCGCGAACGCTGTCAGGCTAATCCCCACCACAATCGCCGTCAGGATTAGCACCTGGGGTAGAGGGTTCGCATAGCGCACCTCATCCCCGATGTACACAGGGGCGGTGCTCTCGTTCACTTTGGCGGTGAGAATGAAGAAGGTGTAGACGCCCGTCTGAGCTAAGTTGAGACCGATGACCTTCTTGATGAGATTGCCTTTCACGATGGTCATGTACAGTCCCAGTATGAAGACGAGCATACTGACCCAGTAGTACTTCTCGATAAGCGGGTTCAGTTCTGACCCCCCCTCAGCATCTCAGCGAACAGGGTGACGATAACTCCGCCTACGGTAATGCCGATAGCGACCTCCAAAACGAAAATGACCACCTGGTTCGTCAGGATAGGCTCGGCGGAATAGAGTATAGTGTATTCCAAGAATCTTCCCCCTGCTACCAGCGTTGCCAATCCAACAACCGCAAAAATCGCCGCACCCAGCAGGCTCATCCAGTCGCTGAGCCGTCGGCTCAGGTCGCGCCGTGCTTGGTCGTAGCCATATGAGATGACGCTCAGGATGAAAGCGGTGCCAATCACCACCCCGCCTTGGAACCCGCCTCCTGCGCCGTATTTGCCGTGGGACATGATGTATGCCCCCAACACGAGGATGAACGGGATGGTGTAGCGCGCCGTCACTTGGATAATCAGGTCTCGGTGCATGCTAACTTCTCCTGAGGATGAGCATCATCGCCACGCCTGCCGTCATCACCACCAGCACCTCGCCGAGCGTGTCAAATCCCCGATAGCACACGAGAATCGCCGTAACGATGTTCTCTGAGCCGGTCTCGTGGTAGGCGTTTTGGACATAGTAGGGCGCAACATGCTGGTTCGCAGGGTTGTTCGGGTTGCCGAGCGGAGGCATGTCTAACGAGGCGTAGACCAACGCCCCTGCCACCAAACCCAACACCAAGAAGGGTGGAAAACGCCGATAGCGCTGAACGGTCATAAGCACTTCGCCCAGCTCGGCACGGGTGCTTCGGCTAATCGCCAACAGCATCAGTGGGGTGGCGACGCCTGCTCCGATTGCCGCCTCGGTGAGCGCAACATCCGCAGCGTTCAAGTCCACCCACAGCATCGCCAAAATCAGACTGTAGGCGCCCAGTAGGAGCGACCCTGTGAGCGTGTCCCGACTGAAAGTGATGCCCAGCGCCAGCGCTAACAACAGCCCTAACAAGGTCAGGTCAATCCACATTACTTTCCTCCTCTTGCTGGCGTGTGAGAAATGCCGAGCGTGCCAGCGCGTGCGACGCCACCGGACCTGTCAACAGTAGGAAGATGAGCACCAGCACGATTTTCAGGCTGGTGTGGGTGAAGCCTTCGTAGATTGCCAGCCCCAGCAAGACGAGCGGAAGACCCAAAGTGTCGCCATTGCCTGCAGGATGAACCCGCGAGTAGAAGTCGGGGAAGCGCACAATCCCAATCCCTGCCACCACAAACACGAAACTGCCCAGAAAAATCAGCGCGCCCGCCAGCAGTTCAGTGAGCGTCATCAGTCCACCCTCCTCGATTCCAAATAGCGCAGGAATGCCAGCGTTGATACGAAGTTAATCACGGCGTAGATAATCGCAATATCCATAAACACTTCGGGACGACGGTTGATGAAGCCAATCAGCACAATAATCACGACGGTCTTCGTGTTGACCACATTGATAGCGAGCACACGGTCGTGGGCGGTCGGTCCCATCACGGCTCGGTAGAGCGAAATGCCGGTTGCCAGCAAGATAACGAAGAGCGCCGAGACTAACATAACTCAATCCGTTTCACCCGTGCTTGCATTTCGCCTGAGAGCAAGCTCTCCAGCGACTTCTCGGTAAGCGCATGCACAATCAGCGTGTTGCCCTCCACTTCCACAGTGACGGTGCCGGGCGTGAGGGTGATGGAGTTTGCCAACAGCACCTTCGCCACATCGGTCTCTAAGTCAACTTCTATCTCAACGATTTTGGGGGCGATGGGCATTCGGGGATGGAGCACGCGCTTCATCACATCCAACCCTGACAGGATAATCTCTTTGACAAGCCAAGGTAGGTACGCTAAGACTTTCAGCGTGCCTCGGCAGAGGCGGGCTGGGGTTGCGGTTCCCGACACCAACGGCGCCGAGACCCACGCAGTGAGCATCGCCACGACCAACCCTGTCCCCAGCATCAGCGCGTCCAATTTGCCCGATAGAGCGAACCAGAACCCGAACAAGACGCTGAAAGTGATAAAAGTTTGCCCCATAGCGCTCTCCAAAGAGGGGGTGTCACCGCACAGCCGACACCACTGCTCGTGATTCTACTGACCGATAGTATACCTGCAGGGGGCAAAGGAGGTATAAAATAGCCGTCATGCACCAGCCTGACATCCAGCGTGTGATAGAAATCATCGCCGAGCGCAAGATTGAAGAGGCGATGCAAGAAGGCAAGTTTGACAACCTGCCCGGACGCGGAAAACCCCTCCCTATGGACGAAGAGTGGTTTGTGCCTCCCGAAATGCGCCCTGCTATCCGCCTGCTCAAGAGTGCAGGCGTGCTACCCGACTGGATGGAGCGCGCACGCGAGATTGAACGCATTCGTAGCCACTACCACAGGCTCTGGCTCATCGCTGAGCGGGAGTATCCTCGTATCTGTGAGATGGGCGAGGAGCGGTTCTTGGTGTGGCAAACCGAGACTTGGCAGGGGATGGTACAGGTCATTCAGCAAATCAACGCTCAAGTGTTAGCCTACAACTGCACGGCTCCTGCCACAGCGCACCATCAACTGCCCCTCCAAACCGAGGCAGAGCACGACCGCTTCGTCCAGCAGTTTCGTAGCCCGTTTGGGGAGGGGTAGGCGGGGTGCTTCGGGGATTGAACATCCCCAAAGCAGGTACACTAAGGCGGGTGGTCGAATGACGAAAGTGGCTCCGAAGCGGATGACGGTGGAAGCGTTTGAGCAGGAGTATCTGGGTAAGCCTGCCGAACTGATACGAGGCGAGGTTCACGAGCGAATGCCAGCAGGGGAAAGACACGGGAGAGTCGCAGGGCGCATCGGCGTTCGAACGGGGTACTATGCGCTGACCCAAAATCTGGGTGAGTCGTACATCGCAGAGGTCGGCTTCGTGTTGAGAACATCGCGTGGTGAGAGCGTGCGTGCCCCCGACTTTGCGTTCATCCGCAAGGAGCGTCTGCCCCAAGTGCCCAGCGAGCAGTTCAGCCGTGTGGTGCCCGATTTGGTGCTGGAGGTGCGCTCGCCCAGCGACACTGACGCTTACCTGCAGGACAAGGTCGCAGAGTGGCTGGAGGCGGGCGTGCAGGTGGTGTGGGTAGCAGACCCTGACCAGCGCACGATTACGGTGTACCGCGCGGACGGCACAGTGGAGGTTCTCACGGAGCAGGACATGCTCAGGGGTGCGCCCGTGTTGCCAGGGTTTGAGATGCCCGTGCGTGAAGCATTCGAGTGAGTTATGCCGGCTTAGAAAATCATGGCTCGGGCACCCCGCCCACAAAGCAGAACACGCCCAAACGACTTACTCAAATTTCTGGAGCAATCCCAATAGAGTAGCGTATAATAATACAGCAAGGCAACGATGTCGTTCGCTCAACTGTTGGAATGGTGGAACTTTCTCTTCGCGTTGCCGCTGGTGGTGGGCATTGTTCTGTCGGCAGGATTGCTGTTCACTGCGGTGGGCAGTAGCGCAGGAGAAGCGGATGATGGCTCTGCGGAGGGCGAGACCACCGAAGCCGAATCAAGCGATGCCGACTCGCACGACCTGAACAAGAGCCACGCCCACCATCACGATGACCCGACCGCCTTCGTCTGGAAAATCCTCCAAATCTTCGGGATAGGCATGGGCGTTCCGCTCACGGTGCTATTCCCCGTGCTGATGATTTTCTGGGGCGCGATTGGGTTGACCGTCAACGGCTTACTTCAACCCCTGCTCAAGACGCCCACCCTGTTTCTGCCTCTCTCGGTGGTCGCAAGTTTGGTGGGTATGGCACTCATCGGGCGCACGACGGGGCTGCTGGTGCGACGGTTTCGTCTGCTCGGCGAGGAGCGCGCCCCCACCCGATACGACCTCGTCGGATGCACAGGACAGGCGGTGTTCACGATCGACTCTCAGCAAGGGGTCGCCAATATTCACGCTCGGAGCGGGGACATCGTGCGTGTGAGCTGTCGCACCCTGCCGGGGCAACCTCCCATCCCTGCGGGAACCCCCGTGCTGGTGGCACAGTATAACGAGCGGACAAACGAATACATCGTGGAGCCAAATCCGTTCGGGGTCGACCTCAGCGAACCCTTCTTGCAGGAAAACCCTGAAACGGAGCAAAATCTACGAAGGGGGTAAATCGGATGCTCATCTTACTGATGCTGTTGGGGCTGTTCCTAACCCTGTTAGGGTTCATCGGGGGCGCATTCGTGGGCAACTGGACCTACTTCCACTCGCTGGTGAGCTGGATTGTAGGCGGTTCGCTCATCCTAATCTCGGGCTATATGCTCGCCCTGAAGTACCTGTTCCTGCGTCCCTCCGCGAACTTGGCGTATGTGATTACGGGATGGCGCGGACGGCGTGTGCTGATTGACAGCAGTGGACTTTATGTGCCGTTCCTGCACGAGCGCGTGCCCGTCTCGCTGGAGACGATGAAACTGGAAGTGGAGCGCAAAGGACCCGACGCGCTGATTACCCGCGATAACCTGCGTGTGGATGTGAAGGCGGAGTTCTACATCAAGGTTCAACCCGACGCCGAGTCGGTGCTCAACGCGGCGCGCTCGCTGGGAGACAAGTCGGTCAACGCCCAATCGGTCTCGGCGTTGGTGTTTGAGAAGCTCGTCTCGGCACTCCGAAGTGTCGCGGCGACCAAAGACCTCGTGGAAATCCACGCCCAGCGCGACGCCTTCGCCAGCGGGGTACAACAACTTGTGCGTGCCGACCTCGAGCAAAACGGACTGACCCTCGAATCGGTCACCATCTCCCGCTTAGACCAGACCTCTCAGGAGCTTCTCTCGGACAACAACATCTTTGACGCTCAGGGTAAGCGCAAAATCACCGAGATTACGCAGTCGGCGTTGGTCGAGCGCAACCGCCTCGAGCTGGAGGCACAACGCGAAATCACGCTCAAGAGCGTGCAGACGCAGAAAGAGATTCTGGAGCTGGAGCGCCAGCGTGCCGAAGCTGAGGCGGCTCAGCAGTCCGAAGTCGCCAAAGTGCAAGCCGAGAAGAAGCGCGAGGCAGAGACCTACCGCATCGAGCAAGACCGCCAAGTAAAAGAGGCGGAAATCCAGCAAGACCAAGCGGTGCGCACCGCCGCCATCGAGCGCGACAAACTCCTGCTCCTGCGCCAGCAAGAGCTCCAGAAGACCGACATCGAGCGCGCCAAGACGGTGGAGCTAACCGAGCGCGAGAAGGAGATAGCGGTCGCCGAAGCCGAACGCCGACGCGCCGAAGCCGAACGCGAAGCGCTGGAAGCCCAAGCCGAGCGCGAGCGCGCCAACCAGCAGATTATTACCGTGCAACAAGTTGCCGCCGCCGAACGCGAGGCGCAAGCGAAACTCATCGCCGCCAAACAACAAATCGAGCAGGAGCGCATCAAGCGCGAGACCGATGTGCAAGTGCAGGCGTTCGCTGAGGTGAAGCAGGCGGAAGCGCGCAAGCAAGCGGCAGAACTGGAGGCGCAAGCGACGCTTACCCGCGCCGAAGCCGAAGCGAAAGCCCGCGAACAGGTCGCACGCGGTGAGACCGCCCTGAAAATGGTGGACATCAACATCGCTCGCGAACAGGTGGAGGTGGAGCGCGCCCGCGTGGAAGTGGAACGCCAAGCGCTGGAGTACCGCCAGACCTACAGCGAAGCGGCGCTCAAGTTCGAAATCGAGAAACTGCGCGTGGAAGCCCAGCGCGATGTGCAGGTGGAGCTGGCGCGCTCGATTGGCGAGTTCATGAGCCGAGGCACTATGAACATTTTCGGCGACCCCGAAACGCTCGCCCGCATGACCGAACAGTACGCCAAAGGCTTAGGCTTAGGGATGACTATTGATGGCGCCCTCAGCGGACTGCAAGCGATGGGCGATGGCAACGGCAAACTGGGCGAGATGGCACAACAACTGATGCAGATTGCCCAACGCATCGGCGCCGTGCGTATGAGCGCACAGACCAACTCCGCACCTGAACAGGTTGCGCCTCCCACTGAAGAGAGCAACTAACAGCCAACACTTGGGGGAGGGGTTCCTTCAAATCTGTCTTGCCCTTCCCCCAGCCTGCCCGAAGGCAGGAACAATTCCCACCACTGCGAACCAGAGGCTTGGAGGTTCCTATGAAACGCAAAATCACTATTGACGACCTGTTTCGTATCCGTTTGTTGGGCAGTCCTCAAATCGCGCCCGACGGCTCGCAGGTGGTGTTCGTGTACAAATGGATTGATACCGAGAAGAATAAATATTTCTCTAACTTGTGGCGTGTGCGGGTTGGGGAAGACCAGCCTCAACCCTTTACCTATGGCGAATGGAGCGACTCCCAGCCCCGATGGTCGCCCGACGGCAAACAGATTGCTTTTATTAGCAACCGTCAGAAGCCCAAGAGCCAAATCTACCTCATTCCAGCGGACGGGGGTGAGGCACGCCCGCTTACGAGCTTGGAAGAGGGCAGTATCGGCGAGTTCGCTTGGTCGCCCGATGGCACCCAAATTGCCTTCACTTACCGCGAAACTGCTCCTGAATGGCGCGAGCGCGCCCGCAAAGAACGCCAAGAGAAAGGGCTATCCAACCCACCCCTCGTGATTGAGCGCGCCTACTGGCGGCTGGACGGCGACGGTGTGTTCCTCAATCAACGCTATCACCTCTATGTGGTGGATGTGGCGACGGGCGAGATGCGCCAGCTCACCACGGACTCCGCCTACAGCGAGTCCAGCCCCACTTGGTCGCCCGACGGAAAGAGCATCGCCTTTCTCAGCAACCGTCAGCCCGACCCCGATAACGAGCCGGGCAAGGTAGATATCTGGATTGTGCCTGCCGAGGGGGGCGAACCGCGTCGTGTGGACGCTCCCTACGGACCCAAATATGTCCTGCGCTGGTCGCCCGATGGCAAGCACCTTGCCTACATCGGCAACCCCGACCCCGAAGAGTCGTACCCGCGCAACGACCATGTGTGGCTCGTGTCGGTGGAGGGGGGCGACGCCGTAGACCTCATTCCGAACTTGGACAACACGGTCGGGGTCAGCACGCTGACCGATGTGCGCGAGTTCGGTGGGGGCGCACCCCTGCTCTGGAGCGCTGATAGCGAAATGATTTATTTCCTCGTGAGTGAGCGGGGCGGGGTCTATCCTTATCGTGTGCGACGCGACGGCACCCACTTGGAGAAACTGATGGACGGCGACTTTGAAGTGGCAGACCTCTCTATCGCAGGCGATGCGCACCGAATGGCGATGCTCGTTGGCTCGCCTACCCAACCGCACGAGGTGCATTACGCCGAGCGCACGGGCAACACCCTCCACACGCGCCCGCTCACTGCCCTCAACCAGCCGCTGTTGGACGAGGTGGAGATTGTGGCGCCCGAAGAGTTTGAGGTGGAAGCCGATGATGGCGTCAAAATCCACGGCTGGCTGATGAAACCGCCTGACTTTGACCCCAGTAAACGCTACCCCACCATCCTAATGATACACGGCGGTCCGCACGCGATGTATGGGCGCGTGTTCTTCCACGAGTTCCAACTGCACGCAGCGGAGGGCTATGTGGTCGCCTACACCAACCCGCGCGGGAGCATGGGCTACGGCGAGGAGTTCGCCCGCGCCATTCGGGGCGATTGGGGCAACAGCGACTTCAAAGACCTGATGAGCGTCGCCGATTATCTGCAGAGCCTGCCGTTTGTAGACCCCGAACGGATGGGCGTCGCAGGCGGGAGCTACGGCGGGTATATGACCAACTGGATTGTGGGACACACCGACCGCTTCAAAGCGGCAATCACCGACCGCAGTGTCGTGAACCTTGTGAGTATGGGCGGGACTTCCGACTTCCCGCAAATCCCCAACCGTTATTGGAAGGGCAACTTTTGGGATGAGCCTCAGAAACTGTGGGAGTGTTCACCCCTCGCCTCGGCAGGGCGCATTCACACTCCCTTGCTGATTGTCCACAGCGAGGGCGACCTGCGCTGTCCCATCAGTGAAGCAGACCAGCTGTTCTCTGCGCTCAAACGGTTAGGGCGCGAGGTGCTGTATGTGCGCTATCCGCAGGAAAGTAGCCACGGTCTCTCGCGCAGTGGACTCCCCGACCTGCGCCGCGACCGCTTAGAGCGCTATCTGGATTGGTGGAAGCGATACCTCTGACAAAACCACATCCCCACCTTCCATAAAGAGGGTGGGGATGCGAGATAGTGAGGACTTTGGAAGCCTTCAGGGGTCAATCAAGCCCCAAGTGCCATCGGCGTTGCGTGTCGGAATGCCCCGCATCTGATAGCGGTCGTTGTAAGGACCGCCGTCGGACACCAGCCAACCGTAAACATTGGATCGGTTGTCCATCGCACGCCCAAAGAGCCATCGTCCGGACGAGTCGAGCATCTTTCTCAGGCGCACCACTTTGGTGTGTCCGTCTACATAGTTCGCGTTTGCTGACTCTGCGTGGCGCCCCTCAATCGGGGTATCAAACAGGTTGAACGGTCCTCCTTGGAACACAATAGAACCGTCATAGATGACCGCCGTCTCAACAGGGTACTCTATCTGAGCCAATCGCTTGACAGCGCGACCTGTGCCAGGGAATAGATTGTTATCCACACCGAAATCTATCAGCCCGAAGTTGAAATCGTAGCTGTAGAACTTCAAGGCAGGTTGGCAGATAGGCGGTAGCTGCACCAGCTGGAAGGCAAGCTGAATGTCCACTGCCTGCGGGTTGGAAGGGCAGACCCACACCTCTGCACTCTTCTGGTAGGGGTAAATCGCTTGGTAGAACGAGAACACACACGGCGTACCGCTGGGCTGGAAGTTCAGGTACAAATTCACCGGGAAGGTTTCATCATAGTCTTGGACATACATGCTGGTCGCGAGCGCGGTCTGCTTCAGGTTGCTGAGACAGGTTGCCGAGCGTGCCCGTTCACGAGCCTGTGCAAATACAGGGAACAATATCGCCGCCAGTATCGCTATAATCGCTATCACGACCAGCAGCTCTATAAGGGTAAAACCATTCTTTTTCATAACATCAGCCTCCTCGTCTTTGGAGTGGGTGCGACCCCTATGGAGGAGTCGCACCAAATGGTGAGTTTACGGGGTCGCGGCGGTGCGAGCGTACTCTGGCTCTTCTGCCAGGGTCTTCTCGCGAGCAATCAGGTAGAGCATCACGCCGAACAGCGCCTTAGCGGTCAGGTCGGCGATGCTATAGCCAAGCTGGACGATTACCTCAGCCGTGGCACCCGAAATGCCGAACACAGGCACCAGATAGGCAATCGGATAGAACAGCCAGGTAATAATCGTCAGGTTGCGCGCTGCGAAGATGCGTCGGTTGACGGCTTCTGAGAACTTCGCTTCAGCAACCACACGGTTCAGCTCCGTCGCCAGCACATACAGGATGTAGATGAACGCCAGCGTGCTGGGCACGAACCAGATGAGACGGGTCGTCATATCGTCGCGCGCTATCTCTCCAGGATAGCCGGTCACTAACATAATCACCGACGCGATGACCAAGCGGGTGATGAGGCTATTCGCCTTCGCACGAGGCAGTGCCATCACATAGATAAGCTCGGTCAGAAGCAACGGTACGGTAATCAGCCAGTCCGCATAACGATAGAAGTCGTTGAACGGCTTACCACTGGGCACATAGGTTCCTGAGGCTTGGCTGAAATCGTACGCCTCATCCCAGCTCAGGAAGATGCGGAAGTAGTGATACCCAGCGATGAACACAACTAACGCGGAGAGATAGAGCGCAATATGGTACTTCGGGGCGACATAGCTGCGGGCAAGCAGGAAGAAAAGCCCTGACGCTGCCATCACCGCTATGGTAAACGAAAAGGCATTGTACACCAACCAGTACTGCACATAACTGAGTTCAGGTAGGTTCATGGTGCACCTCCGCTCTAAAACTACCTTAACAAAAGGTCGCCTTTTCAGTGATTTCAATCACACTCGCAAGGCTTCTTGTCATCCTGAAGGGTGTGCGCGCACTCTGTTTGAGACCCCTTACTAACGCTCGGGCTAACAGGGGGAGACGCTCACCAACCCATCCACCCCTGCAAAAACTACCTGAACCTGCCGATAATCAAGCAGGAGCGAACCACAAGGGGTTTAGGGCACAGGAGGTGGACATACCGTGAGCGAGATTCTTTCGCAAGCCGAGATTGAGGCGTTATTAGCCTCGCTGAGTGCGGACGAGGGTTCCTCAGGAGCCGATTTTGGGTCGCCCGCTGCGACACCGGTCGGCACGCGAGCCAACCAGAAGCGCATGATCGCCTACGAGGTGTACGACTTCCGACGCCCCGACAAGTTCTCGCGTGACCAACTGCGTACCCTCCAAATGGTATTTGAGACCTTTGCCCGCCTGTGCGCCACCAACTTCGCCACCTACCTACGCGTGCCCGTGCATATTGAACTTATCTCGCTGGAACAAATCCCCTACGAGGATTATATGCGCTCGCTCAAGGAGTCGTGCTTCATCATCTTCGCCTCGCCTCCCCTCACGGGCGAGTCGGTTTTGGAGATGGAGTACTCGCTGGTGTTCACGCTGATTGACCGCCTGCTGGGAGGGGTCGGGCGCCCGATTGAGCGCAACAACTTCACCGACATAGAGCGTCCCCTCGTGATTGCGCTGGCAGAGCGTGCGCTGATGGCGTTTCGTAGTGCGTGGGAGAGCATCTTGCAACTGGACCCGCAGGTGGAGAGTTTGGAGACCAGCGCCCAGTTCGTTCAGGTGGCGCCCCCCAGCGATATTGTGATTACTGCGCTGATGGAGGCACGCGTGGGCGACCGACGCGATGCGATGAGCCTCTGTGTGCCCCACATGGTCATCAAGCCGATTACCCCACGCCTCAGCTCGCAGAACTGGGTCTCTGCCTCAGGCAAGCGCACCACACCCTACATCCGCCATGCGCTCACCCAACACCTCAAGCAGACCCGAATGACCTGCCACGCACGCTTGGGGCGCACCCGAATGACCCTCAAACAACTACTGGAACTCAAAGTGGGCGATACGCTCGTCCTCAATGCCCCAACGAA
Source organism: uncultured Armatimonadota bacterium (assembly GCA_937139515.1). GTDB lineage: Bacteria > Armatimonadota > Fimbriimonadia > Fimbriimonadales > GBS-DC > CAKZQI01. Next base: position 2,571 of record CAKZQI010000030.1, on the reverse strand, counting down.
CGGCAAGATTGATGTGCTGATTGAAGATAAACTGAAATATCGTGGCAAACCCGCCATCCGCAACCGACGCTATGTCGTTAGCATTACTGATATCGTTACGGAGGATTAGCCTGTGAGCACGGTGAAGCCCGAAGTCCTAACGCAGTTCGTGGTCAAGCAAGAAACCGTCTGGCAGACGGTGGCGATGCAGCTCTCGGAGCAGAATAATGTGCTGGTGGAAATCCCGACGCCCACCAGTCAAGCGGTGCCCATCACCGACCTGACCCTGCTCACCGCCGACCCGGTGTTGTACGCCCAGATTGGCTTCCGTGAGGCGTCTGATGAGCCGAGCCTGGTTGTCGTGGGCGACCAGATGAGCGAGCGCGCCGAGACCGAAAAAGCGCTCATTGAGGCACTCACAGGCACGCCGAGCGAAACGATAGACGAGACCGTCGTCCAGCTGTTCAAGGAGTTCGCAGGACACCTTAGCCAAGGCTTGGCGATAGCGTTCGGGAACCTGCGCAATACCGCTTTCAGCCCTGCTGACCCCCAAGCGCACCACGAACCGGTGACCTTCCCGCCCAACTTCTTGATTGTGGACGAGGTAATCGTCACTCGCTTCACGGTTCAGATACCAGACCGCACGCCGTTCACGCTCACTTGGCTTCTCACAGAGGGGCTGGCACGCGCTTTGCTAGGTTTGCAACCTGCCCAAGATGACCCGCTCGCCTCACTCCTCAGCGAACCCGAAACGCCTGCCCCCACAGCGACGCCAATGGCGTTCAACCCGTTCGCCGAGCCGGAGGAACCCACCGAACGCAACTTAGACCTCCTACTGGACATCCCGTTGGAGGTCTCGGTGGAGCTGGGGCGCGTGAACTTGGCAGTGCGCGAACTGCTGGAAATCGGCACAGGGTCTATCATTGAACTTCATAAAACGGCGGGCGAACCCGTTGAGGTGCTGGTCAACGGCAAACTGATTGCGCGGGGCGAGGTGGTCGTGGTGGAAGATAACTTCGCTGTGCGTATCACCGAAATCCTCTCGCCCGCCGAGCGCGTGCAAAAGTTAGGAGCCTAAGATGAGAACCGTCGCACTAATAGGGTTGTGGATTGCGCTTGTCGCCTGCCTGTGGACTCAGGAGCCGAACGCTTCGCTGGAGCCGGGGGCGTTCGGCACGCGGACAGGGTCGCCCGTCGGGATTGCGCCCCCGCCCAGTTCAGGGGGTTCGCTCAACTGGCTTCAGGCGACGCTGGCGCTGGGGGTGGTCGCCGTCGGGCTACGCTACGGCTTGCCCAAACTGCTCGGCTGGGCGAGCAAAACGGGCAACGGCTCCCCTGTGGATGGACAGGTCAAGGTGATTGAAACCCGCGCGGTGCCGGGTGGGAGCCTGATGCTGGTCAAGGCGCGCGATAAACTGCTCCTCGTGGGCAGTACCCCGCAAGGGCTTCAACTGATCGCTGACCTGACCGACACCCTGCCCGAAGCGAACCCCGCTCCCGCCGACGCCACTTTTGAACAAACCCTCCGACGCGCCCAGCCGTATAGCCCCCCTTCGGACTACCAGCGCGAAACGGAACAGCAGGTCCAAACACGCCTGCAACAGACCCGCCAGAAACTGGAGACGCTATTGGGGAGAGGCGTATGAACCGCTGGGTTTGGGTGATCGTTTTGGGGCTGGTTCCACTTGCGTTGATGGCGCAGGAGACCGTGCCTCTGCCCCGCGTGAGCGTTGAGGTCGGCAACGCCCGCAACCCACAAGAGGTCTCTACCTCGCTTCAAATCCTGGCGCTGTTGACCTTGCTCTCGGTGGCGCCCTCTATTCTGTTGATGATGACGGCGTTCACGCGGATTGTGATTGTGCTGTCGTTCCTCAAGAGTGCGTTAGGCACGCCCAACATCCCGCCGAACCCTGTGCTGATAGGGCTGAGCCTGTTCCTGACCTTCTATGTGATGGCGCCGACGCTGGACGAGATAAACCGCACAGCGCTGGAGCCGTATATGCGCCAAGAGATTACTTTCCAAGAGGCGACCCAGCGCGCTCAGAAGCCCGTACGCGCCTTTATGCTCCGCCAAACCTACACCGAAGACCTCAACCTGTTCATCCGCCTCAGCAAGCAACCCGCCCCACGCACTGCCGACGAGCTGCCGCTCACAACGCTCATCCCCGCCTTCATTCTCAGCGAGTTGAAGACCGCTTTTCTGATCGGCTTCTACATCTTCATCCCGTTTTTGATTATTGACCTGATTGTGGCGAGCATTCTGCTCTCGATGGGAATGATGATGTTGCCCCCGGTGATTGTGTCGCTTCCGGCGAAGTTGTTGGTGTTCACGCTGGCGAACGGTTGGGGCATTTTGGCGCAGGCGCTGGTTCAGGGCTTTCGGTAGCGGTGCGAACTTTTGTCTGGGAGCGCGGGCGTCTCGCCCGCTCGTGCTCCTCGTCCCCATTTTGTCATTTTGAGCGCAGCGAAGAATCTGACCTCACCCCCGACCTCCTGACAAGGGTTCCTGAGTTGAGTTCAACATCGCAATCAAACCGCCCAACTTCACAACCCATCCCCCATGCCACCGCACCCAAACCCCCAAACACCCCC
>CAKZQI010000029.1 GCA_937139515.1 uncultured Armatimonadota bacterium | reverse complement strand
CAGGGTGAATTTTGCGACCATGATACGCTGAGAGACTATACAACTTTGCGACAAAAACTTGCACAAAACGACCTCTGGTGGATAGAGAACGACCCAGAGCGCAATCCGCAGGGAGTTCGCTGGTTCTACGAAACACCCTTCGTGGAAGGGCGACTCAAACGCCAAAATGTAGAGGTTTATGTGCCTAAACTTATACAAACCTCGCGTCGGGAGCTGGCGACACACCACAAGCTGGTGCTGGAAACGATGCGCTCTTTGGAGGGCACCTCAGGCTATGTGGTTACCGGACTAAAAGACACACCCATCACCACATCAGGCATCTTGGATGAGCTGAGCAATTTGAAGGTGGATGCCCGAGCCTATCGGACATTCAACGCCGATACGGTCATCCTACTGGATTGGCATCGTCGGCGCGTGTGGCTTGCTGGAGGCGACCGACCTGCTTATCCTGACCCGTTCAATCACTTCGGCGGGCGGGCGGTTTACCCTATTCTGAGCGTCTCTCATTACAGTGCCCCTCTCAAAAATCTTGTTCTGGAGTGGCGTTGTGGAGCGAGTCGAGGGGCTATCCCGATTGACTCCCTGCCTGCGGGCGGGTTGACACACTTACCTGTGCAGAAAGTTCAGCTCCCGCAAGTAGCACAGCCCAAACGACTACGCTTCGTCGCCCTGTTGAAAGAGAACGACCGAGTGATCGCCCAAAACAGTTGGGATTGGGGTATCTATCCTGTGCCTGACTGGGGAGCGTTGGGTGCGGTGAGCCTTTACGACCCCTCAGGGCAGATTATCGGCTTGCCTGACCTGCCAAACTTTCGCCGTGTGAGCTCCGTGCAGGAAGTGGAGGGGATTCTGCTCACCACGCGCTGGAACCGTGAGCTGTCCGAGTGGCTGGGGCAGGGAGGCAGGGGCATCTTGTTGGTGATGGAGGGGACAGACCTGCCCACAGAGCCGCTTCCATTCTGGCGTGAGGCATGCCACCTAACGCTGGAACATCCGATATGGGAACATCTGCCCCGACCAGAGGGCATCGGAGCGACCGAGTACGCCTTCAGCACAGACCGTGCGCTCAAACCCGATGCGATGCAATCCCTATGGGATGGATGGACACCTCTCTGGCGCCGTGTGGACACGCGCACGGGCTTTGTACACGATTATCTGGGCGAAGCGAGGCAAGGCGAGGGGCAACTGCTCATCACCACGCTCCACTTTGCGGGGCATCACGGCGAGATGCCCGTTTCGCTGTGGCATCATCCAGCGGGGCAGTATTGGCTATGGCAGATGTTGGCGTACTACTCCTTCAACAGGGCATGAACATCGGCAATCAGCTCTTGCACCTTGTTGCGGTCTAAGCCAGAATAGTAGCCTCGAATGCGACCCTGACGGTCTACGATGAACAGCTTGTCGCTATGCAGAATCTGGTGGGTGTCGTCGCCCTCCGACACGCCGAGCTTGAAGGTCTGTATGGAGAGCTTGTAGAGGGTCTCTTTGTCGCCCGTGAGGAAGTACCATTTGCCCTTCTGGGCGTTGTGTTTCTCGCCCCACTTGCGGAGCGCCTCAGGCGTATCGTTTTCGGGGTCGACGGTGAAACCCACCAGGAGCACATCGGGATTGTTCAGAAACTCGGTCTGGATGTCTATGGCGTTTCGGTTCATGATGGGGCACACGCTCACGCAGGTACTGAAGAAGAAGTAGCCAACCCAGACCTTACCCTTGAGTCGCTCCGAGTCGAACGGCTCCCCCCACTGGTCGGTGAACTTGAACGGTTGTTTGACTTCGCCCAGCACCTGCAGGCGCGGGGACTCGGCTAAGATTTGCACGCCCCCTTGAGCCTGCTTGGGGCGATTCTGATACTGCCGGAGCGCAAAGGTGAACACCCCCAGCGCCACCAGCAGAACCAGCCAAGAGACCATCATCAGCAAGCGTGTTGCTTTCATCCTACTTAATCAGCATCAAGCCAAACAGCACGACCCACAGTACGCCCAAGAAGTGCCAATAGGTCGTGCCGAGCTCAATCGTCAGCGGGTTTGGTTTGAGCTGACTCATCAGGTGCCACGCCATCAGCCCAAGCCACACCAGCCCACCGAGCAGGTGGATGCCATGCAAGGCGGTGAACACATAGAACAACGCAGTGAAGAAGTTGCTGGGGTTCCCATCCAGCTGGCGTGCCACATCTGCCCAACTCACAAACTGCAACACCAGAAACACCGCACCCAGTATCAGGGTGAGCCACACGCCCCTCAAGGCGAAGCGCACACGCTCGTGGCGCACTGCGTGGAGCGCCATCTGGCAGGTGATACTGCTCGCCAACAGCAGGGCAGTGCTGAACCAGCTGAGACGAGGCAGCTCAAACACATACGCGCCTCGGTCGGGCAGACGAAGCAGATACATCAGCGCAATCGCGCCGAACATCATCGCCAGCGCGCCCAAGGAAATGTACAGCCCCAGCCTCGCCGTCTGCGTACGGTCGGGCATATGGTCGCCGTGACCGTCGCCCCATCGGGGGCGAGGGGGTAGGGTATCACTGCCACCGCCAGGACCGCGATGCGAACTTTGTGGACGAACCTTCGTTTTGACCATGATTTTCTGACCTCCGTCAACGACTGATAATCACCCAAATCAACAGCAAGGGAAGGTAGAGCACCGACGCCATCAGCACGCCCCGTGCGGTAAGGCGCTCAGGCGCACGATAGAACTGAAGCGACTTGTGCAGATGCCAGACGCCCAACAACACCACTCCCACCAGATAAAGCCACGGCTTGCTCAGGTAGAAGCCCATCACGGCGCTGAAAATCACCAGCATCAGGGTGTACCACAGCACCAAGCGCGAGGTGCCTATACCATCTGCGCCTGCGTAAGGTAGCATATGGAACCCCACACGCGCATAGTCCTCACGATTGAGCCACGCAATCGCCCAGAAGTGGGGAAACTGCCACAGGTACTGAATGATGAACAACAGAAATGCCTCAGGCGAGACCGACCCCGTGACGGCGACCCAACCCGCCAGAGGGGGCATCGCGCCTGGCACCGCACCGATAGCAGTGCAGAGGTGCGTGTAGCGTTTGAGTGGGGTATAAGCAAACGCATAGGAGAGGATCGAAACAAGCCCCAACAGCGCCACAAGCGTATTGGCAAAGAGCGCCAACAAAGCCACTCCCAAGATGCCCCACAGCACGCCAACAATCCAGCCTTCGTGCACGCGCACCAAGCCTGCAGGAATAGGGCGCCCTGCGGTGCGCGTCATCTGCGAGTCTTGAACCCATTCCATCGCTTGGTTGAGCGCATTTGCGGACGCAATCACCAACCACGAGCCGAGCAGGGTGAGCAAGATGAGCGAGCCACTCACCGACTGCCCCCAAGCGCCCAACACTAAGCCCGCCACCGTCGTCAGCCAGACCAGAATCGTCACGCGGGGCTTGCTCAGAAGCCAATAGCTGCGCATCTTCTCGATAGAGAAGGCGCGCAAGGTCGGCACAGGTGCAGAGCGCATAGCGGTCTTCATTTAGCCATATTCTACCCTACTTCCTGCCCGTCAGTCAAGGTTTGTGAACATTTTCACAAATGGAACCACTCCCGCCAGCGGCTCTGAGGAGGCACAATATCCTCTCCTAAGTCTTAGGAGTGAGGGTGAAGGTGTTTGAAAAATCACTGGGAGCGCGGGCGTCTCGCCCGCTCGTGGCTTGGGTATCCTTGCCCGAGCACGCTTCCTGTGCCCGCTCCTGTTTAGGCTCACGGGCAGGATGCCCGTGCTACCTTTCGTGGCTTGGGTATCCTTGCCCGAGCACGCTTCCTGTGCCCGCCCCTGTTTTGGCTCACGGGCAGGATGCCCGTGCTACCTTTCGTGGCTTGGGTATCCATGCTCAAGACTCCGAACAACGGTGCAGGGAAGACGCCTGCGCTCCCCTGCGGACATATCCTGACTTACCTCGTGCTT
>CAKZQI010000028.1 GCA_937139515.1 uncultured Armatimonadota bacterium | reverse complement strand
CTTCAATAATATGCTCACTGCCGTGTTGGGGTTCGTCGAGTTGGCACAAGATTCCACGCCCCAAGATAGCCCCGCTCAAAAGTACCTGGAACGCGCCATTCAAGCGGTGGACAAAGCCTCGCAGATTACCCGCCAGCTGTTGACCTTCGCTCGTCGCCAGCCGATGCAAATCCAGGTGCTCAACCCCAGCGAACTGGTGAGCGAGGCGGTACGAGTCGCTCAAGGTTGGCTCCCTGCCAACATCCACCTCAAACTCCACTTAGACCAGCCGACTTGGACGGTGGAAGCCGACCCGACTCAATTAACCCAAGTAATATACAACCTCGTGCTAAACGCACGCGAGGCGATGCCTGAAGGGGGAACCCTCACTGTAGAAACGGCAAATGTCTACCTGGACACCGAGTACGCACGCACCCATTTTGATGTGTTGCCAGGCGACTATGTGCTTCTGGCGATTTCCGATTCAGGGGTAGGGATGACGCCTGAGGTGCGGCGTCGGATTTTTGAGCCGTTCTTCACCACTCGCCCCGAGCGCGGGTCTGGTTTGGGACTATCGGTAGTGTACAGCATCGTGCGCCAGCTGGGGGGGCACATCTGGGTTTACAGCGAACCCGGACGAGGCACTACCTTCAAAATCTATCTCCCGCGTTCCCAAGCACACCAAGCACCGGAGCCGCTCCCCACTCTACCTACTCAAGTTGAGACTCACGGACATGAGGTCATCCTGCTGGTGGAGGACGAAGCCGATGTGCGTGCGGTCGCTGCAGAAAGCCTGCGCCGGTTTGGATACCGGGTGTTGGAATGTGCCAGCCCCGCCGAGGCGCTTCAGCTGGCGGAACAGCACCCCGAACCCATCCACCTTCTGCTGACCGATGTGGTGATGCCCGTGATGAGTGGGCGTGCCCTCGCCGACCTCGTTGTGCGCATCCACCCCAAAATTAAGGTACTCTATGCATCGGGCTACACCGAGAATGTGATTGCTCACCACGGCGTGTTGGATGCTGGCATCAACTTCCTGCCCAAGCCCTACACGCCGTCGCAGTTAGTCCAGCGAGTACGCCAGATACTGGACGAAGCCTAACCAGGAGAACTAAAATCCATGAAAATCGTTGTCGGAGTTGACCCGAGTGGCGCGTATCAAAACGCGCTGGATTGGCTGTGTGCGCTCGGTTTTTCTGAGCCAGAGGTCTATCCGGTTGCTGTGGTGGAGCCAGTGCGCCCTCCACTGGTCGGCGTGGTAGCACCGTTTCCCGAAGAGGTGTTCATAGAAGCACAGAACGCTCAACGCCAAGTGGCGGAGACCGCCCTCCAGGGGGCGACTGAGCGTACCCAAAGCGTCGGGCTGACTGCCCATCCTCTTCTGCGCGAAGGACACGCCAGCAATGAGGTTCTCAGAGTGGCGGATGAACTCGGTGCTGACTTGCTGGCATTGGGCGCCTCCCAGAAAAGCACGCTTCAGGCGCTGTTCGTGGGAAGTGTGGTTCGGGCAGCGCTCACCCATGCGAAGCAGAGCCTGCTGATTGCCCACACTGCTCCCCCCACCGATGAAGGCATCCGCGCTGTGCTGGCGACCGACCACTCGTCCTACAACCGCGCTTGTGTGGAACGCCTTGTGCAGTTTGCGCCTCAGCATCTCCGACGCATCGCCGTCACCACCGCCTACGAGCTGGACGAGGAGGCCCTCCAACTGATGCTCAAGGGGGTGCCTGCGCTCGGCACTGAGGGCGCTGAGTGGGTCGTGGAGCAGTTCCACGAGCGCAACCGCCAAGTGTGCGATTTGCTTCAGCCGCTGGGCGCTTCGTGTGAGTCGGTGGTGGTGGAAGGACCGATTATCCCCTCCCTGCGTGAGGCAATCAAAGAAACGGGGTCGCACCTGCTCATCTTGGGCGCACGGGGGCACTCGCTATTGGAACGGCTCTCCATGGGGAGCATCTCGTACCATTTCGCGACCACTGAGCAGTACAACATGCTCATTCTGCGCGTAGACGAATGAACCGAACTTATCGTCGGGTTGTGGCGGTGATGGGGGGGTCAATTTGCACGCCCCACCAAGCCGAGATGGCGCGCGCAGTGGGGCGCCTCTTGGCGGAGCGGGGGGCGGTCGTGATTTGCGGGGGCATGACAGGGGTGATGGAGGCGGTCGCGGATGGCGCACGCTCCGCAGGCGGTCTCACGATTGGCATACTGCCCGGCGCGAGTGCCCAAGAATCGCCTCCGAACCCCCATATTGAAGTCGCCTTGTTCACGGGGCTACGCGAGGGGCGCAACTACCTCATTGCCAGCGCTTGCGAGGGTGCGATTGCGATTGGTGGGGGCTATGGCACGCTGTCCGAAATCGCGCTCGCCCTGCGCATGGGCAAGCCGATTGTGCTGGTGGACACTTGGGAGTTCCATCTGCGCGGGGAGACGATTGAAGTGCCCACCGCCACCACTGCCGAAGAAGCTGTGGAAACCCTCTGGCAGATGATGGAGGGGAGGCGATAGTTTCGTTTTGGGAGGGACAGCCCCGCGAGGCTGTCCCCTGCACGAGCTTCACTCCTGGGGTGAGGCAGGAGTGACCTGTACTTTGAGTTCCTTGCCCTCACGAAGGATGGTAAACTCCACAGGCTTGCCGGGTTCCATCTTCTCGTAAAGGGCGGATAGTTCCTCAATATTATTCACGCGTTGCCCTGCGACGGCGAGGATGCGGTCGCCCGCTTTCAGACCGGCGCGTTCGGCAGGCGAGTTCGCCACCACGCCACCGAGAAGCACACCTTGACCCTCGCTGTACTCAGGCACCAGTCCAATCCGCACTCGGAAGCCCCGACTACCTTGGGTCTGTTGCTGGGGTTGTTGAGGGCGCGTGAAGGTCATCCGCTCGGGGCGGGTGGACACCGCGTAGATAGCGCGTTCTGCCATCGCCACAATCCGCGCTTGGTCTTCGTAGTTAATCTTGTCCCAAGTGTCGGAGGGGCGGTGGTAGTCGGGATGCATCCCTGTGAAGAAGAAGACCGCTGGGATATTGCGTCGGATGAAGACGGCGTGGTCGCTTCCTCCGCTGGCGCTGGCGGTCAGTTGCACCTGGAGTCCATCCACCTGCGCCGCCCGCAGAATCGGCTCCCAATCGGCGGAAGTACCGACCCCGCTGATGTTCACGCGCCCGCCGTTTGATCGCCCGATCATGTCAAAGTTGAACATCGCCACGATGTTGTCCACGGGCACGGTGGGGTTGCGTACGAAGTAGTCGGCACCCACCAGCCCGATTTCTTCCGCCGAGAAAGCGATGAACAGCACACTGCGCCCCAGCTTCTCGCGGTTCTGAGCGATCAACCGAGCCAGCTCCAGAATGCCAGCGGTGCCTGAAGCGTTGTCGTCTGCGCCGTAGTGGATGTCGCCCGGTTCGGGAGCCAACGAGCCGACCTCCCCGTAGCCCAAATGGTCATAGTGCGCGCCCACCACGATTACTTGGTCGCGCAGGTTGGGGTCGTTGCCAGGCACGAAGCCAATCACATTTCGTGCAGGTCCTCGGTTCGGCTCCAGTGAGGCGGCGAGTTCCACCCGAATACCTTCAATCGGCACGCTGATGGGAGCGCGTTTCTCTCGGATTTGCTTGATTGCTTCCGCCACCGA
>CAKZQI010000027.1 GCA_937139515.1 uncultured Armatimonadota bacterium | reverse complement strand
AAGCCTTTGCGCGCCTGAGAACCTTGCTCGGTGAGGTGCCCGACCTTCGCGAGGGCTACGAGTGGGTGCTGGACTATCTAAGGGGCGCATCGTAGCGGTGCGCGTAGAGGGTCTTCAGTAGTGCGACGAAAACCCGCCTGCCTCAGCCCGCGCTGAATGGCAGGGATTTTGTCCGTGAGCGACCAGATAAGCCCTGTACGATGGTTCTCCAGTGCGTTCAGCATCATCCCCAAGTCAATTCCAATCACTTCGCGGTCGTACCAGTTGCGGTCCACATTGAAGGCGTTGCCGAACCCATAGCGTCCCCACAGGCGCGGATGATAGCGGTCGTAAATGGTCTTGATGGCGCGCTGGCTCTCCTCAGGGGTAAAAATGATTGAGGTGATGGAGGCGGTCGGTGCGACTGTGCCGTCGTGGTCTACCCAGCCGGGTGCGCCGTAGGCACGGTAGCCGTCGGGACCGTCGGAGGCGGTCAGACCCCATATGCCTCCTTCATAGGTGCGGTAGCGTGCCGAGTGCTCTGCACAGAAAGCAATCTGTGCCAGTGTCGCATTGCGTGAGGAGACCCAGTAGTCATAGCCCAATCGGTCGCGCTGGCTTTTGAAGTTGATGTAGCCGTGACTCATCTGATGGATGAACAGCGGACCGCCCAAAAGCAGTTCGTACTCTTTGTAGCGCACGACGGGGCGTTTCCAAGCGTCCCAGCATTCAGCGGGGATGGGCGTGCTGGGTGAACCGAGCGCCAACAGGTACAGGAAGTTATGCTCGCTGTACTCGTTCCAACGGTTATTCAGAAAGCCTGTCTCGGGTTTCCAGCCATGGCTGAGGGTGCGCTCATTCGGCTTGGTGCCCCCATCGGTCAGCATCCAGCGGAAGTCCATTCGCTCATAGAACCGGTTCACACGCCTGCGAAGGGCAGGGTCGTTGAAATACTCGCTGGCGACCAGCCCACCGATGATGAATAGCCCGGTATCGATGGACGAGATTTCGCACTGCCACTTGCGCTTGCCCGTTTCCCAATGCACAAAATGATAGAGCCACCCAGCTGATGTTCCAGTCTGCTCCCAGTGGGCATATTTCACATGTCCATCGGCAAACACGAGGTTAGAGTGCAGTTCACTGCCTCGGTGGAGCGCGCTACAGTTGCTGTAGCCTTCGGTGCCCCACTGACCGGGTCGGAAATAGGACATCCACGGTCCGTAGTCGGGATAGATGTCCTTGTTCTCACCGACGAGGAGCGCCGTGGCAGGATGGGTAAGGCGCGACTGGGAATAACCGACTCCGCGCCACCATCCCGCTGAGCCAGTCGCCGCCCCAGAACGGAAGAAAGGCAGATAGTAGAAGTAGCCTCGCGTGAAGCGCGGGGTCTGCTGGAGGTTCGTTGGGCACTGGCTGGGGTCCGCTGCGTCGTCTGCCACACGCGCTGTAGGGTTCGTGGGACAGCGGAATACCTCGCTATTTTTGATGTAGGGGTTCACCAAGTGCTTCCACGAACGACACACATTCTCGGCGAAGTTTGCGTTCAAAAAGTCGCGTCGGGGTGGGAAGGTTTCGTCGTAATCGTCGGAGTACATCAGGATTGCCAGACCGACCTGCTTGAGGTTGCTGGCGCAGGTGGTGAGCCGTGCCGACTCGCGTGCCTGCGCAAACACGGGGAACAAAATCGCCGCCAAGATGGCGATAATCGCAATGACTACCAGCAGTTCTATCAAAGTGAAGCCATACTTTCGCATACTCAGTCTCCTTAGGGATTGGTTGGGGCGTTCTGCGTTTCGGGGGACGCCCACGGAGGCGTGGGCGCACCCGGAGGCAGTTCGCCTGGACGCACAGGCGCACCGACGCCCGCCTGTTCGGGAGTCAGCTCGCCTGAAGGGGTACGAAACACAAAGTAGTATATGCCGACCACAATCACAATCAAGAGCGCCAAGGCGCCAATCGCCAGTTTGGGGTCAATCTCTTTCTTCATCATGAGCCTCACCTGCACACGATTCGCGCACCTGCAGGCTCGGGGCGAAGAGCCGTGTGCGCGGTTCAGGATTGCGACCGTTTAGCAGGTCTACCAGCAAAGCGACGGCGGAGGATGCCATCTCGTAAATCGGTTGGCGGACGCTGGTGAGGGTGGGGCGCGTGTGGTCGCAGATGGGGGTCGAGTCGTAGCCCACAATCGCTACATCGTCAGGCACGCGTAGCCCGATCGTCTCGCAGAGCCGAAGCGCACGGATGGCTACCTCATCGCTCCACGCAAAGAGTGCGGTGGGGCGGTCGGGGCGCTCCAGCAGTTGTTGAAGCGGGGAGAGGTCTGCCCCGCCATAAGTTGCGGGGATGACCCACTCTGGGCGCACCTCCAGCCCGTGTGCCTCCATCGTCTGGCGATAGGCTTGAAGACGCTCACGGGCGCTCAGCGCGCTCATAGAACCCGTCAGGTGCGCTATTCGCGTGTGTCCCAGCCGAATGAGATGTTCGGTTGCCAAGCGTGCCCCAGTCAAGTTATCGCAGTCCACCCAGTAGGATTCGGTTTGGCGGCTGCGCGTGAAGAACAACACATGAGGGAACCCACGCTCTGTCAGGATATCGGAGAGGGGGTCGTTATAATCCCGCAGGAGGAGCGCTCCATCCACGCGCCCATCCATCAGTGCCTGCGCCTCCGCCTCCACCGACGGTTGGGCACGGGTCTCCATTAGGATGTCGTAGCCCAGCTCAATCGCTTTATCAATCACACCGTGCATCAGCTCGCTGGTGAAGCCCGACCAACCCTGAAAGA
>CAKZQI010000026.1 GCA_937139515.1 uncultured Armatimonadota bacterium | reverse complement strand
ACCCAACCAATCAACTCTGGATTGAAGCCGTTAATGGCTGGTTCCAATATCTGGGAAGCCGAGGTAAACAAGAATTTGGGCAAGATTTTGGTTTCGTCCCTAATGTTGCTTGGGCTCCCGGATTCTGGTTGAGAGGGATTCCCGGAGCCTCCCAAGACGCTCCTGGAGCAGTAACTTTGCCCTACATAGGGGGATTTCTACTCGAACATTTCGCAACTCACGCGTTTGGTACTCCCGGAGATACGCGTGTTGCCTTATATGGTACCGCAACAGGAAGTAGCGGTCCTCAGTCTTGGGATCGTCGGTTGCTACGCGACAGTATTCGCCTCGTCACTGAAAACCCTAACAAGGTATCTATTCTCATGCCCACTTTCTGGTTAGGTGACTATGCAGGGTATCGTCCCGGAACCGAGCGTTTGCGTTTTGCTATCGGCATGTGCTTGATTGTCAATCATGACAATGTGTTTGTACAGTTAGACCCACGACGCCAACAAGACCAGTATCCGAATGGGTTCTTCCCACCCGAACTGTACATTCCGCTTGGTAAGCCCACTGGCAACTTTCGCATCCAGAACGGCGACATCGTATCTGGGGGCTTGTTCATCCGCGACTACGAGAATGGTATCGTTCTTGTAAACCCGATGCACGATAGAGATTACACCTTCACCGTGCCCCGCGACCTGTACGATTGGGACAGAAATCTGATACGAGCAGGCACACAGGTCACGATTCAACGCCAGACAGCACTCGTGCTGTGGTCTGCACCCGAGATTAGCCTCACCATCACTCAAGATAAGACCCAAGTCCTGCCAGGAGAAACAGTTCAGTTCACCGTGACCTACCGCAACACGGGCACCGCGCCTGGCACGAATGTGAAGATATCGGTACCTCTGCCCGAGGGGATGACACTGATTGGAAGCAACCCGACCGCTCGCCTTGAAAATGGGCAAGTGGTGTGGACGATTTCTAACATTCCTGTGAACGGCACAGGCACTTTGCGGTTTACGGTGCGTGTGGAATAGCAGGTAAAATCCTGCCGAATGAGCAACTGGGGTTGGAAGATTCGGCGGTTGCGGGCGATGAGCCTGCAGGAGATTGGCACGAGGGCGATACGCATGCTCCACGAGCGTGTCGCCCCCTTACCCCAAGAAACCCCCGAACAGACTTGGCGACGGTGGGTAGACCCCAACACCGAAGCGCAGTGGCTTGCTGACCTGCCCCTGCGGTTGCCCCTCTATCCCGATCGTGTACCTGAACCAGAGCGGGCACGACTGATCGCAGAGGCGGACGCACTGCTGGAGGGTAAGTGGCAATTTTTCGGCTACAATGTGCGCTTGCAAGACCCCCCGAACTGGAACCTAAACCCCGTGCTGGGCAAGGAGTGGATGAGCGCGCCCGCCAAGCAGATAGATTACCGCCGAATTGATGTGGCAGGCGGGGTGAAGTATGTGTGGGAGTTGTCGCGCCACCAGCCCCTACTGCGCCTTGCCCAAGCGTACGCTCTCACGGGCGAAACACACTACGCCGAGACCTGCCTGCGCTGGTGGCTGGACTGGATTGAGCGCAACCCACGCGGGTGGGGCATCCACTGGACGAGCGCGCTGGAGCATGCGATACGGGTGTTCGTGTGGCTATACTGCCTGCGCCTGCTGAACGGCTACGAAACCCTACGAGAGGTGCTGGCTCGGCTGGGTGGGGCGGTGGTTCAGCACGGAGAGTTCATTGAGCGCCACCTGTCGCCTGGCTCGTCGGCAAACAATCACCTGATTGGGGAGGTGGCTTCACTGGCGTTTGCGGGGAGTGTCCTGCCCGAAAGCGCACTCACACGGCGCTGGCAGGCGGTGGGCTATCGGGTCTTAGAGCAAGAGGCGTTGCGTCAGTTCTTTTCCGATGGGGTGAACGCTGAGCAGGCATTCGGCTACTTGCCGTTCGTGTGGGAGTTCTACCTGCACGCCTATCGGGTGCGCCCGATGCCTGAGGCGGTGCGGGAACGGTTGGCGCGCAGTGTGGCGTTTGTGCGCAATGTGATGGACGCCAGCGGGTATGTGCCTCAGGTGGGTGACGAGGACGACGGCACGGTGGCGCCGATGTGGAGCTTAGAGGCAGATCGCTACCGAGTGGTTGGGCGTGCGCTGGCAACTTTGGTGGGGTGTGAACCGATTGTGGCAATAAACCTCACCCCCCCATCCCTCCTCTCCGCAAGCAGAGAGGGGGGGGCAGGTGGCTCCCCTTCTCCCTTTGCAGGGGAGAAGGGGCAGGGGGTAGAGGGGTTTCCGCAAGGGGAGGGGGTCAAATTCCCAGAGGTAAGTTTGGATGACACACTCACCTGTTGGCTATTCGGCAACCCAGCACCAGAGGGCACGCGTCTGACCGAATCGCGGGTCTATACACAGGGGGGGTATGCGGTGTTGCATAGTGCGTCTTGGCAGGTGCTGTTCGACGCAGGACCGCTGGGGTTGGGGAGCCTCGCAGCGCACGGACACGCCGATGCGCTGTCGGTGTGCGCCTCGTTGGACGGCAAGCCGTTATTGATTGACACAGGAACCTACGCGTACCACGAAGACCCTGCTTGGCGCGACCACTTTCGGGGCACTTCGGCGCACAACACCGTGCAGAGGGACAATCAAAACCAATCTGAGATACTCGGAGCGTTCCTGTGGGGACGCAAGGCGGGGGCGTCGCTGAAGGCAGACCTCGAAAGCAACGAGGCAGAAGGCACCCACGACGGCTACCTGCCTGACCGACACACACGCCGAGTGCGCCTGACCGAGCGAGAGCTGGTGGTGGAGGACACCCTATTGGCTGACACGGGCAAGGCGTGGCGGTGGCACTGGCATTTCCACCCACGCTGGCAGGTGAGCGCAACCGAGAACGGTTGGCACATCACCGACGGCGAGACCGAGTGCCTGCTGAGCGCGGAGAACTTACCTCCCAGCGCAACCGCCGAACTAATTACAGGCACTGGCGAGGAGCCGTCGGTTGGCTGGTATTCGCCCCGATTCGGGCAGAGAGTGCCCTGCACCACCTTGCGCGTGGGGGTGCAGGGGAACGCGATAGAAGCTGAGACGCCTCTCGTGTGGCGTTTCCTGAAGCGCTGAGACGGCCCTCAGCCAAACCGCTGGCTGGCGACCCACTCGGCGTACCAGCGTCCACTGCGCTTCAGGGTGCGCTGGAGGCTCTCAAAATCCACATAGAGCAGTCCGAAACGCTTGGTGTAGCCGAACGCCCACTCGAAGTTGTCCATCAGCGACCAGTAGAAGAAGCCCTTGAGCGGGATACCGTCTTGAATGGCACGGTAGGATTGCTCAAGGTGCAGGCGGATGTATTCCTCGCGCAGAGGGTCATCCACTTCGCCCTGCTCGTTCGGCTCGTCGGGGAAGGCGGCACCGTTCTCGGTGATGTAGAGCGGAATGGCGCCGTACTCGTCGTGAACCCAGCGCAGGATTTCGTACAGCCCTTCGGGATAGACCTCCCAGCCCATCTCGGTGTAGGTCTTGCCCTCTTGAGGTACGGTGCGTGAGCCGAAGGCGTCGGTAGCGTCGTAGGTCAGCACATTGCGCGTGTAGTAGTTGACACCGAGAAAATCAATCGGCGTCTGGAGGGTCTCCATATCGCCCTCCTCAATCGGTGGGGCGAACTCGCCGACGAACGAGAGCACTGCTTGGGGATACTCGCCCCGAAAGATAGGATCTAAGAAGAAGCGGTTGATGAAGTTGTGCCACAGGGTGGCAATCATCTGGTCTTGGGGGCTATCGGTGGCGGGTTGTTGCGGACCGAGATTCGTGACGATGCCGATTTGGGCATTTTGGGGGGCGAACGCACGGAACGCCTTCACCGCTTGGGCGTGCGCCAGCAACATGTGATGTCCCGCACGGCTCGCCCCGCCCAAGTCGCGCAGACCGGGCGCGTGCTGACCGAACAGGTAGCCCAGCGCCATCACCACCCACGGCTCGTTGAGGGTCGCCCAGAGGGGCACGCGGTCGCCCAACTCGCGGAACATCAGGCTCGCATAGTCAGCGAACCACCCCACACAGTCGCGGTTCATCCAGCCCCCGCGGTCGTGAAGCGCGGCGGGCAAATCCCAGTGGTACAGCGTAATCATCGGGGTGATGCCGTTCTCCAACAAGGCATCCACCAGGCGCTTGTAGAAATCCAACCCCGCTGGATTGACCCGACCGTGTCCCTCAGGCAGGATGCGCGCCCACGCTACCGAGAAGCGATAGGCGTTGAGGTTCAGCCGTTTCATCCACTCGATGTCTTCGCGCCAACGGTGGTAATGGTCGCAGGCGATGTCGCCGTTGTGCCCCTCGTGTGTGGTGCCAGGCGTGTGGCTAAATCGGTGCCAGATGGAAGCGCCTGAGCTGTCCGCCAGCGGATAGCCTTCAATTTGATAGGACGCCGTTGCGGCGCCCCACAAAAAATCGTTCGGGAATCGCATAGACCAATCAGTTCAGCGTGGCGAGGAGGTTCCCTGCGAGTCGTCCCCTGCGGTTTCGCTAAGAAGCGTGGATATTTCCAATTCTCCCAGGGACTCGGTCTCCTCAGAACGGCTTCTATCAGGCATAAGCAGGCTTATCTCCACACTGAAAACCCAGTTGCCTTCTGAGTTGAGCTCCAGCACAAGATGAGATTGGCGCAGGCAGGCTGTGAAGCGCGGATGCCAAGCGTAGCGCATGCCGAACGGCTCGCTGGACTCACTATCGTAGTGAGCAGTGCGTCGCCAGAAGCGTGTGAAGGCGTCCAGACGCTCCGTGCCCGCCCGCTGGAACGGTATCCGCACTTTCTCATCTGCCTCAAGCCTGCGCAAGAGCCTTTGCCGTTCCTCTTTGGGGAGTGAAGCGAGCAGGACAAGCGCAGGAACCTCCATTAGCCCCCCCTTCAGGTGGGCGCCAGCGCGGTAGTTTGCCAACGCAGGCGCTTGGTCGGGCTGGCGTAGGACGCTCGTTGCGAACGCACCCAGCACTTCGATGAGCCGATGGGGGTCGTCGCCCACTTGGGGCAGGGCACGCTCTAGCGCAAACAGCGCATCCAGCGGGTAGGTGTACTGTCTATCCAGAAACGCTAACGGATTGCGCACCATCAGCACCCCATCGTGGGTCTCGTAGTACCAACGCGGTACGCTGTTCTCAAGGAGCGAATGCGCCACTTCGTGAAATGTCTTGTCGGTGTAGGCTGGTTCTCGTAGACTGCTCCACGTCACAAAAGCGTAAAGTTTGGGCCAGACTGTGTTCTCTTGGAGCCACGCGGAGAAATCGGGTTGGGTTAACCCTGCGAGCGTCCAGTTAGCGTCTGCAGAGCCAAACACGCGCTCGCGTTCGGGGGCGAGCTCCATCACGATTTCGCGCTCGTGGGCTTTCGCCCAAGCCTCCAGCACCTGCGAGAGCGTATTCGCCTGCGTCGCGCGAAACGGCTTGTTGAGCGTCGGCTCCTGTGCAAGGCTCTTTTGGTGTTGGGCAAGGTCGTTGAGGTACGCTTCCGCTTCCTTGCCCAGCTGTCGCCAGAGTTCGTCATTGCTGAGAGGCTCTACGCGCAGGCAGATTGGAAACAGCATCCATTCGGTGCCCTCGTCGTGAGGTGCGACAATATCACAGTAGGGGAATGCCCTGCGCAACTCTGCGCTCCAGCTCACGACGCCGATCGCCCAATCGTAGGCGACCAGCTCCGACTCGGGCACACTTTTGAGAAAGTCGCGCAGGTCACCCTCCGTGATGATGCCCGGAAACCCGCTGACCAGATACTGTTGCACGACGACCATCCGCTCGCGTATCAGTTGGCGCGTGTGCGCCTCTGTCCAACGCTTGCGCATCCACTGGAACATCACATAGCCGTCGAGCGACTGCACCCAAAGCCCATCGAACCAGCGCGACCAGACACGCTGAATCTGGGGATTGATACGGAACTCCCATATGTCTTCAATCGCTTCAATTTCGCTGGTTATGATGTGCTGTACCTGTTCCCACTCTTGCTCGATCTGTTTCCACTCTTTTTTGACCTCTTCGCGTGGGCGACCGAACCACGAGTCATACTGGCGGAGCTGGTCGATAATCTGCTGGTGCGCTATTTGCACATAGCGGTTGAAAAGCTGGGTGTCTCGTCGCTCTGCTTCAGGGGCACGCACGATACGCCAGTACTCAACACCGTCTGCCTCGCGCACCTTGACGAACTGCACCTCCAGCCCGTACTCGGTGAGCCGTCGCAGGTCGTCCCAAGAGCGATTCGTGAGGGCAATCAGGATGCCCTTCTGACGCAGGTTCGTGTGCGCCTCCACCTGACGCGTCGGGGTACTGAGTAGTTGCGCAAACTCGGCGTAGGTCAAGACCTGTGGGGGCACGGTATATTTGCCCTCAGGAGACTGCTCTACTCTGGGAAGCAATTGCGTAGACGAACTCAACGGAAAGTTCTGGCTGGCGCAACCAATCAGCACCAGCCCCCAAATCCACAACCACAACGATGCTTTCATCGGCACCCTCCTAAAACAGTATACCAGTCAGGAGCCGAATTCGGGTATAATCCTATGTCTGTGAAATTTTTCACGGAGGCTTGCCTATGAATGTCGAGTTGATTCTGGGGCGCGAGTTAATGCCCCTCTATGAAAAATTACTGCACGGCGAGCGTCTCTCGTTTGAGGACGGTCTCCTGCTCTACACGACTCCCAATCTGACAGGGGTCGGCTATCTGGCAAATATCGTTCGGGAACGGCTCAACGGCAACTACGCCTATTACATCCGCAACCAACACATCAACTACACGAACATCTGCAACAAGGGGTGTAAGTTCTGCTCGTTCTATGCCCAGAAGGGCGGTTCGAAACCTTATACCCTGACGATGGACGAAGTGCGCGAGCGCCTGGTTGCCTACAAGCACATCCCCATTACCGAGGTGCATATCGTTGGGGGGGTCAATCCGCGCCTGCCGTACGAATACTACTTAGGCCTCGTGCGCACAGTGAAGGAAGTGCGCCCCGATGTCCACATCAAGGCGTTCACAGCGGTAGAGTGGGAAGAGATTGCCCGCGTCGCCCGAAAACCGCTGGAGGAAGTGCTCGTGGAGATGAAGGAAGCGGGCTTAGGCAGTGTGCCTGGCGGGGGGATTGAAGTCCTCAGCGACCGTATCCATGCCGAGCAGTTCCCCAAGAAAATCGATGGCAAACGCTGGAAGGAAATCGCCAGAACGATTGCCCAAGCGGGTTTGCATCAATACGCCACCCTGCTCTATGGTATCGGCGAGACCATAGAGGAGCGTGTCGACCACTTCGTTCAACTGCGCGAGCTGCAGGACGAGACGCGACACTTTCTGGCGATGACCCCGCTCTCGTTCCATCCAGAGGGCACTCAGCTGGCACACCTGCCCCACCCGACGGGAGACGATGACCTGCGCAATATCGCCGTCGCACGCCTGATGCTGGACAACTTCCCCCACATCAAGTCGTTCTGGATAATGAACACGCCCGCTATTACCCAGGTCGCCTTGTGGTATGGCGCGGACGATGTGGACGGCACCGTTCACGAGTACGAGATTGTGTACCAAGACGACGCACCAGGAGTGCGCCAGCAGGTGTTGACGCGTCGGGAGCTGATTCGGCTGATACGCGAAGCGGGGCGCGAGCCAGTGGAGCGTGATAGCCTCTATCAGATTGTGCATTCCCCAGGCGATGAACCGGAACCCCAGCGCAAAATGCTGAAGGTGATTGCCTAAGGGCTACCGCTCCAAAATCGCCCGTACCTGCGCCAAGTCGGTCTCGGTATCCACCGCAATCGAGGGGCGCTCAAAATAGACCATGCGGATGCGGTAGCCTTGTTCCAACACGCGCAACTGCTCCAAGCTCTCGGTGCGCTCTAGAGGCGTCGGCTCCCACTGCGCAAACTGAAGTAGGAGCTCCCGCCGAAACACATACAGCCCAATATGGCGCCAGACGGGCAAATCGGAACTCTCACGGGGATAGGGGATACGCGAGCGCGAGAAATAGAGCGCATCACTTTTGAGGTCAAGCACCACCTTCACGACGCTGGGCGTTTCGTAATCTTCGGGCTTGGCAGGGCAGTAGAGGCTGCTCATCATCACGGTAGAGTCGTTCAGCAGGGGTTCTACGGCGCAGTCAATCGCCTCGGGGTCTAGCAGTGGCTCATCGCCCTGAATGTTGACATAGATGTCGCCGTCGGTGAGCCGTGCGACTTCGGCGAGGCGGTCGGTGCCTGAGCGGTGGGCGTGGCTGGTGAGCAACGCTTCCGCCCCGAACGCTTGCGACGCCTGCACGATTTCGGGGTCGGGCGTGGCGATGTAGAGGGCGTTCAGGGAGCGCGCCTGCCCCGCACGCTCCCAAACCCACTGCACCATCGGCTTGCCCGCTATCGGCAGAAGCGGTTTGCCCGGCAGGCGCACCGCCGCCATCCTCGCAGGGATGACCCCAATCACTTTGGTCATGGGCCCAGCCTCCAGGTAATCAGCCCCGAAAGCACTTTCGGATAGAAGTAGGTGGACTTGTGGGGCATCTTGCCACCTGCGCCAGCAATCGCCTGCAACGCACTCAGCGGGGGCGGATTGAGCAAGAAGGCTGTGGCAGATTGACCCGATTGCACCGCTCGGATCGCCTCCTCAGTAGAGCGGGTGTACCGCGCCTCTACCTCACCGTAGCCCATCTGGGGCATCAGGCGATGATGGAGCCACCATGAATCGAGCCTTGTTAATGCCTCAGGCTGGTTCTCTATAGGCGGGAAACTTCGCGGTTGGATGAGCCATCCACCCTGAGCCGTCACGAAGCCGACTGCGGTGCCCTGTGCGGACTGCATCCGTTCGGGTAGCTCGGAGACCTCCACAGGTTCGGTGTCAAACTCCCCTGCGATGCGCGCTTGCCAGTCGGAAGGCGGTTCCGCGCCAATCAAGCGATGGGTGGGCAAGATGACCAGTCCGAGGTCATCCATCGGCACGAGCAGGATAGGCAGAAAGCGCTCGGCTGAGCCTTCCGAGCCGTACTGCAACCCGAAACGCAAGGCAGTTTCGTAGCGATGGTGTCCATCGGCAATCCACACACGCATCGGTTGAAACGCCTGCTCAAACCGAGTGACCAACATGGGGTTGGTAAGGCGCTCCAGCTGGTGGGAGGTGCCTTCGGGCAGTTCGTCGCCTTGTAAACGTGCAATCGGCTCCCACATCAGCTCCGACTGAAGCGCCTCAAACTCAGGCGTCGGTTCAAATAGCCCGAAGATGGTCTCCAAATGGGTACGGGTCGCCTCCAACAGGCGGTAGCGGTCCTCCTTGACACCCGGAAAAGTATGTTCGTGAGGTAGCACAGTGCCTGTCTCGTAAGGCTCGGTGTGGAGGAGCACGAAGTACCCGACGCGCGTGCGGGGCGTCTGGGTTAGCGGGTCGATAAACTGTTGGACATAGCGGTAGATGGCGGGTTCGGCGTCCGTTTGCAGAACGCCCTCGCTTAGCCACCGCTGAAGCATTCTCTGCGCATTCTGGTACCGGTCTTCATCCCCTGCAGGCAAGGTGAGATGAACGATGTTGTAAGCACACTGGTCAGCGAGTTGTTGACGCAGTTCACTATCAATCACATCATAAGGTGGCGCCACCACCTCTGGAATGAGGCGTGCGTAGCGTGTTGCCCGAAAGGCTCGTATCGTCGCCATAGCTCCCTTCCTTATTTTGTTAGAGTTCTTGAGGGGTGATAATTCCCCGAATGAACTTATTGACTGATTTGGGTCTCAATATGGAACTGGATGTCCTCGCGCACCGAGTTGGACACCAAGCAGAATCCCTTCGCATCGTAAGCCGACTTGAGTAGGCTCTCGCGTTGAGCGTCGTTCAACTCGCCCGCAACTTTCAGGTTCAGTTGGATAATAATCTGGGTAAAGCGCAGTTTACGCGTTTGCGCATCGCGCTCTACAGTTCCCTTGATATGGATGGTTTGGCTTTGCAGAGGTAGTTTCTTGGTCTGTGCTATATAGGCGAGGGTAATCACATAGCACGAGGCGATGGACGCTAAGAACATCTCTTCGGGGCTGGGGCAACCGCCCGGGCCGCCGAACTCGGTCGGCACTGCGAACTGACAGTGGAGACCGCCTGGCGAACTTAGTGTACCAGAGCTGTTGCTGTCGCCCCGCCACTCTGCGGAGACTTCAAAAGAATGGGGTTGCATCGGTTTCCTCCTTTACCTGATTATACCTTTTCTAACTACTGGCTTGGATAATTGCGTCCATCTCGTCTAAGGCGCGCCCTGTGCCCAACGCCACACACGAGAGCGGGTCTTCCGCAACATAGACGGGGATTTTCGTGGCATGCTCCAGCAGACGGTCAAAGCCTTTCAGAAGCGCCCCGCCCCCCGTCAGCACAATACCCCGCTCAATGATGTCGGAGGCGAGCTCGGGTGGAGTCTCCTCCAACACCGAGCGCACCTTTTCCACAATCTGGTTCACCGGTTCGGTGAGCGCGTCGCGGATTTCCTGCGAGTGGATTTCTACCGTGCGCGGTAAGCCTTCCACGAGGTCGCGTCCGCGCACTTCCATAGTGAGCTCAGGCTGGAGCGGGTAGGCGGAGCCGATGCGAATCTTGATCTCTTCGGCGGTACGCTCGCCAATCATCAGGTTGTAGGCGTGGCGCACATGGCGCATAATCGCCTCATCAAATTTGTTACCGGCGACACGAATACTTCGACTAATCACGATACCGCCCAGCGAAATCACGGCGATGTCGGTCGTGCCCCCACCGATATCCACCACCATATTGCCTCCGGGCTGGCTGATGGGCAGTCCTGCCCCGATTGCGGCTGCCATCGGCTCTTCGATCAGGTGTACTTCGCCTGCGCCCGCCTCTTTCGCCGCTTGGAGCACCGCTCGGCGTTCCACATCGGTCGCACTGGAAGGCACGCAGACCAGCACGCGCGGGCTAAACAGCCGACGCTTGCCCAACACCTTGTTGATGACATAGCGCAACATCTCCAGCGTAATCGTGTAGTCGGCAATCACGCCGTTGACGAGCGGTTTGACGGCGGTGATGCTGCCTGGGGTGCGCCCTAGCATCAGGCGGGCTTCCTCCCCGACTGCCAGCACCTTGCCCGTCGGTTGTGAGATGGCGACTACCGACGGCTCGCGTAGCACGATCCCGCGCCCGCGCTGGTAGACCAGCAAGTTCGCCGTGCCCAAATCAATTCCCAGTTCCGTGTTCAGCCGAAACAGCCCCATAACTCGTCAGGATTCCACCAAGCTGGCAGTCAGGGCGTAGGGGATGATACGCGTAATCTGCGCGCCCAGCGATTGCAGTTTCGCTTCTAAATTCTCGTAGCCTCGGTCAATGTGAATGACCTCTTGGATCTCCGATTCGCCCTCCGCCGCGAGCGCTGCGACCACGAGCGATGCGCCCCCGCGCAAATCGGTTGCCCGCACCTTCGCCCCGTGCAGTTTCGGCACGCCGCGTATCATAATCGCGCGCCCCTCCGCCACAATATCCGCGCCCATCCGCTTGAGCTCGGGGACATGCTGGATGCGGTTCTCGTAGATGGTCTCACGCACCATCGAGGCGCCCTCCACACGGGTCAGATAGGCACACATCGGCTGTTGGAGGTCGGTCGGGAAGCCCGGATAGGGCATCGTGCGGATGTCCAACGCCGTCAGGGGGTCTTGCGCGCGGATACAGACCGTGTCCTCACCCTCGCGTACCTGAACGCCCGACTCGCGCAGTTTCGCCAACAGCGCGTGCAGGTGTTCTGGCACAACCTGCTCCAAAGTGATTTCGCCCCGTGTGACAGCCCCCGCCAGCGCAAAAGTACCCGCCTCCAAGCGGTCAGGAATGACCTTGAACTCTACTTTGGGTTTGAGAGCGTTCACCCCTTCTATGTAAAGGGTGCTGGTGCCGGCGCCCTGGATCCGCGCTCCCGCTGCGTTGAGAAATTCCGCAAGGTTCACCACCTCAGGCTCCATCGCAGCGTTCTCAATCGTGGTCAGCCCGCTGGCATAGACCGCTGCGGTCATCAACTGCTGTGTGGCGCCCGCGCTGGGCATATCTAAGTAGATGCGTGTGCCCATCAGCCCAAGCGTTTGGGCGACATACAGATTGTCTTGTTGCTCAATCTCGGCACCGAGCGCACGCAAGCCGTTAATGTGGAAGTTCACGGGGCGACTGCCAATCTGACATCCACCCGGATGGGGCATCCGCGCATACCCCAAGCGCGCCAGCAACGGTCCGAAAATGTAGAACGACGCCCGCATCCGATTGACCAGAGCGGGGTCAGGACAGGCGTTGTGAAGCTGGCGCATATTCATACACAAGGACGAGCCGTGCCATTCGCACGATACGCCCAGCCCCTCCAAGAGGCGAACCATTGTGCGAATGTCCTCAATATCGGGTACATTCTGCAGGAGTACCTCTCCCTCTATCAAGAGCGCGCCTGCCATCAGTGCGAGCGCTGCGTTCTTGCTTCCGCTAATTCGAACCGAGCCTTTCAAGGGTGTTCCGCCGACGATTTTGTAGCTCTCCAAAGATAGTCTCCTCCTTGCGCGTGGTTGTGCATCCTGCATACGGTATTATACCCGCCCGAAACAGGAACCTTTGCCAAGCGATTAGGTACACTTAGTTGTTGAAGGGGGCACATAGCCGATGTTCAAAGCAATTGGACGATTATGGAGATACCTCGTTGCTTGGGTGACGGGCAAGGTGGAGGAGATAGAGAACCCAGAAATCCTCCTGGATCAGGCACGCCGTGAGATGCAGGAGACCTTAGCACGCAACCGAGAGCGCGCCATCCAAGCGATTACGCAAAAGAACCTCTTGCAGGCGGAGGTGGACAAACTGGAACGCACCGTGCGCGACCTAGAACGCAAGACCGAGCTGGCGCTCCAGCAGGGCAAGCGCGACCTCGCACTTCAGATAGTCCGAGAGAAGAAGGCACAAGAGCAGGCGTTAGAGTCGCTCCGCGCCTCGCTCCAACAGGCGACCGAGACCGTAGAAGCCATCAAGTTGGCAATACGGCGCCAAGAGGAAGAGGTGCGCGTGAAGACCGCTCAAGCGCTCGCCCTCAAAGCCCGCTGGAAGCAGGCACAAATTCAGACCGCCATCAACAAAGCCTTAGAAGGCATCTCGGTGGAGAACCTTGAGTCATCTTGGAACGCAGCGGAACAGCGCATCCAGCGCGCCGAAGCCGAGTCGCTCGCCCGCCAAGAGATGGCTTCCCAAAGCCTGCAAGGACGCATCGCCGCCCTGCAAGACGCCCAAATTGACACCGAAGCGGAAGAGGAACTCAGCCGAATCGAGCAGAGGATGGGGCTCAAACCCGCGCCCGAAGTGTCGGTCAATGCCAACACCAGCACGGTGGACGACGCCGATGTGCTCAAGGAGCTGGAGGAGCTGGAACGCAAACTGCAAGCCCAACAAGGTGATGCTTCAGTCAATCGTGAAGGCAGTTAGACCACTCGCTTGGCTGGTGCTGGCGGTGAGCGGGCTTCGGGCGCTGCCTGCTCAGCAACCGACCGCCTTTTTCGGGGCACATCTCCACTCCCAAGTGCGCGCCGATTCGCGTACCACCCGCTGGAACTGGTACGACGACCTCGGTCGCCATTCGGTCGCCTATCTGCAGCTCTATGTGGAGCCGGGCTATGGCGCCTACATCGCCCAACGCCTGCAAAATGTGGCAGGCGACCGCACTCGCACCGCTCTGGACGAAGCGTATGTCGAGCGGGTCGGGGGATGGCGCGTGGGCAAGTTCTATGCCCCCTTCGGCGCGGGCACCCTGCTGAATGAGAGCGTGTTTGCCGTGCAGTCCCCTGCTCAATTTGCGATTGCGGACCTGCCGATGCGCGTCGCCTACCTGTTCAACGGCAAAGACCGCCAGCAGGGGTTCTATGTACGAGTGGGCACTCCCAACGGAGGCGCATCGGTGGGGATTGGACGCCATTTTGCGACCGACCCCCACGCGCTGGCAGTGCTGTTCCTGCCCGAAGCACGGCGCGACCCCAAAGGATACGACTTGCTCTACGGTGCAGACTGGCGCCCCCCCCTGTTAGAGCGCGCTATCCAGTTGGAGTGGGTCTACGGCGAGGGCAAGGGAGTTCCCGCGACCCACTGGTTCAGCTTGGGGTGGCAGGGGCGCAACTTGCCTTATCAGCCCGACCTTCGGATTGCCTATCAGACCGCAGGCGAGCAGTTCAGTTGGCGACTGAGCCTCCAGCAGGGCGTCGCCGAACGATTCGCCCTCAACTTGGTGATGCGAGGCAATCAGGACGAACTCCAGTTCATCGCTATCGGGCTACGGGGGGAACTGTGATGAGTCTGGGCAAACGCGTCTCACGGCTGGCAAAGGCATATATCAATCACCACTGGGAACGAATCGAGTCTATCATTAGTGAGCAGGAGGCACGCGCCTCCGCAGAACAAGAGATTCAGGAGCGCCTACCAACCAGCGAACCCGTGTCAGCCCCAGCGCCCGCTGCACAAACCGAGAGCGAGCTGAGCCGAGCCTATCGCGTGCTGGGGCTAAGCGACGGAGCGGACTTGGCAAGCGTTCGGCAAGCCTACCGCGAACTGTCTCGACGGAGCGACCCCAACCGCTTCCCCGAAGGAAGCCCAGAACGCGAGCGCGCCCAGCAAATACACGACCATGTGGAGCGCGCCTATCAGACCCTTCTAAAGCACTTAGACCGCAGTAGCGACCGCTTCCGCAACCTGATGACGGAATGAACTACTGGAGAATGTAGTCCACAATCTTCCACTCACCATTCTGAGGCACGAGGTACACCGAAGCGTAGCCCGGTGTAAGATAACACTTCAGGTGGAACTCCACACGCTTGGCTTCGGAGGCTTTCGGGTGCTTCAACTCAGCGGGTTGGTCAACCACTTCCATCAGCTCAACCTTCTCAATATTGCCCCAGCGGT
>CAKZQI010000025.1 GCA_937139515.1 uncultured Armatimonadota bacterium | reverse complement strand
ACGCCGGCAAATCCGCCTGTGTGAGCAGTGCTTCTTTCTGAGTGAGGCACCGCTGTGCGAGCTGTGCCAGGACCCGAACCGCGAGCGCGACCAGCTGTGTGTGGTGGCAGACCCCCGCGATGTGGTCTCGCTGGAGCGGTTGGAACAGTATCACGGGTTGTACCATGTGCTTCATGGGCTGATTTCCCCAGCCGATGGGGTTCAGCCCGAAGACCTGAAACTGCGCGAGCTGGTCACGCGTGTCCAGTCAGGGAGTTTCCGAGAAGTGATTTTAGCGACGCCTCCCACTGTGGAGGGGGACGCTACGGCGCTCTACATCGGGCGCCTAATCAAGCCGTTGGGCGTTCGGGTCACGCGAATTGCTTACGGAATGCCTGTGGGAGGCGACTTAGATTACGCCGACTCGGCGACTTTGGGCTATGCCCTCAGCGGACGGAGAGAGATTTAAAGCGGGAGAGAGCACGAACCGATGTCCAAACAGCCACAACGGATTGTGGTGTTAACGCGTGCAGGGTTGGGCGATGCCGTTTATGTCATTCCTGCCTTGCGTGCGTTGCGCAAGCGCTACCCCAAGGCGCACATCGCTGTCGTCACGGGCGACAGGAGTTACCCCCTACTCCAAAGTTGCCCCTACCACGATGCGCTCTACCAGCGTCATTTGGGAAACGGTGCCATAGGCAAGCTGCGTGAGATTGTGCGCCTGCGCCGAGGACGCTATGACCTCGCTGTCATCTTGGACACCAGCGAGGAAAAAGCCGTTCATACCTTTTTAGCAGGCATTCCCCGTCGATGTGGCGGTGTGAAGGGCAAGCTGAGCCGACTGCTCACCGACCCCGTACCCATCCCCCCTGATGGACACCAGATAAACGATATGGTGCGCCTGATTGTGGAGCGACTGGGATGCGACACCTCGGACTGGAAACTGGAACTCTTCCCCGCCCCCAGCGCTCGTGAACGGGTTGCGGACAAGTTAGAGCGCGCAGGCTGGCACGGGGAACGCCCGCTGATTGGCATTAACCCCGGCGCCAGCGCGCCCAACAAGCTGTGGTTCCCAGAGCGGTTCGCTTCGGTGGCAGACCATCTCATCAAGCAAGGTGCGCAGGTTCTCTTGCTCGGAGCACTATCCGACCTTGCACAGGTGGAAGCAGTACTCCAACACATGCACTACCGACCTTTGGTGCTCACAGGCGAACTTGATTTGGACGAACTGATTGTTTGCTTAGAGCAGTTAGACCTGCTCATCAGCGGGGACACAGGTCCTTCGCACCTCGCTGGGGCGGTCGGCACCCCAATCGTCGCTATTTTCGGACCGAGCAAAGCCCAGCACTATGCGCCGATTGGCTCTCCTTGTGTTGTGCTGGACGGCTCTCATCTTTGCGCGCCTACCTGCAGTTTTTGGACTTGTCGGGACGATAACTTAGCTTGTATGCGTTCTATCACTCCGCAAGCGGTTTTAGAGGCGGTGGGCACGCTCCTGAGGCATCCCAACTCAGTTCCATAATGCACAGGGTATACTGCCTTTGGTGAGCATGATGGGCACCCCTGCTATCCAGAAGCACAAGATGACTGTCGACGAGTTTGCGCAACACTATCTTGGCAAGCGCGCCGAACTCATCAACGGGGAGGTTGTGGAATATATGCCGACCAGCCCTCTGCACGCGAAAGTGGTTTCCAGAACGACTGTTTACCTTGGGCAATACGCTCTCCAGCACAAAGCGGGTGATGTGCTAACAGGTGAGCCTGGCTATATCATCCGAGAAGGCAATCAGGAGAGCGTGCGCGCCCCTGATGTCGCTTTTGTCCGCAAAGAACGCGTCCCTCAGGAGGGCTGGAGTGAAGGGTTCTGCACCGTGATACCCGACTTGGTTGTGGAGGTCATTTCTCCGAGCGACTCGTATCGTCAGCTGCGTCAAAAAGTTGAGCAATGGCTTTCGGCAGGTGTGCAGGTGGTATGGGTGGTTGACCCCGAACGGCGCGTCGTAGAAATCTGGCGTCCTGATGGCACGCTTCAAACCCTTCACGAGAACGACACCCTCACAGGCGACCCGGTATTGTCGGGCTTTCAGATTAGGGTCGGGGAGCTGTTTGAGTAGGCTCCCTCCTGTCTACCCGACTGAAGGGTACTCCAGCGCGCTGGGCAACGCTCTGCATTAGAGGTTCCAGAGCCTCAAGGTTATGGGTGTAGTTCGTACTACCTGTATCATGCTCAAATCCATCACGAAATCGAATAAGAAAGTGAGGCGACTCGACAATCTTCTTATGTCCTAAAATGCGAGGTACTATGCGATGGGTGTAGTAGTAGACACCCTCTATCTCAGAGTAAGCGTACTGCCTCTCGGTGAAGCTGAGAAAATTGTTGATAGCGATGTAAGTCGGCGCGAAACGAGCGTAGGTGTCAAACACCATCCATGTATACAGAAGCGTGAACGGTACCGAAGGCAAGATGAACCGCCGAATAAAGTGCTTGTAAAACCGTTCACCGTATTGGTCGTAAATGACCTCCCTCACCAAGCGGGTGCGCCCTCCCCATGGTAGGTATATAAGTAAAGGAATGCTGAGCAAAAGGACTTGGATGCCTAACCCAAAGGTGGCAAAGAGATAGGGTGGGTCTGCCAACACTATCACGAAGTTCGTTTCGGGATGGTGATTGAGGAGCTTTTCAGCCAGCTTCGCGCCCCACACACCCCCAAGTACCATCGAGCCTATTATCCAAGCAAAGAGCGCAATCGTGTAGGCGATGATAAATTTGGTTTTGAACGCCCTGTTCTGCTCACTCATCCGCTCCTCAGATGTCTGGAGTGCAGGTTCCTCTTCTGAGTTGAGACCATTCTCGTCAGCCGAATTTGCCTCATAGGTCTGTTGCGCATGGGTTGTGATGATTTTGAGTACTATCCACACAGCGGCTGGGATGAGCAATATGTGCGTGAATAGTATCCTTATCCATTTAGGTGCGTTCAGCAAATCAGAGAACTCATGGACTGCTATCATGTAGAGGGCGACCACGCCAAAAACCAACAAAACCCGTACCAAGCATCCTAACATTCGCTACAAGACACCCCCTCAACCTTCCCTCCGCGCTTGAGAGCGTTGGAGGCATCGGTGCGGACTACCAGTATCGAGCCACCGCCGTGATTAAAGTTACACCGAAGCCTCCGCCATCTCCTGTTGGAGGTAGCGATCGCGCTGTTCTTGGGGCAGAGTGCGCCATATCAGGAACTGCTTGCGCAGGATGTTCAAGAATCGGCGGTTCACCCGCTGCCAGTTAGCGATGTCTCCGCTCAGGCGGGTCAGCGTGAGCTGGATGTCGTACACGCCCACATAGTCGGTGGGCACGAGGTCAATCTGCACATGCTGGCTCACACCCAAGTCAAAGGGCGCTATCCAAGCCTCGCACTCGATGCGGTAGGCGGTGCCGTGTTCGGCAGGGTAGCTCGTCTTGCGCACCTCCTGCGTGATGAACTCGCCAACCGAATGCTCCTCGTAGGCTTGGAACCACTCCGTGATGAACCCGCTCAGCCCCTGCGCCTGCACGCTGGTGACCGAGAACGGAAGCGGGATACGCCAAGTGTCGCCCTCCGGTTCGGGCAGTTTCCAGGTGCGGTCTTCAGCGGGGGTAGCGACCTGCGCCGCCTTGCGCGCAGGATAGATGGTGGAGAGCAGAACCACCGCTACCACCACAATCGTGGACAACACCGCCGACATCGACGAGAAGTTCAGGTAGAGTTCGGGGAACCAGCCTGTAAGCACAATCAGGCGCGCCGCGCTCTGCGCCACGAAGTAGCCCGCCACCGAACCCAACACGGCGTACACAAGCGCCTCAGCGAAGAACAGCATCGCCACATGGTTGGGTGCCAGTCCAATTGCGCTGAAGATGCCGATTTCGCGCACACGCTCGTAGACCGAACCGAGCATCGTGTTCAGTACAATCATCGCAGCGATAATCATCGGCAAAATCACATACTCCAGCCCCTGCCCTGAGGTGGCTTGGATGGTGCTGTAGCGCACGGTCTGGTCGCCCAGCCCTGCGTACAGGTTCAGCCCGAGCCTTGGCATCAACTCGCCCTTCAGAATCTCGTACACCTCGTTGCGGGTGGCGAACTCTATCGCCAGCGAGTAGATGTTCCCACCCAAGTTGATGACCGTGTCATAGGGCATCACCACAACGCTGTCTGGTTCTAAGTGGACATACTCGCGGAAGCCACCCTGCCCTCCTTGCCGCCCCTGAGTCTGGAGCCTCTGCATCAGGATGAAGTCTACAGGGGTCAGCGGTTCGGTGTCCAGGTCCACGATGCGCTTGAACTGCGCGTTGTCCCAGATGCCGACGACGGTGTAGTCCACTCCAGCGAAGTTGACGGTGGTACGCCCCACCTCTTCGGGTTTGATGCTCAGGGCGTCGGCGGCGTTGGCGGGTAGGATAATCGCATTCCGCTCGCCCGGCTCCAGCCAGCGTCCGGCAATCAGTGCCTCTTGGGGGCGGGCGACCTTCGCTTCGGCGGGCGTCATACCGACTACGGCGCGTGCGCTGAATCGGCGGTCGGCGCGGGTGAGCGTGATGAACGCCTGCTCGCCAATCTGAGTGCCGAAGAACCACGCGCGGGGCGCCACAGCACGCGTTGCCCCGAACTCGTCGTTCATCAGGCGGTACGCCGACTCACGCAGGGGTTGCCAATCGGGCGTGCGCATCATGATGCCGTTGTAGCGGGGTACGCCCGGTGCGGACACCTCGTTGAAACGCAACACATTCACGATGGAGGTGAACGAAAGCACGATGAAGGTCACCAACACCAGCGAGAGGCTCGTGAGGAAGGTACGCAGAGCGCGCCGACGCATGTTGGACACGCCCAAGTTGAACGCCGCCGCAGCGACGCTCATGCGCCCCACATCGATGCTGTGCGTACCCACCGTCTGCTTGCGTACGCGCTTGAGCTGTTCCTCAAACTTGCCCGAGATGAACACGCCCACAATCACCGAGAGCGCGCCCATCGTGAAGGCGATGAACACAATCACGGGGTTGCCCGTAATCTCAAAGGCGGGATGCACATACCGAAACAGCAGGAACACCGCCACGAAGATGAGCGAGGCTTTCACCAGCTGGCTCTTGAGGTTAGGCGAGCCGAACAGCAAGCGCTCCATAAAGTAGGCGAATGGGATGAGAAGCGCCAAATAGAAGATGACGCCGTTGACCACATCGTTGGCGGTGGCACGCACATCAGGGTACGCCCGTGCCGAGTAGCCCCACGCCATTCGGGCGTACACATCCAGACTGGCGTAGTCGCGCTCTGCCAGCGCTTGCCGTGCCTTCTCCAGCGCGCCCTTAGCGAGCGCGTGCAGTTCGTCAATCCCTTTGTTGACGATGCGGTGCTTGGCGAGCGTGCGGATGCGATAGTCGTTCAAGGTGAACATATCCTCCGCTACGCGCAGGGCGGTGAACGAGATGGTGCCCCCACGCGCGATTAGGTCGCGCTCGGAGAGCGTCTTGGGGTCAAAGGTGGGCACGGTGAAGCCCTGTGCCTCGCGTGGGTCGCCCCCCACCAGATAACCCTTTCCTTCAGGGTCTTCGGGGGTGGAGTTCAACAGCAGGAGGCGGTCGGCGCCCGGACCCATCCCCATCTTGATTTTGAGGCGCGAGCCGGGCTGGGAGAAAATCACCGCAACATCCTCCACATACGACGATAGGGGCACATCCTTGGGCGTCATAATCATGCCGTACATGCGGGGAGTGCCGTTCGTGTCGCCGTCGTAGAGCTCCATCGTGGTCAGCGGGCTGAGCGTCTGTGGGTCAATCAGGTCGTAGATGGAGGTCGCCACACAGCGGAACACGATGATGGGCGTCTCCTTCTCGCCTACGGTCATGCGGATGTTGATGGGGTAGTTCGCCGCACCCTGAATGCCTTGGTCGGGTGCGTAGTCAATCGCTCCCGTTTCGGGGTTGAGTTTGTAGGCGTTGATTTCAAACTCGCGTCGCCAGCCGTAGGCGGTGATTGGCGGGATACCTGCAAAGTCGAACTTCGCTTGATTGCGCGGGACGGGGTCGCTGTCGTCCACCAGCTGGATCATATTCCCCCGCACGCCCATCATCGTTTTCATCCAGTGGCGCACGACAGCGATAGAGTCGTTGATGGGGGTGTTGGGGATGAAACTGCGGTTGGGGTCAAACAGGTACACATTGCCGTGCAGTCGCCCGAACCCGCCCTGCAATCGCATGCGCGACCACTCGGACGGCTTGTCAATCGGGAGGCGCAAGGCGAAGTCGCCCCGCTTGTTCGGGTCGTGGAACACATGGTCTAACTGGCAGGCGATTGTCTTGACCTGTAGGGTGAGGTTGGCGATGTTGCAGTTTTCGTAGGTATCAAACGGTGTGTCCACGAGGGGGCGCGAGTCCTCAATTGTGGCGAGCGTCAGCCCCCACGCGCCCGCTAAGGTCGCCGCCTCGGCGTCAAAGGCGGGCTTGCCGGGGATGTAAGTACGCCAGTATCGCCCCTGTACGGCGTTGATGCCGTCAGCAAAGATTTTGTTCGGGGTAGTACCCAGCACGGGTGCGATGCGCTCGGCGTGTTCGCGCATCACGCGCCCGATGTCGGTGAAGAAGCGCTGGATGTCCTCGCGCATATCATAGAACCAGCCCTTGTAGAACACCCCGACCCCTGTGGAACGGCTGGAGAGGTCTAAGCCGATGAACGCATAGATGTCGGGCGGTGTGGAGCGCGTGTTGCCTACTCGTTCGAACACATTCGGTCGGCTCCATTCAGGCAGGCGTCGCTCGATGAACTGGCGCACGCCCTCCAGCGCTTGGAAGTGCCCTCCCATCGCCACGAACATCACACTGCGCTTGGGCGGGTGCTTCTTGAATAGGCGTGCCAACTCCAGCAGGCTGGCGATGCCCCCAGCGTTCTCCGCGCCCGGTGCTAAGGCGGGCACGATGGAGATGGAGTCGTAGTAGGCGGTGACCACAATCCACTGGTTGCGCAGTTCGGGGTCGCTTCCTCGGATAACGCCCACGATGTTATGGCTTTCGCGTCGCTCCCAAGGCATCTGCGCTTT
This sequence comes from uncultured Armatimonadota bacterium, assembly GCA_937139515.1. Taxonomy (GTDB): domain Bacteria; phylum Armatimonadota; class Fimbriimonadia; order Fimbriimonadales; family GBS-DC; genus CAKZQI01. The sequence goes on along the minus strand of CAKZQI010000025.1, from coordinate 3,268 downwards.
GAGCGCGACGCGGTTGTCGGGGCGTGCGCGTGCCAGCGCGATCAGCCTCGCCGACTCCTCGCGAGGAAGCCAAAAGCGAGGCACATCTAACGGGATTCCGATGAACTTCGCCTCCGCCTCCCCGCGGGTGGTCTCTTCGGGTTCAATAAAGACCACGGCGCGTGCGCCCAGCCGTCCTGCGTTGAGCCAGTTCGTCCCGCAGTTGAAGTCCATCAGCACGATACTGCCTTCCACCTGCTTGCCCCGAAACCGTTGGAGTTGCCCGTCGCGCACATAAATCAGGTTGCCCGTCACGCCTGCAGGGGGTAGTTGCGAGGTGCGCACCTGATTGGGCCACAGGCTATACAGGCGCACCGTGCGTTGCGTGCCGTTTTGCTGGTAGGTCAGTGAGGCGCCCTTGTCTATTGGCACGGTCACCCAGAACGGCTCACGCTTGACCTCTTCTAAGCCGATTTGGCGGAACTGCTGCTCGATGTAGTCCTCAGCGCGCTCAGAGCCTTCGTAGCCTGCCACCCGCGACCCGAACGATGACAGTTGGCGTATGGTGTCCGCAATCCGCTCGGTAGAGATGTCCTGTATCAGGGTGCGGTAGCGGGCTTGAACTTTCTCTACATCCAGCTCCGCCTGCGCAAAGGCGACCGCCCCGATACACAACCCAATCCAAAACCCGAAGAGAATACGCATCGTCGTTATAGTTATTAGATGAGTGGGGCGAGAGTCCTGCAAACGCAAGCGCACTTTCGCGCTCGGTCCCGAAGGCGTTGATAAATTCCGCTATGACAGAGTATCTTGCGTATTTGCCTATCGCACCAGCCCCTTCCGAAACGCCCACACCACTGCCTCCAGCGTGCTCTTCACCCCCAACTTGGAACGAATCGACGCTAACTCATTCTGCAAAGTGCGCTCGCTGATACATAACGCATGCGCCGCCCGCCCCACCGAACCATAATCCGCCAAACTCTGCAACCGCGACACCTCCAACGGTGTCAAGAAGCCATCTACCACTACCTCTGCCTCTACAGGTTCAGCGTGGGGGGGCAGCACCACTTGAATCTCTTCACACCGCTCTAGCACACGCTGAAGATAGTCCCGAAGAGCAGTGTCCGAACACCACAGTCTCACCTTCACTATCGGGTTTCGCATGCGAACACCTCCACTGGGCAGTTAGTTCGCCATCGTCACCTCGGTTCCTGCCACGAATAGGTCATTTGACCTACCGAATGAGTAAATCGTGCAATGCGCCCCATGAGTAAATTTACTTAGTCATAGGTAAATTTACCTATGGCTCTGCCCAAATAGAGCCTTTTTGGGGGGCATTCTGGGGTGAAGTCATAGGTAATTTTACTCGGGACTGAGTATTTTTACTCATTTTGGCGGTTTAGTACAATTTCCCTATGCAAAGGGATGAGCGAAGCGGGTATCGTGTTGGAAGCAATCGTGGACGCCTACGAACGCACGACGCAGTTGGTTTACGAAAACGGTCTCCTGACCACCGTGCGCGACCGCTATGGGCGAGAGTTGAGCCTGACCTATTCAGGCAATCGGTTGTGGAAGGTGCGCGATTTTACAGGGCGTGAGTGGGAACTGGTCTACAACACTCAAGGGCGTTTGGAGCGCGTGCGCTATCCTGTAGTAGCGGATGAAAACGAGCAGAGCCGCCAGTACGCGATTGTTTTTGGCCACGATAGTCGTGGGAATGTGACGAGTTGGACTGACCGCTTGGGTCAGGTATGGCGGTACGGGTATCTTCGGCGGAGCGGTGATGTTCTGCAGTGGTTTCGCGACCCAGCGGGGAATCTGTGGCGCGCCAGCTACTCGAACTTGGGTGTCATAGATGAGAACAACGGCACTTGGAAAAGTGGCAGTAGTCGCTGGATAGACCCGACGGGCGTGTGGGTGGAGTACGGCTTTCAGTCGTCTGTGGTGGCGCGGATAACGCAAGGGGGCAACAACACCACGGCACGGCTCACGACCCGTCTGTGGTACAACGCTCAGTATCAGGTGGTGAAGCGTCAAGACCCCGCAGGCTTGGTCTGGGAGTGGCACTACGATACGGAAGGCAAGTTGCTCTGGAGCAAGAAGCCGACAGGAGCGCGCACGGACTACACCTACTACCCAGACAGCGACAGGCTCTGGAAGGTCACCGACGCGTTGGGGCATGTGTGGGAGTACACCTACACGGCTTATGGCGATGTGAAGACGGTGAGAGACCCTGAAGGGGCGATGACCGAGTATGTGTATGACTACGAGTTAGGCGAGCCTGCGTATGGGGCGGTTCGGAAGGTGAGAGACCCGCTGGGGCGAGAGACGGTGTATGAGTACTATGGTGCGAATGACCCCAACTTGGCGCGTCGGGGACAGATGAGCCGAGTGGTGGTACCAGGCGGTTATTGGCGTGCGATGGACTACGGAGGTGCAGGCTGGCTAACCCGCCGGGAGGTGCAGACCTCTGATGGCAGTGAGGTGACGACCTACACTCACGACAACTGGGGACGCTTACGAGGGATAGACTATCCGCGCAGTGCCGATGTGGCGATGGGCTGGGATGGTGAGAACCGTCGCGTATGGGTGCAGGACGGCGCGGGGCGTCGGGATTATAGTTATGATGCGTGGGGTCGTGTGCGGGAACAGCGTGGCTGTTGTGGCGATGGGATAGAGGTCGTGGCGGTCTCTGCGGAGTATGACCGAGCCGGCAGGAAGCGTTTTGAGCGGGAGTTGAATGCGAGCAATCAGGCAATCCGTACGATAGAGACGACCTATGATGCGCTGGGTCGGGTGCAGACGATAGGCGACTATCGGGGTCAGGTGGTGTATGAGTATGACCTGCACACAGGACGCCTGCAGAAGGAGTCCTATCCGAACGGGAGTTATGTGGCGTACACCTACTATGGTGCGGATATGCCTGCGCAGGTGGGTCAAGTTTGGAAGGTGGAGCACAAGCGGCTAGCGGATAACAGTCTGTTGATAGGCTACAAGTACACCTATGACCTGCTGGGCCGTGTGGAGGAGAGCGTGGAGCGTCCGAGTGGGGACACGACGGTCTATACTTACACGCCTGCAGGTCGGTTGGCAAGCGAGGAGCGGACAGGTCAAGTGGAGTACTATCGATACTACGAGTACAACCCCGATGGGAGCCGATTTTCGGTCAGTCGGGGTGATGCTCTGAACGGGCATCACTGGGAGCTTTATGCTTATGACGAGGTATCGGGTCGGTTAGAGAGTGTGATAGACCTCTGGTCGGGCACCGTGAATAGTTTTGTTTGGAACC
>CAKZQI010000024.1 GCA_937139515.1 uncultured Armatimonadota bacterium | reverse complement strand
CCACTGCTGGCGATAGATTAACGGCAGAAGAAAGGGGGCAACTATGGCAAAACCGCTGTAGCTAAGTGCCAAGAGCAGAATCTGGAGGTTCATTCCTTTATTGACAGCCTGAGCGAACTTGAAGGGACTCTCGCGTACCTGAGCGAGCAGGGGAATTGCAATTTGCCCAGCAGATTCACGGGCGAAGCTCAGGAAGGTCAGGAACCGCTTCGCGAGAGCGTAGTAGCCGGCGGAGGCTTCCCCTGCAAACGGCAGAAGCACAAGGGGCGAAACCAGTTCGCGCAGTTGATACAGCCATCCAGACGCCGAGTAGGTGAATCCGTACTGTACCATGTCCTTGAAAAGGGCTTTATTCCATACGCAACGGGGTCTGTAGCGCGCTGCGTAGAAAAACGCAACTAAGCTAGAGACCTGAATTGTGAGCACGCCTGCTACCAACGCCCACACTCCCCACCCTGCAAGCGCCATAGGGATAGTGACCACATAGCTCCCGACGAGGGTGGCAATCTCGATTAGGCTGGTGCGCTTGTAGTCCAGCTGACGCTCTAAGATGGCACGGGGAGTATGCTGAAGACAGCTCAGGGCAATCGTGCTGAGCAGAACTAAGCTGACAGGGATGAAGCCTTCTGTGCGAATCCAAGTCCTACCGAGCAGTATCACGATTGCGCCCCCGACAACCGTGATCATCAACGAGATAAAAACATACCACCAGAAAGTCAAATGGGCAACCTCTTCAAAGCGTTCCTCGGACTCACGTAAAAGGTAGACCTTAACCCCATAGAGCGTGGCGTTCTGAAGGTAGTTAATCACATTCGAAGCTGCACTGAACAATCCGTAGGCGCTGGGACCGACGATGCTGGAGACGAACACAGCACCGACGACCCCCAACACCGCCGAAACCGCACGCCGAAGACTCAGATAAAACCCACCTTTGAGCGCTCTTTTGCCTAACGATTCTTTCGTCATGATGGTTCATAGGGAGCGGACTCGATTGCGCCACACCACGATATCGCTCACACTGCCCAGATGGAGCCAGCCCGCTAGAATCTGGCGCCAAGCGCCCAACTCTTGGTACACGCGCACTGCGGTAGAGGGCCATTCGTAGCTCATTTCGTAGTTGTGGTGGTAGACAATTCCACCACGCTGGAGCCAAATGCGCCACTGGATTTCGCCGAACCGATGTCCCATCGATCGAGCAAACAGCAGTTCAGGGTCTTCTCCAGAGACGCCATAACCCTCTGCAAGGGCAATCGTGGTCGGTCGGCAGGTTGAGTGCCGTAGCTGATGTTTCCACTCCACAGGGCGTCGTACGAATCGATGAGCTCTATGCCGTAGCGTCGCTCGAGAGGGTTACGCGAATAAGGAATGGTTGTCATCACGCGCGTGTTGC
>CAKZQI010000023.1 GCA_937139515.1 uncultured Armatimonadota bacterium | reverse complement strand
GCGCAAGGCGGTCGACGATGCGGTTTGCGACCTCGTACACCGTGATGCCCTGTGCCTCAGCCTGCTCCTTGAGAGGGGAATATTGGATGTGGTGTTCGAAGGTGTAGTCAATCAGCGCGCCCGCTGCCGATTGCCCGCCCTCGTTCATCCACATCCTAGGAAGCACCGCGCCGTTGTAGGGACCCCACACGCCGGGCACGAAGTGGGGGTCTTTCGTGATTGCCATCAAGACGGCAGAGGTGCCCCCTATCAGCGCCATCGCATGTTCCAGCACGTCCAAGTCGGGCGTTTCGCTTTCGTGCCATATCGCACCCAATAGCCCAATCGTGCCTGCATGCGCGTCCACAATCCCTATCGCAACTTGCGTGTTGGTCGTCAAGCCCAAGTGTTGTGCGGATTCTGGGGTCAGATAACCTGCTGAGGAACCTACAGGCAGGATAGCCTCGCCCGCACGCCCCCGCTCCAAAATCGATTCGATACCTATTGCTTGCAAGAACTGGGTATCCCATCGGTTCTCGGCGGGCAGGTAAGTCCATTTGCATCCCATCGTGCATTCACTGCGCAGGTTTTTGCCCGTGCTTTGGTACACGAGGTAGTCGGCTAAGTCGAAGAACTTGCCAGCGTTGGCGAACACATCGGGCATATGGCGCTTCAGCCAAAGCAGTTTGGGCGGTTCCATCTCAGGCGAGAGCGCGCCACCCGAATAGCGCAGCACTTGATAACCCCCTGCGTTGATTTCTTCCACCTCAGCAATCGCACGGTGGTCCATCCACATAATGATGTTCCATTGAGGGTCTCGGCTGGGGGAGATGCTGAGCGGTTGGTCGTTGGGGTCTAACAGCACCAGTGAGCAGGTGGCGTCGAAGCCGATTCCCCGCACCTGCTCGGGAGCCACTTGCGCTTGTTGCACCACTTGGCGCACCACTTTGCCCACCGCGCGCCAGATGTCTTGCGAGCTTTGTTCGGCGTATTCCGCCTGCGGGCGATGAATCTGGATAGGCTCGGAGGCAATCGCTAAGCGGTTGCCTTGCAGGTCGAACAGCCCTGCGCGTGCGCTCGCAGTGCCCACATCCACACCGATGACACAGCCCTCCATCGCCATGTCTCTTTCGCTGTGTAGCGCATCATTCCTGCTGTTTCTGGAGGAATGCTCTACAGTTCAGAGAATAGACCTGCCGTGTCTGAACAGCAGTCCTCGCTCCCGACACCAGATTACGATACGCTTTGGAAAGAGGTGGTACAGAAGCTCTTTCCTGATATGTTGGCGTTGCTGTTCCCCGAAATCCATCAGGCAATCGATTGGGGTCAGCCCTACGAGTTCTTGAATGTGGAGTTGCCCAAGCTGTTGCTGGAGGCGCCCGGGGGTTCACGACGCCCCGATATAGTTGCTAAGGTGCGCCTGCAGAGTGGGGAACCGATTTTAGTGGTGTTGCATGTTGAGATACAAGTGAGCCAAGACCCGAACTTTGCCGAGCGGATGTTCATCTACTTCTATCACCTGCGCGAGCGAGACCGATTGCCTGTGCTAAGTTTGGCAATCTTGGCGGACGCCAACCGCAACTGGCATCCGAAACGCTACGAGTATCGCTTGTTCAATACTTCGGTGCAGTTTGAGTACGAAACGGTGAAACTGCTGGAACTGGACGAGAACCAGCTCCGAGAGAGCACGAATCCCACAGCGCTGTTCGTGCTGGCTCACTTAGCGACGCTAAAACATCGGGGCAACTACGAACTGATGGCGAACGAGAAGCGGTGGCTCTTCCGAAAGATGCTCGAGGGCGGGTATAATGCTACTCAGATACGATACCTTTTCAAGGTGGTGGATTATTTTATGAACTTGCCTCCTGAACTAGAGCGTGAGGTTGATGCGATTGTGGAGGAAGTGCGACGCAAGCAGAAGCGTTCGTGGCTCTCTCCATGGGAGCGTCGCGTGCTGGAACGGGGCGCACGAAAGGGTCTGATGGATGGTCTTCAGCAAGGACTTCAACAAGGGATTCAACAAGGGCTTCGGAAGGCTATCCAAGCAAATCTGGAAGTCCGTTTTGGGCAGATACCAGTGGAGGTACTCAACTTGATACAGCAAGTCTCCCGGGAGAGCGAGCTGGATAAGCTCCTGCGCCAATCGATTCAGGTTGAGAGCTTAGAACAGTTCAAAGCGCTTCTACGAGAGGCTTTACAGGCTCAATCTTCTGGCGAGAGCCAACCCTAATCAGGTGTGCTCTCAGCATTTTCTGCCGTGTTCAGAATCTGCGCCACATGCTGGACATCTTTGTCGCCCCGACCTGAGAGGTTGACAAGAATCACCGAGTTCGGCTCCAGTTCCTGCCCAAGCGTTTGCAAGTAAGCAAAAGCGTGAGCACACTCCAGTGCGGGGAGAATGCCCTCGTGCCGAGTGAGCCACAGGAACGCCCCCAACGCTTGCTCGTCAGTCACGGCGACATACTCGGCGCGCCCGATTTCTTTGAGATAGGCGTGCTCGGGACCTGAACCCGGATAGTCCAAACCTGCCGAGACCGAGTGGGTGAGCCGTATCTGCCCGTCTTCGGTCTGCAACACGAGGCTGGCAGAGCCGTGCAGGATGCCGTACTCTCCAGTGGTGAGGCTGGCGGAATGCGCGTCGGTGTCCAGCCCGTGCCCCCCTGCCTCCACGCCAATCAGTCGCACGCCCTCGTCCACGATGAAGGGATAGAAGATGCCAATTGCGTTGGAACCTCCGCCCACACTGGCGACAATCGCATCGGGCAAGCGCCCTGCGTAGGCGAGAATCTGCTCCCGTGCCTCCTGACCAATCACTGACTGGAAGTCACGCACCATCATCGGGTAGGGGTGTGGTCCGACACAGGAGCCGATGATGTAGTGGGTGGTGCGCACATTTGTCACCCAGTCGCGTATTGCTTCGCTGGTGGCGTCTTTGAGCGTGGCGGTTCCACTCTGCACGGGGATGACCTTCGCGCCCAACAGGTGCATGCGGAACACATTCAGAGCCTGCCTCTGCATGTCTTCCGCGCCCATGTAGACCTCACATTCCAGCCCCAGCAGGGCACAGGCGGTGGCGGTGGCGACCCCGTGCTGACCTGCGCCCGTCTCGGCGATAATGCGCTTCTTGCCCATACGCCGAGCGAGCAAAGCCTGACCCAATGCGTTGTTGATTTTGTGCGCCCCCGTGTGGCACAGGTCTTCGCGCTTGATGAACACTTGGTGCCCCAGCGCATAACTTAGGTTCATCGCATAGTAGAGGGGGGTCGGACGCCCTGCGAAGGTAATGCGGTAGTAGTTCAGTTCCCGCTGAAACTCCTCGTCGTTTTTGTAGTGCAGGTACGCCTCTGTCAGCTCGTCCAGGGCGGGGATGAGCGTTTCGGGCACATAGCGCCCCCCGTAGCGTCCGAAATAGCCCTTCTCGTCGGGCGCAAGGTAGTGCATAATTGAAGTATACCTGCTTGGTGGGTTTCACGGCAGAGATGCCCGTGCCACGAGGGAGAGTACATAACTGAAGTTTACCTACTGACTAAGATTGGCACCTAATTCGTTGAGTTCAAGTTTCCGAAACGCCTTCCTACTAATAATTATGCAGGCGGAAACTCCGAGCAGAGAGCGTCGGTTCCACCCGAACCCCCACCCTGTCACCCTGAGCGAAGCGAAGGGTCTCTGATAGGGTTTTGTTGAGATTCTTCGCTTCGCTCAGAATGACACTCCTGCAGGCAGACTGACAACCCCCACCCTGTCACCCTGAGCGAAGCGAAGGGTCTGAATTTTGGGTGGCGTCGAGATTCTTCGCTTCGCTCAGAATGACAACAAGGGGGCGCGGGGGCTAACGAAGGGGGGGCAAAGTATGGGCAAGCTGGTGTGATTTTGAACCCAGCGAATGCACCCTCATCAGCCCTCGATTAGCCCACGATTCGTACCTGAACCTACTCCTTGGGCAGTGGGTCGCCCACCGCCAGCTTGAGTTGCAACTCGGCAATCACCGAGTCGTACACCGCTTGCACGAAGTTTGTCTGCGCTGTGACGAGTGCGAGCTGCGCCGTGAGCACCTCCACAATCGTGCCCACACCCTCTTGGAACGAGTCGCGCGCCGCCTCAAAGTTGCGCTGAGCGGCGTTGAGTGCCAAGCGCGCCGCTTGCAAACGCTCTCCGCTCTCGCTATAACTTAGGAACGCGCTCTCCACCTCGGCGTAGGCGTCGCGTTCGGTCTGAAGCAATCGGAACTGGGCACTACGGAAATCGGCTTCGGCTTGGCGTAGGTTCGCACGGGTCAGTCCGCCATCGAACAGGGGGTACGAAGCCAGCAGTTGAAGTGAGCCTTGCGTGCGCGTCGTGGGGTCGAACTCGCGGAAACCGCGCAGGCTCACCTGCACCTGAAGCAGGCTGTTGTTGCGGGCGATGTCCACGCCCAACCGACTCACTTGCGCGCTCAGCTCGGCGTTGCGCAGGTCGGGGCGTTGCGTGCGTGCGCGTGCCCAGAGGGTATTCAAATCTGCAACAGGAGGGAGTTCTTGAGGCGTCTCTATTTTCACCAGTTCGGGCAAGGGGCGTGTCGGTTCCCAGCCGATGAGCCGTTTGAGCTCACTTTGGGCTAAACGCAGGGCGTTGCGCGCCTGAATCTGTTGAACGAGCGCATTTGCTAGGTCGGCTTCCGCTTGGAGTACATCTTTGGCAGGGGCAGTGCCCACCTCCGCCTGCGCTTTTGCCACTTCCAGCAGGGTACGGGCACGCTCCACTTGGGCATCGGCAACTTGCAGAAGCTCCTCACGGCGCAGGACATCATAGTAGGCGCGTGCGGTGCCGAATATCACCCGCCGTACGGTCTCCCGCGCCGATTGGCTCGCCAAATCGGCACTCCGTGAGGCTTGGCGCAGGCGCAAATCACGCTGTCCGTTATCCAGCAGGAGCCAATCCACACTGAGCGCACTTTGGCGTTGGGTGCTCTCATCGGTCAAGCCACCTTGCTCGATGCGTGTGGTGGTGGAACTGGCGCTGAGGTCAATCGTGGGGAACAGGCTCGCACGGCTGGCTTCCAAGCGGGCGCGGGCGCCCGTGCGCTCCTCCAAAGCCGAACGCACCGTGCCGTTGTTCTGCAGTGCGAGGTCTATCGCCTGCTCCACAGTCAGTGACGATTGGGCATCAAGGCTCACGAGGCTCAGCGCCGTAAGCCCAAGCGCACACACCAGCCGAACTGAACCGCTCAAACAGTGTCGTCTCATAGGCATAATCATACTCTACTCCTTTCGATGACGCCCGTTGCGAAATGTTCTGTGGAAGACGCAAATTGGGCGATTCGGCACTGAACATCATCGTATGCACTTCGTCAAAAGCAAGTGGAGGATGAAACGAATGCGAACAGCGTGGATAATGAGCGGTTTGCTGGCAGTGGTGTTGGCGGTCTCTGCCGTCGCCCAGCCTGGTGGACCTCGAGGCGAGGGACGCCCACAGCGCGGGCTTGGTGCGTTCGGTATGGGCGGAGGAATGATGGGGGGAATGCTTCTCAATCGCCCCGATGTCCAGCGCGAGCTGAACCTGAGCCAGCAACAAATCAACCAGATTCGACAGATGCAAGAGGCACAGCGCACCGCGATGCAAGAGATGCGCAACCTGCCGCCTCAAGAGCGACGCCAAAAGATGCAGGAACTGCGCGAGAAGAACGACCCGACCAAAGTGCTCAACGAGAGCCAGAAGAAACGACTGCGCGAGCTGGAACTCCAAGCGACCGGACCGACCGCCCTGATGAACCCTGAGGTGGCGAAAGAGGTCGGACTGACCGCCGAGCAACAGTCCAAGATTCAGGGCGTTATGATGGAACAGATGCAGGCGATGCGCGAGCAGTTTCAGGGCGGTGGCTTCGGACAGGGTCAGGGTGCGCAAGCCTTCCAACAGATGCGCGAGCAGGTCGAAAAGCGCATTCTGGAGGTGCTAACGCCCGCCCAGCGCCAGAAGTGGCAGGAGATGCAGGGCAAACCCTTCCAGTTTGAAGGTGGACGCCCGATGCCCGGCTGGGGTGGTGGCGGTGCCCAACGCGCTCCACGCGGTGGACAAGGATTCGGTGGCGGACAAGGATTCGGCAATTAGTGGCATCGGCTTACCTCCTCAAGCGAACACCGGCAGAGTATGCCTCCCCGAAAGGGGGGGCTACTCTGTTTATAAACTACTGAACAGCACACCCAGTGTCCAAATGGAGAGATAGCCGACGATACCGAATCGGAGCCATCGCTGAACAAAGTCGGGGTTCTTACGACGATACCACTCGGCAAACACCAGCGCCAAGCCGAGCGTTGCCCCTTTCACCGCAAAAAAGGCGAACCAACTCAGCCCGATGAACCAGTCCATAATCGGGTTCGCTTCGGTCGCTAAGCCTGCACTGATTAGCCAGTAAGTGCTGAAAGTGTCAGCGAACACAATCAGAACCAGAATCCAGCTCTCTCGTGTCAACATACCCTAAGCACAGCACACGCCGTGCCAATCGGGCGAGAAAAATTGACAGGCTGAGGTGTACACCCCTACATCACATCCCGAACCGCCCCGACCAGCTCCCTTACAGTGCCAATCTCATTCTGGGTAAGGTAGTCCGTCAGCGCGCCGACGAGGTCAGTGCTGAGGGTAGCACACAAGTAGTTGCCTGTGCCCACCTGCACTGCTGTAGCGCCCACCAGCAAAAACTCCAGCACATCGTCCAGCGAGGTAATCCCTCCCACGCCTATCAGGGGCACTTCGGGAAGTGCTTGGCGAACCTGCCAGACGGCACAGAGCGCAATCGGCTTGATAGCGGGCCCCGTGAGATGCCCGACGCGTGAGGCGAGCCGAAATCGGCGCGTGTGGGGGTTGACCGCCAATCCAGCGACGCTGTGGATGAGCGTCAAGCCGTCCGCACCTGCCTCTACGGCAGACTGCGCTATCGGCACAAGGTCGCCCCCATTCGCGCTGAGCTTGGCGAACAGGGGCAGGTCGGTCGTCTGGCGCACGGCGCGCACTACCTCCGCCGTGAGCTGGGGGGCGGTGTCGAACGCGCGATGGGATGGGCTGGGACACGCCAGGTTGAGCTCCAAGCCTGCAAGCCCAGAGGTACGCTGGAGACGCTCGGCGACTTGAGCGTACTCTTCGGGGGATTCTCCGGCAATGCTCACAATCAGGGGCACTGAATAGGCGCGCAAGCGGGGCAGGGTCTCCAAGATGAACGCCTCTACGCCCTCGTTCTGCAATCCGATAGCGTTGAGCATTCCCGCAGGCGTCTCCGCCAGACGCAGGGGCGCATTGCCCACCTGAGGACGCAAGGTGAGACTGCGGACGACCAACGCCCCCAACTGGTTCAAATCCACCAATCGCTCGTATTCCAGCCCATATCCGAAAGTGCCCGACGCCACCATAATCGGGTTCGGCAGGCGGAGCTGTCCCAAGTTCACGCTCAGGTCGGGGCGACTCATTCCCAGTCGACCTCCTCCGCACGGAACACGGGTCCGTCGGTACAGGCGCGCTTGTACCATATCGCGCCGTTCGGTGCACGCACCTTGACCGCGCACCCCAAGCAGGCGCCCACTCCACAGGGCATCGGCGTCTCCACCGACACTTGGCACGGCACACGCCCTACGAGGCAGATTTCACACACCATCTGCAACATCCGATTCGGACCGCAGGCGTACACTGCGCTGGGCAGGGGTTCACAAAGCGCCTCGCTCAACAAATCGGTCACGCGCCCAGCGTAGCCCTGCGAGCCGTCTTCGGTGGCGATGCGCACCTCCGCGCCGAGCGCACGGAACTCATCCAGCCCCACCAGCAGGTCGCGTCGGCGTGCGCCCGCCAAGATAAGAATCTGTTCATCGGGCGACAGCGCGCTGACCAGACGCGAGGCGAAGAAACTCAACGGCGGGGCGCCAAAGCCCCCAGCAACCAAGATATGACGCTGAACTCCCTGCTCGCGTTGGAAGCCATGCCCCAGCGGACCCAACACACTCATCTGGGAACCCAACGGTTTCAGCGAGAGCAGTTCGGTGAACTGGCTCTGAACCGAGTAGAAGATGCTGATGACACCCTTGTCGGGATTGGCGCGCAGAATGCTGTAGGGGCGACGCCAAAGCGGTGCCAGCGTCTCCATCGGACGCACCAGCACATACTGACCAGGCTGTGCCGTCTGAGCAATCGGGGGCGCGTGCAGAATCAACTCGTATTGATTGGGGGCACGCTGACGATGCTCTACCACCACGGCTTGGAGTTCCCAAGATGCCATCAGCGTAGAGTGTACCCATTTTCGGGCAAATTCCCCTAAATCTCTGTCACAGAAGCCTTAGGAGCATCCTATTTCATAAACGGGACTCAGCACTCCATTTGGCGCTTTAGGAGGTACTGCTGGGTCTCCCTGCCGATTGGGAGGAGCCCCCCACATGCTCCTCCCAAATTTTAGGGGCGGGTTTGGAGTGGGTAGGGTCAAAGTCAGAGAGCGGGAGGCAGGAGCCTGCCTCCCACAATCACACCGACAAAAACTTACGGACAGTGTCAGAGTCCTCTGCCAAAGTTCATCAACACAATCAACAGGTCGCCATCATCAATCGCTCGGTCGCCGTTGATGTCCCAAGCACATCCTGCGCAGGAAGAGCCGAATCGGAGCAGTATCTCCAGCAGGTCGGCATCGTCCACGGCGCCATCCGCATTCACATCGCCAGCCAAGCGTGCCTCGAAGTTGAAGTGGTACTCTACACCGTTGCGGAAGCGGATGACCACATTGTCAATTGCGCCCACGAAGCGCCCTGACCAACCGGTACCTGCTCCCAAACTGATTCCGTACACGACACTGTCTGCGTTCCAGTGCACGCCTATCCGACTGCCCTCACGCGGTTGGTAGCCTTCGGGCGACTTCCACACCGAGAACGGCTGGGCGTCGAAGAAGTTGCCCTGATTGATAGGGTTTTGCCACACGCGCCTGTTGGAAGCAACCACCTCTTCCTGTATCCACATATCGGTCGGTATGGGCACAACCCCAAAGTTGACCGAATGCTCATAAATCAGGTAGCCGGGGTCTACAATGCGCCCGTTCACCCAGTTGCCCACATAGATGCGAATAGGCACATGCAGGTGGCTGGGAGCCGTGCTCTGAGCGTCGCGATAGTACTCATAAGAGAGCCACTCCAAATCTCCCAAGCGTCCCCAGTATGGGGGCGAGCCGACAATGTCATGGCGATACTCAATATCCGACTTGCCCAAGCCAGTTGGAGTCTCAAAGTAGACCGACCCGTTGCCTGAGCGCGGGTAGCGCGCGTTGATGCCCACGATGCCATGATACTGTACATGCCCGTAGTACCAGCCCAACGGCTGAAAGAAGAGCTTGAACAGGTAGTTGGAACCTGCATGGGTGAACAGGTCGCCCGGTTCAGGTTGGATGGAGAAGATACGCGTCTGCGTTTGTGCATAGAACGCAGTGGACACAGAAAAGCATATCAGAATCGTCAGAACGCTTCTCATCAGCTTGCCCTACACTGCTGATTATATCCAATGCCCACGATAGTCCTAATCACCTTCCGACCCTGCACTGCTTTCGGGTGTTGAAGACACACTGGACACTCCGCTTCCTACAAGCCAAACTGCCAAAAACCGCAAAATTACGGGGTTAACCTGTCCGCTTTAGGGCAATTTTGGGGTCATAATTAACGGGAGCTTTTTCGCTCCCAAGGAGGCTATACTGAGATGATTGGAAGAAAGGTCGTGACCTTATTAGCACTGACCGCGTTGGCTGTGGGCATCGCAAACGCCCAGCAGTTTGTTCATCTACGAAGCTACACTTTAGCCAGCCTCTTCGACGGCGCATCGGGTGGAATTGGTAGCAACATCGGCGATGTCGCCTTCGACGGAACCAACCTGTATGTGGCAGGCTATCACACTAGCAGTGGGACTCAGTCTGTAGGGATGGCGCGCATCAGCAACCTCTACGATGGCGCGAACTTCGTCGCCAGCAACACTGCACTGACCACCGCTTGGACGGTCTCCCTTTCGCAAGATGGAGGCTCGCGCGATACTCGGCTAGTCTACTCCAACGGCTCGTTGTTTTTGGGAACAGGATTAGGTAGTGGAACTGCTGGGAATACCGGCATCCGCAAGTACGACACGAACGGCACGCTTGACGCAAGCTGGGCAGGCGATGGCTTACTGAGCCTGTCGGAAGCAGGTGTGAGTCGATACGACACCATCGAGTTAGATACCGGACACGGCAGTTCTGGACCTTCCCTTGCCGTGGGCGTGTTCGGCAGTACCATCATCCGACGCTTCGATCTGAACACGGGAAGCAACATCGGCAACACTGCGGCGGTTTCAGGGGCACCCACCTCCTTGCGCGACATCACCTTTGCCCCGAACGGCGACATGTACTACAAGTGGAATGGTGGTACAGGCAACGCCGCGGGGGTGCGCTTCTTCGGGCGCACGGGGGCTACCACCTTTACCGACGGTGGCAACATCGTATCGCTCACAGAGGGCGCCCTGCAACAGTCAGCAGTGATGTATGTGCCTGTGTCGCAGGTGCTGGGGCATCTGAGCGATATTGTGGTGCACAACCTGCGCGTGTCGGGGCAAAACTCTGTGTTTGTCCGCGACACCTCGGGCAATCTTATTGCCACTTTAGATGGAGCCGGTCCGACCGTAGATAGCTTCACACCAGGCGCCTATGCCAACACCCTGCTGAACTTCAGCTACTACATCACTGGCGACGGTCGGCTGTTCCTGTTCGTGGTGCAGGGTGGCGGGGCATCGGGCACCTATATTGACCGCCTCGATGTCTACGAAGTCGTGCCTGAACCCAGTAGCCTGCTGGCGCTTGGTGTTGCTGTGGTGTCGGCAGTAGGTCTGCGCCGACGCAAGCGATAACGGTTCGTGACATCCTGTCCACAATTGAGGGTGTATGAATAACTCCCTCCCTAACCCTCCCCCTGGTGCAGGGGGAGGGAACTCATTTTTGAAACCCTTCAATCTTGTGGTATAATGGGAATATGCGACGGTGGAAGAGTGGTTCTCGGTTATGGGCAAGTGCAACGATGCTATGCCTGCTATGGATGGGTGCCTTTGGCGACGAGCATCTGTTCCCTGGTGTCTACCGCGACTACCCTGCGGGCAAATGGGACGACTGGTCATGGGCGAACCGCGATATGGCGAACGCCAGCCCCGTGCGTTCCGGACAACGCTCCATACGCGCCGACCTTTTCCCGTGGTCGGCAGTGCGTTTCCACTGCTGGGGCGGATTTGACCCCACTGGCTTCACCCATTTAGAGTTTTGGGTACACGGGGGCACACAGGGCGGTCAGCGGTTCTCGGTGATGGTGGCGATTGACGGGATAGACCGCGCGCCTGTGCCCGTCACGAACTATGTGAGTGCGATCCCCGCCAACCAGTGGGTGCAGGTGCAAATCCCGCTCACGGCGCTGGGGGTTGCGCCCGGCAACCGCATCAGCGACCTGTATTTTATTGACCGACGCGGGGTCACCGAGCCGACTTTCTACTTGGACGACATCCGCTTCACGCGCCCCCTGCCCAGCACCACCGTGAGCGTGCAGGTGAACACCACCCAAACGCTGACCCCCATCACGCGCCTCAAACTGGGGATGAATGTGGCGGTCTGGGACTGGTACATGACTCAGCCCCAGCGTATCAGTATGAAGCGATCCGCAGGGTTCGGTGTGCTGAGGTTTCCCGGAGGCTCCATTTCCGATGAGTACGATTGGCGCAATAACCGCAGTCGGCGCCACGGCAACAGTTGGGGCACGGACACTCAAGGCTTTCTGAATGTGGCAAATAGTATCGGTGCCGAGAAGATAATCTGCGTGAACTACGGATCGGGCACGCCCCAAGAGGCACGCGACTGGGTGCAATACGCCAACATCACGCTGAACGGCAGTGTGCGCTACTGGGCAATCGGCAACGAGAACTATGGCTCATGGGAGTACGACACGCACCCGCACCGAAACGACGCCCACACCTATGCCCACTTCACACGCGATGCCATCCAACTGATGAAGGCAGTAGACCCCACTATCAAGGTGGGCGTGGTGGGCACTTGGCTGGAGACCGACTTCACCCAGCGCATGAGCGTCACTAACCCCCGCACGGGGCAAACTGTGAACGGTTGGTCGCCCGTCCTGCTCAGCACGCTCAATAGCTTGGGGGTTGTGCCCGACTTCTACGACATCCACTACTATCCCCAAGACCCCGGACGCGAGGACGATGCGGGGCTGTTGCTTTCCACGCGCGACTGGCAAGAGATTATGAGCCGGGCGCGTCAACTCCTGCGCGACTACTTCGGGAGCGCGGGCGACACCATCCCGATTTTTATCACCGAGAACAACTCGGTGGCGTTCAACCCTGGCAAACAGACCACCAGCATCGTCAACGCGCTCTACTTAGCCGACTCGCTGTTTCAGACGCTGCTGAACGGCGCCGAGGCGTTCGTTTGGTGGGACTGGCACAACGGCACGGAGGTGACCAATAACAACTCGCCCTTGCTGTACGGCTGGCGCAACTGGGGCGACTATGGGGTGATTGCATCGGGCTACCCATCGGGCGTGGGCGACCCCATCAACACGCCTTACCCGACCTATCATGCCTTTGTGTTGATAAGCCGATTCGCCAAGCCGAACGATGTGCTGGTGTCAGTGCAGAATAGCCATCCTCTGCTGTCGGTGTACGCGGTGCGCACGCCCAGCGGGTCGGTGCGCTTGCTGGTGCTGAACAAAGCGCGCACCACCACGCTGAACGCTGACATCCGCATCCAGGGGATGACGCTCAAAACCCGCGCTCGTCTCACGCAATACGATGCAACGCTAGACCTTCAGCGCAAAGCACCCATCACACGCTCCCTGACAGTACGGGGGACAACCATTCGTCAATCGTTCCCACCGTTGTCTATTAGTGTGATTGAGTTGTGAGTAGAGCTTCAAAACAAGGGGCAGGCTGAGGTGTCTGCCCCTTCAGAGATTCTTCGCTGTCGCTCAGAATGACGAGAGGAGATGCCAGAATGACCACCCCCACCTTGTCACCCTGAGCGGTAGCGAAGGGTCTAACTCCCCTTTCCCTCTGCATCGGGGGTGAGGGCAAGCCAACCCCCCGCCCCCGCCCTCCCCCTAAGGCAGGGGGAGGGAGCCGACTGCTCTCCTCGCCCACAGCACTGAGAGACAGGTCGTGATGAGGGCTTTGGAGATTCTTTCGCTCGCCAGCTTCCCCAAATACAGGTATAATCCCGCTATTCCGATGGAGCGGAGGTCGCAGGTTCCGACAAGCGATTGGGCAACTCGCACCTTGTGGTTGCTGATGGTGCTGGCTCTTGTGGGCACAGCGCTCTATGTGGTGTGGGCGGTTCGGGAAATAATCAGTTTGCTGTTCATCTGCGGAGCGATTGCTTACCTGCTCATCCCCCTCGTGGACTGGCTGATGCGCTGGCGACCCCGATGGGTATCGGCGCTGGGGTGGCGTGCGTTTATCAGTCTGGCAACCGTTTTGGGGTTTATGGGGTTGGTCATCTACGCCTCGGTGGCGTTCGTCTCTCCCTTTGTCCGAGAGGCGCAACTGTTTGTGAACGAGTATCCCAACTATCAAGAGCAGGTCAATCAGACCATCGAGGCGTGGCTGGCGACCTATCGGGAATGGTATCAGGGGCTTCCGCCCCAAGCCCAAGCGTGGATAGACCGCCAGCAGGAGTCGCTGGTTCGTTCTTGGAACCGCTCGGCAGACGAGCTTCAAGCACGCCTTCAAGGTGCTTTGCAACGCACGGGGGTACTTGTCACCTTGGCGGTGGAGGTGTTCCTCATCCCTGTGGTGGTGTTCTATCTGCTGTTCGACTCGCATCGCCTCAAGCGCGAGACCTTGCGCTGGATGCCCCCTCGCTATGTGCGCACGGCTCTTCGGGTGATGACCGAGACGAATCGCGTGATGCGGGGTTACATTTCGGCTCAGCTCATTCTCGGCGTGATTGCTGGGTTGGCGACTTGGGCGGGGCTTCAACTGTTCGGCATCAAGTATGGGGCGACGCTGGCGCTGTTTGCGGGCGTCGCGCGTGCCATCCCAGTGATTGGCGCGGTCGTGGCGGTGGTTCCGATTGCGCTGATGGCGCTCCTGCAGGGGGGTATCCCGCTCACCCTCAAAGTGATTGTGTTTATGACCGCCCTGTTCGTGATAGAGCATAAGGTCATCCTGCCCAAGATTGTGGGCGACCGCGTGGATTTGCATCCTGTGTTGGTGATTGTGGTCCTGCTGGTCAGTGGCAAATTTTTTGGACTGATTGGGATGTTTTTCGGCGTGCCTGTGGCAGTGATTGTGCGCAATGTGGTCGTCGCCCAACGCACCCTCGCACGACGACGCCCGAAAGTCCACCGGCTGACGGTAGTAGAACCGTCCGAAGCGACCACGGCAGGTAGCACAGGAGGCACCTAAATGGACTTGTTGCAAGCAATCTGGCTGGGCATTCTTCAGGGGTTGACCGAGTTCCTCCCGATTTCCAGTTCGGGACATCTTATCCTGATGCGCTATTGGTTCGGTTGGGAAATCGGCGACCCCCAAGTAGAGCTGATGTTTGACTTAGCCCTTCATGTAGGCACGCTGGTGGCGATTGTGATGTATTTCTGGCGAGACCTGGTGCGCATCGGCTCTTCGGTCTTTTCAAACGACCCTGCCCGCGTAGTGGATAGGCGTTTGGCGTGGGGGATTCTCGTTGGATGTATCCCCGCCGCACTGGTGGGCGCGCTCTTTGACGATGTGATTGAGGAGTACTTCCGCTCGCAATACGCGCTGATCGCGGGACTGTTGATAGGGATTGGCATTCTGATGGCAGTCGTGGACCGACTGGGGCGCAAGACCCGCTCCATTGAGTCGGTGGGCGTGATTGACGCCTTTTTAATTGGCATGGCTCAGTCGTTTGCGCTGATACCGGGCTTCTCGCGTTCGGGGATAACGATTGTCGCAGGGCTGATGCTGGGTTTACAGCGTGAGGCGGCGGCGCGCTTCTCGTTCCTGTTAGCGACGCCAATCACCTTCGGGGCGGCGGCTTGGTCGTTCCGCAAAGCTTTCAAGGAGGGTATTCCCGCCGAGATGGTCGTGCCGATGCTGGCAGGAGGCGCCGCGGCGCTGGTGGTCGGTTGGCTCTGTATCGCTTTCTTGATACGCTACCTGCGCACCCGCTCGCTGATGCCGTTTGTGGTTTATCGTGTCATCATCGGGGGGGCGACCCTCGTGCGCTTCTTCACGGGAGGTTGAGCGGTGCGGGTGCTTATCACGGGCGCAGGGGGAATGTTGGGCGCGGAACTTCGGGAACTGTGTACCACGCTGGGCTACGAAGTGGTCACTACAGGACGCAAAGCCGACTTGGTGCCGATGGATATCACACACCCTGAGCAGGTGCGTACGGCGTTCGACCAATATCGTCCCGAAGTGGTGTTCCACTGCGCTGCGATGACGAATGTGGACGCATGCGAGCGCCAACCCCAGCTGGCTTATCGTGTGAACAGTTTCGGCACGGAGCTGATTGCCTCGCACTGTCATCGGGTGGGGGCAATCTGTGTGGCGATTTCTACCGATTATGTTTTTGATGGCACCAAGCAGGCTCCCTATCACGAGTACGACCCCGTGAACCCGCTCAGCGTCTATGGGCGCTCTAAGTGGTTGGGCGAGGAAGGTGTGCGTGCGCTCTGTCCACGCCACTATATCGTGCGCACGGCTTGGCTCTATGGCAAGCACGGCAAGAGCTTCCCGCACTTCGTGTTGGAGCGGGCACGCGCGGGCGAGTCGCCCACCGTGATAGTAGACCAGATAGGTTCGCCGACCTACACCGCCGATGTCGCCGACCGCCTGCTCCAGCTGGTTCAGACCGACTGTTTTGGCACTTACCATCTCACCAACCGCTTGCCCGTTTCGCGCTACGAGTTTGCCGAGAGGCTTCTGGCTCGGCTGGGCATATCGGTGCCACTGACGCCTCTGCGTTTTAGCGAGTGGCGCACACCCGCTCCACGCCCACCCTACTCGCCGATGACCTCTTGGCGGCTGGAATGGGCAGGGGTTGACCCGATGCCTGACTGGATGGATGCCCTCGAGCGGTTTGCACGAGTCCTTACAGGGTGAGGAGATTCGGGCATTTGCCGATAATTAGCCTGAAATCGGGGGCAGCCCCCTTGACAAAATTACAATTTTTTGCTATAATGTGGGGGATGCACACGGATGAGCCTCAATTCGGCGAGAGCGGCCTAAAAGGGCGTTCCCGCACCTATCGCAGGAAGCGAACGAGTGGGTTGCAGGAACATGCGGTGTTGGGTGGAACTCTCTACGAGTGGCAAGCGTATAACCCTATGAGACGAGCCTATAAATAGGACTATGGGGCTGATTGTGAAACCGTTCACAAAGTCCCGAACCGACTATCGGAGGTGACGAAATTGCCGATATTGGATGAAGAGATGGATATTTTGATGGAATCGCAGGCAGGCACGCGCCTCACCAAGGTGGGGCGGGAAGCATCGCTTTATGACGACCCCCTAGGGTTAGAAATGGATACCACAGAGTTGGATGAACTGGAGCCGATTGAAGACGAATTGAACGCTATCGGCTTAGGCGGATTAGGTATCGGCGACGAGATTGAAGCCGAAGAGGAAGAGATCGATTTCTGGGGCGGTGTCGGTGAAGAGATTCCCCACGAAGAAGATAGCGTTGAGATAGAGCTTTGGATGCTTCAGAGCCGACGCTCGCAACTGCTGACGCCTGAGGAAGAAATCCGTTATTCCCACCAGGTTCAGGAGGGAGAGCGACTGTTCAAAATCCGCAAGGACCTCGCTCACAAGCGGAAGGTTGATATTGAGGCAATTAGTGAGGAAGATTGGGCATCGGCAGCGGGCCTGCCTCCCTACGAGCTTGCCTTCCGATTAGAAGAGGCGGAGGAGGCAAAGCGTCGGCTGATTGAGTCCAACTTGCGCCTTGTGGTGAGCATCGCCAAGCGCTACGCGTCGCGCGGTATCTCGCTCGCTGACCTCATCCAGGAGGGGAACTTGGGGCTCATCCGCGCTGTGGAGAAGTTTGACCCCGACCGTGGGTTCCGCTTCAGCACCTACGCCACTTGGTGGATCCGACGCGCCATCGCTCGTGCCGTTATCAACAACACCCGTACAATTCGCATCCCCGTCTATGTGGCGGAGCTCATCAACAAGGTCATCAAGACCGAAATGCGCCTCCAGCAAATCCTTCAGCGTGAGCCGACCGATGAGGAGATTGCGCAGGAGACCCGCATGTCGGTCGAGCGCGTACGCGAGATACGGCGCGCCGCGGTGGAACCCATCTCCATCGAAAGCCCCGTCGGTGAGCGCGACAATGCCACCTTAGGCGAGTTCATCCCCTCGCACGACATCGTGCCGACGCCCGAAGATGTCACGCGCCAGATGATCCTGCGCGAGGAGATTGATATGATCCTGCAGAAGCTCCAGCCTCGTGAGCGCGATGTGGTGCGCCTACGCTTCGGTCTGGACGATGGGCACCAGCGCACGCTGGAAGAGGTCGGGGCGGAGCTCAAAATCACGCGCGAGCGCGTGCGCCAACTGGAACTGCGCGCTATGCGCAAACTGCGCCTGATTGGAGAGCGCATCGAAGACCTCCGTAAGAACCGAGGGCTTGAACTGGAAGAGGCGCTCGCCCTCATTGAGGAGATTCAGTAAACCGAACACCGAGGGGGCGGGCAACCGCCCCCTTATCGCTGGAGAGGAGCATGGTAGAGGTCCAAGTACCGACGCCCACGCTGGAACGCTTAGCAACCTACCTGCGTGTTTTGCTGGATGCGCACGAGGCAGGTATTGAGACCATCTCGTCTCAAGAGATGGAGCAATACTCTGGCATCAGCGCAGCGCAGTTTCGCAAAGACCTCTCCTACTTCGGCGAGTTTGGCAAACCCGGCGTGGGCTACTCCGTAGAGCAGCTGATTCGGTGTATTGAGCGCATTCTGCACTTAGACCACGACCAGCCGATGATCCTGGTCGGGGCAGGGAACTTAGGTGCGGCACTCGTGGGCTATCCGAACTTCCGTGCGCACCGCCTGCGCATCGCCGCCGTGTTAGACAACGACTTCGTCAAAATCGGGCGGCTGTTCGGCGGGCTGGTTGTGGAAGACATCGCCCGCGTGCACGAAGTGAACGAGCGCGTCGGCGCCAAAATCGCCATTATCGCCGTGCCTGCCAGCAGTGCCCAGACGGTCGCCGACCTGTTGATAGAGGCTGGGATTACAGGCATCTTGAACTTCGCTCCCACCGTCTTGCGGGTGCCTCCGTATGTGCATGTGCGGAATGTGTCGTTCCTGCAGGAGTTAGCCGTCTTATCGTATCACATTGCTGAGGCGCTTCCCTCTGTCCAGTCGTGCGAACCGCAACCCGTCGGAGGCGGGAATGGGCGTGCAGCATTATGACTACCTCGTGTTGGGCAGTGGGATTGCTGGGCTGACCTTCGCCCTGCACACCGCCGAGCACGGCAGTGTCGCTATCCTGACCAAGAAACGGCGCTCGGAGTCGAACACGAACTACGCTCAGGGCGGGATTGCCGCAGCGATGGGCGCCAACGACTCGTGGCGCATCCATATGCAAGACACCCTGAACGCTGGGGCTGGACTGTGTGAGCCAGAGGCGGTCAAGGTGCTGACCCAGAATGGCGCGCGCCTTACCCACTGGCTCGTTGAAATTGGCGCACGCTTTGACCACCACTCCGACGGCGCCATCGCGCTCGGACGCGAAGGCGGGCACACCTGCAACCGCATCATCCACGCCGCTGACCACACAGGCTACGAAATCGAGCGCGCCCTGCTGATTGCGGTGCGCAATACGCCAAATATCAGCCTGCTGGAACACTACCAAGTGCTGGAGCTGGTGGTAGAGGAGGGTGAGTGTCGGGGCGCACAGGTGCTGGACACGCTGACAGGCGACCTGTTTGAAATCCGTGCGCGTGCGGTGTTGTTAGCCACAGGCGGGTGCGGACAGGTCTATCTCCATACTAGTAACCCCCCGATTGCCACAGGCGACGGAATTGCGATGGCGTGGCGTGTGGGTACTGTGATTGCGAATATGGAGTTCATCCAGTTCCACCCGACCACGCTGTACCATCCTGAGGCACGCTCGTTCCTGATTTCGGAGGCGGTGCGTGGCGAGGGTGGTCTGCTCAAGCGTGCCGATGGCTATCGCTTCATGCCCGATTATGACCCGCGCGCCGAGCTCGCCCCTCGCGATATTGTCGCGCGAGCGATTGATGCCGAACTCAAAAAAACGGGCGACCCCTGCGTCTACTTAGACATCACCCACTTAGACGCCGACTTCATTCGCCATCGGTTTCCGACCATCTACAACACCTGTTTGGAATACTCCATAGACATCACGCGGGAGCCAATCCCTGTGGTGCCTGCCGCTCACTACACCTGTGGCGGTGTGTGGACAGACCTGTGGGGGCGCACGACCGTGCCGAAACTCTACGCCTGTGGCGAGGTCGCTTACACGGGCGTGCATGGCGCCAATCGGCTGGCGAGTAATTCTTTATTGGAGGCGTTGGTGTTCGCCGAGCGCGCTGCACACCACGCCACCGCACGTCTCGAAGAGCCTGCGCCTGAACCCGACTATCCCTGCCTGCCCCACGAACCGTTCGCTCCTGAAACTGAGGCGACGGACGGGATGCCGTTTGACTGGGCGGGCGCGCGTCAAAAAATCCGTACCCTGATGCAGAAGCGGGTGGGCATCGTACGCCAGCGCGCCCAGTTGGAAGAGGCGGAGCGCGAACTGTACGCACTCGCCCGTTCTATTGAGACCGCCTATCGCAACACCCCCCCAACGGTAGAGACGGTGGAGACGCGCAACTTGGTGACCTGCGCCCTGCTGATTACTCGGAGCGCACTCCTGCGTCGCGAAAGTCGGGCGCTTCATTATATTTTGGACTACCCTGAGCCTGACCCAGCGCAGGCGAGTTGCCCCACTTTGATACGGCGTTATGAAGAAGGTGGATTGTATCCTGCGCCCGCACAAGTTGGAGGAAGTGAAGACCGCCCTCAGTGAGCTGGGCGTTGCGGGCATGACGGTGAGCGAGGTGCGCGGGTGCGGGAGCGCACCGGACACGACCAGCGCCTTCGGAGACGAGGTGTTGATACGGCTCCCTTTACGCCTGCGCCTTGAGATGGTTGTGCCCGACGAGATGGTGGAACCGATTATTGAGACGATTTTGCGCCACGCCACCACAGGTCAGCCTGATGATGGCAAGATTTTCGTATTGCCTTATCTGGATGCTATTCGTATCCGCACTGAAGAGCGGGGCGAGACGGCGTTGTAGCATTCGGCAGTACCCACTAACGATTAGGACCGACCGTCCCTACACCACTTCCACCGCCCCGCCAAAGTGGGGCACAGCACTCTCGTAGACCACACGCTGAGTGGGGGGCACGAACAGCACGATGCGGTACTGGTCGCCGTACTGCTGCACCAAGCGGGGCAGTTCATCAAGTAGGGAAGTTTGGGCAACAGGCTGGAGCAACGCCAACTGCCGAAGGAACTGCCGATACTCGTTGGGGTTGTTCTGGTTGAGCGTAATCGGCTCACTGCCGGGCAGGTACACCATCAACCGCACGGCTTGGCGCGGCGCCTCTAACACGAGCCAGGCGATATGGCGCAACGCTTGGTCAAATTCGGGATGGCTCTCGCCCTCGGCGCGCCAAGTCGGGGCTAAATCCAAAGCGATGAGCACGGGCGCCAACTGGCTCGACTCGAACTCTTGCACATGCCAAGTGTGGTGGCGTGCAGTGGCGCGCCAGTTGATGCGTCGGAGCGGGTCGCCGGGCACATAAGGGCGTGTGCCGTGCCAGTCCGTGCCCTCACCTCGCTGACCGCGATTCACCGACGAGGCGGTGTAGCGCCCTCGTCCGCCGCCCTCCCAATGCCAGTTCGGGAGCGCAATCGGTCGGGGAAGCACCATCAGCTCTGTGTAGACGGGCACGCTCTTGCGATGGAAAAACAGCCCGAACGGGTCGGATAGCACCACCTGCACGGGTCCCAGACGGTGCAGTCCGCGTCGGCGGGCGGTGAGGCGATAATGCTGGGTCTGACGGTCATCGGTAGGAGGGAGCGGTTCCACCTCAAAGGCGGGCGGGATTTCGTCCTGCGCCTCGCTGAGCACGCGTGAACGGAGCTGGAGCGTCAGCACGACCTCGGCGCTCTCGCCCTCCATCATTTCGGCGGGTGCTTGGCGTTGGACGCTCAGTCCCTGCGCGCTGTACCGAACCAGCAAATACGCGCCCCCCATCAACAAACCCAACACGCTCGCCATCCAGTACATCTGGCGGTTGTTGGTGATTAGCCCAGAACAGAGCAGGAACGAGGTTGCTGCCATCAGCGCCGTGAGCTTGAACTCGCGCATCAGTCGTCTCCAGTGATAGGCACGGGCACCTGTTGCAGGATTTCGCGCAGAACCGTCTCCGCACTGACCAACCTGCCGGTGGGGTCCGAGCGGGTCATCAGGCGATGTGCTAACACGGGCACCGCCATCCGCTGGACATCGTCGGGCATCACATAGTGGCGGTCGGACAGCACGGCGAGTGCCTGTGCCCCCGCTAACAGCGCCAGCGAGGCACGAGGACTGGCGCCCAGCGCAATATTCGGGTGGTGACGCGTCGCCTGCACTAAATCCACCAGATAGCGCCGAACCCCCGAACCGACATACACCCGCCGAACCTGCTTCTGCATCTCTATGAGCTGTTCGGGGCTTAACACTGGTTGTATCTGGCTGAGGGGCGATTCGACCTGATGGGTCGCCAAGATACGCATCTCCACCTCGCGCGAGGGGTAGCCCAGCGACACCCGTGCGAAAAAGCGGTCTAACTGCGCCTCAGGAAGCGGGAAAGTGCCCACCATCTCGATGTTGTTCTGAGTAGCAATCACCAAGAACGGTTGGGGAAGCGAATAGGTGGTACCCTCCGCCGAGACGGTGCGTTCTTCCATCGCCTCCAACAGGGCGGACTGGGTTTTCGGCGTAGCACGGTTGATTTCGTCCGCCAGCACGATGTTGGCGAAAATCGGTCCGGGGTGGAACTCAAACTGTCCAGTGCGCTGGTTGTAGATGACCGAGCCTGTCACATCAGCGGGGAGCAGGTCGGGCGTGAACTGGATGCGTCGGAACTGTCCGCCGATGGCGCGGGCGATAGTGCGAGCGAGTGTGGTCTTACCGACGCCAGGGATGTCTTCAATCAGCAGGTGCCCCCCACTGAGCAGACCGATGACCATCATGCGCACGGTCTCGGTCTTGCCCAACACGACCTGTTCCACAGTTTGGATGAGCTGGCGGGCGGATTGAGCAATCTGCTGTGCCTCCTCTTGACTCAGGGCAGGAATCGCTGTGGTCATTTGCTGAAAGTATACCTGAGTGAAGGGGGTAAGGTGCTTGATTTGTTGGGGAAGTTTGTTGTTCTGTAGCGAAGGGTCTCTGCTTGGGGTTTCGTGGAGATTCTTCGCTTCGCTCAGAATGACAGCAGGGGGTGTCTTTCGTGGCTTGGGCATCCTTGACCAAGAGACTCAAATAAGGCTGGGGAGGGGTTAGGCAGAGAATCAGCATTCCACCATGCCCACTCCGTAAATCTTGTAGGGGGTCAAAAACTCGCCACAACAGGTAGGATTAGCAGAGTATCATAGCGAAAAAATGCGAAAAAAGCCGTTTTCGTCCGAAAAAATCTCCTATCTGGCTATGGTAGCTCCCCAATTTCCTTAATCTGTTCTTAACCGATGGTGGAGTTGCAGGAATCGGGTGGGGCGTGTGCTATCATATAGCCACCTTTCCACAACACCCCTGGGAGGCAGGGATGCAGTATGAGCAGGCGCAAGGATGATGAATCGGTGGAACAGCTTCGGCTCGGGGAGGACACTCGCTCTGCACAACTACGGCGTGCGTGGCGCAATGTGTACCAAGCCCTGCTTCCGATGGCGACGCCATCCACTCAGCGCTATTTGAAGGAGATTGAGCCTTTAGAACTGCGCGGGGATGTCGTTCTGCTCCAGCTCGACAGCAAGTTCGGGCGCGAGTGGGTGGAACGCCGACACCGCTCCCAGATTGAGAACCTGCTAAGCGATCAGCTGGGACTCCCCGTGAGCGTTCAGCTGGTGGGTAAGGACACCATCTCGCCTGAGGTGCTTGAGCCTGCCCCTGTTGCGGCGCCCATGGCGTCCCCAGCGCCGAAACAGCCGTCGCTCCCACCCCCGAAATTCAACTCGGACTACACTTTTGACACTTTCGTGGTCGGTGTCACCAACCGTTTGGCGTATGCTGCGGCACAGGTGGTCGCCGAGATGCCTGGCAGGCGCTACAATCCGCTCTTCATCTACAGCCTGCCTGGCTTGGGCAAGACCCATCTCCTGCACGCTATCGGTCAGGCGTTCCTCCAGCGCGTGCCCGACGGGCGCGTGGTGTACACCAGCGGCGAGCAGTTCGTGCGCGATTATGTGAACGCCATCCAGGCGAAGCGCTCGGACGAGTTCCGCCAACGCTATCACGGGGTGCAGTTGTGGCTGATGGACGATGTGCAGTTCATCGCTGGCAAGGAGCGCAGTCAGGAAGAGTTCTTCCATATCTACAACGCGCTCTACAGCATCGGATGTGCGCTGGTGATGACCAGCGACAAACCTCCACGCGACCTGTTGGGACTGGAGGAGCGTCTGCGCTCGCGCTTTGAGCAGGGGCTATGCACCGACATTCGCCCGCCCGATTTTGAGACGCGCGTGGCGATTCTGCAAACCAAAGCCGAGCGCGAGGGCATCCAACTGACCCCCGACATTCTGGAGTTCATCGCGGACAAGGTGCGGTCCAATGTGCGGGTGCTGGAGGGCGTTTTGACCCGCGTGATTGCGCACAGCTCGCTGTACCAAGTGCCGATTAGTTTGGACTTGGCTTCTGAGGCGCTTCGGGGGTACTATATTGACGCTCCACCCCAGCCTATCACCGTTCAGCGGGTGTTGGAGGTCGTGTGTGATGAGTTTGGCGTCTCGTCCAGCGAGCTCACAGGGCGCAGTCGTCGGGGCGATATTGTGCCCATCCGACAGATTGCGATTTTTGCGGCGCGCGAAATCACAGGTGAGACTTGGGAACGCATCGCTCAAGCCTTCGGGCGCAACGACCACACGACCGCCCTGCACGCCTACCAGCAAGTTGAAAGCCGTATCCACAAAGACCCCAAACTGCGCGAGCGCATCCAGGTGATTCGGGAGCGCCTCCAACGAAAAACCTCCTGAACCCCCCTAAAGAATTAGGGGGTCCGTGCCGATAATCAACACCAGCGAAGAAGAAGGATGGTAGCCCTTGACATTTCGCAAAGAAAAGGGGTATAATACCATATGAGAGAGGAAATCTTTTTACCCCTACTTCTTCAGGCGAGGTTGCCAGAGTTGTCATCTTCTTCCACTGGTTTGGGTGTGGGTGTTCCCAACCCGCGACACCAGTGATTTGTCTCGGGCTTTGGGCGCAGGTGCCCATGTTGGCAGGCTTCTTGAGCCATTTGCCGTTGCCTTCAAGGAAACGGCGAGCGTACCCGCCAAAGGGAGGTGATTGAGAGTGGTACGAATCTTTGATGAGAGGGCAGTATCGCAGGTCGCTTTTGTGAGCACCTATCCGCCCACCGAGTGTGGGTTGGCAACCTTCTGCGATGATGTGTTACACGCTGTGGAACGCCACCACTGGCGAGGGTTGGTGGTCTCAGCAGACCACGAAGAGCGTTTTGAGCACCCTGACCCGCGTGTCATCTATCAGATACGACGGGAGCATCACGCGGATTATCGGGAGTCTGCAGAACTACTCAACGACTCGACAGTGCGTGTGGTCAGCCTCCAACACGAGTACGGTATCTTCGGGGGCGAGATGGGCGATAAAGTTCTCACCTTTTTGGAGGCGCTCAAAGTGCCTGTGGTCTCCACTTTGCACACGGTGGTGCCCAACCCCACGCCGATTATGCGCGATATCCTGCGCGAGGTGGTGATGGCGTCCGACGCAGTGGTCGTGATGGCGGGCACGGCAGTTCAACTGTTGCGCACAGTGTATGGCGTGCCAGTTGAGCATGTGTATGTCATCCCACACGGTGCGCCTGAGCCTCTGCCCATCAGCCCCGAAGAGGCGAAGCAAAAGATTGGCATGAGTGGGCGCACGGTCATCAGCACTTTCGGATTGGTCAGTCGGGGCAAAGGCATAGAAGATGTAATCCACGCCCTGCCTGCCGTCGTGCAACAGTTTCCGAATGTCGTCTACCTGGTGCTGGGTGAGACCCATCCCAAAGTGCGCGCCCAAGAGGGCGAGCAGTACCGCGAGATGCTGATGGCGGAGGTCGAACGGCTCGGTTTGCAGAACCATGTGCAGTTCGTCAATCGCTATCTGACGCTGGACGACATACGCCTCTACTTGCGCGCGACCGACCTGTACATCACACCTTACCTAAACCCCGACCAGATTACGAGTGGCACGCTCGCCTATGCGATTGCGGCGGGGTGTGTTGTGTTATCTACCCCGTACCTGTATGCGCGTGAGGTGTTGGCAGATGGTGGCGGGATGCTGGTGGATTTCCGCAATCCCAACTCTATCGCAACTGCCATGTTGGAACTGCTGTCAGACCCCTTGCTGATGCGCTTCCATCGGGCAGTGGCACAGCGCAAGGCACGCGGTCTCAGTTGGGATCGTGTGGGGCTGGCGTATGCCGAGCTGTTCCATCGGGTAGGGCGTCCTGCGCCTTACTCCAAGAGCGTGGTGCGTCCTGCGATTGCCAGTTACTACGAGAGCCAGCGCGCCGTTTAGCCGACTTACCAGTCTCATCGCTTGTTCCTCTGACAAAACGCCCCTCTCTCTCAGAGGGAGGGGTTTCTTGGCTTGAGTTCAAAATTATGCCAACCTGTCCCTACTTTGACGCCCGTTCGTTAGCTCTATTACCCCCCACTTTCACTCTGACACCCCCTTTCTGTC
>CAKZQI010000022.1 GCA_937139515.1 uncultured Armatimonadota bacterium | reverse complement strand
TGCCCCAAAGTCACACTCCAAACGGTTGACCTTGCAAGTTTTGTGATATAATCGAGCCGAGAGCGGGAAGTGCCACTCCCCCCTTGCCCCCTGCTCCGCAAGCAGAGAGGGGGGATGAGAGCCTCACCCCCCTTGCCCCCCTCTCCCGTGGCGTTCGAAGAGAGGGCAACCAGTACGAACCCCTCACCAGCGCGCTTAGCGCTTCATATTCACCACATCGGCGAGGAGCTCATCCACCACACTCACGATACGCGTGTTCGCTTGGAAGCCACGCTGGGTGACAATCATATCGGCGAACTCGCCCCCAAGGTCAACATTAGATTGTTCCAGATAGCCTGAGTTGATGTCGCCTAGCCCGCCTGTGGTGGGCGCGCCGATTTGGGGAAGCCCTGAGTTGTCGGTCATGCGCCACATGTTGTTGCCCAGCCGTTCTAAGCCCGTCGGGTTTGAGAAGAGGCTCATCGCAATCCGCCCCATCGGTCGGGAAAGCCCGTTAGAGAAAACACCCTGAATCGTGCCGTCTATCCCGATAGCGAACTCTTGCAGAGTGCCTGGCGGGAAGCCGTCTTGGTAGATGGGCTGAACCACCGACTCCGCCGCCAGCGAGGTGACTGGGCTCAGGTCTAACTCCACAGTGAAGGGGGGCGCACCGTTCGTTGGGGTAATCGTAATGGTCTGGGTGGTGTTGCCAATCAGCTCTCCGCTGGAGTTGAAGTAGAGGCGTGTGTTGGCTCCTGTCGAGAAGTCCCCGACATTCGTCGTGCCCTCCAACGCCGTCCAGTTCCACGAAATGGTGGCGCCTGCTGGTGGGGTTCCCAGCGGCGGGGTCTGGCGGTTGGTGAAGGTGAGCGTGATGTCGTGCGCACCGCCCAGAGCATCGTAGACGCGCACGGTCGTGGCGTAGGTCTGTGTGGACGGTGCATTGGCGTTCAGGTTGCCCGTATACTGCACGATGGAGGTCTCGCGCACCGCCGCCTGCGAACCGACGGGGAACTGCAAAACCGAATCGGCGGTGATGGCTTGGTTGGTGTCAATCAGTCCACCCGCGTCCGCACGCCACCCCAGCACCTTCCAACCGGTGCCACGATGCACCAAAAATCCCGACGAGTCCAGCCCGAAGGCGCCGTCGCGTGTGAAGTTGACATCGCGCCCGTTGGTCAGCATAAAGTAGCCGTTGCCCTGAATCGCCAAGTCGGTACTGCGCCCTGTCAGTTCCAACGCGCCCTGCGTCGGGAGCGTGTCAATCGCGCCGACCTTAACGCCGAGACCGACCTGCATCGGGTTGGTACCGCCACGCGCTTCGCTGGGGCGGGTTGCGGCGCGGAAGGTCTGCGCCATCAAATCTTGGAAGTGCGCACGACCGCTCTTGAAGCCGACCGTGTTGATGTTGGCGATGTTGTTTCCTATCACATTCATCTTAATCTGATGCGCTTTGAGGCTTGCGACTCCCGATAACATTGCCTGCCACATAACCTAACCTCCTTACTGGATGCTTCGTACCGATTCGAACGGGACGGTCTGGTCGCCAATCTTCAGGAAGACTTTGCCCGCATTGGTCTGAACATTTTCCACTTTGCCTGCGAGCCGACTCCCGCTGGGCAAAACCGCTTCCACTTCCCTACCAATCAGATTGACGGCTTGAAAGGTGTTGAACACCTGTCCCATCCGCTCCATCTGCTGGGCAGTGTTGAGCTGTGCCATCTGAGCGAGGAAGTCTCGGTCTTTGATCGGGTCCATCGGGTTCTGCGAGGTCAGTTCCACGATTAAGAGGCGTAGGAACTGATAGGTGTCCATCATTGTACGGGACTGTGTCCCCTGCTGGGACGGGTTGTTCCACTGCACTGAAGCGATTTGCATCATGTCCTCCATCGGTATGGATTGTCAAGCCCAGACTGTCCATTGCCCGTAGGGGTTGTAAGCAACCCGCTGGAGGCTCTCCGTAGCCACTGGGGGGCGCAAGGTGTTTTGCGTTTGAGAAGCGTAAGGCGAGCGCGCCCTATGCTCCGTAAATGGGTTTGAGGAACCGTAGCCGACCTCAAACTGGGTGAGGCTCAGCCCGCGCTCGGCTAACTGCTCGCGCAACTGGTGCGCGTGTTGGTTCAGGGCGTGGCGCGTGGTCTCTTGGTCTGCCATCACCCAAGCCTGCACGCTGTTGCCTTGAACCTCAATCTGTATCTCCACCGTGCCCAGTTCGGGCGGGTCTAAGCGAAACTGGATACGCGACCGCTCTTGTTGGGCAATCAGACGCTCCAAATGCACTGCAACCTGCTCGACCACAGCGTCGGGAGCGTGCGCAGGCTCTGTCATGGGGTTTGAAAACGCACTCTCATCCAGCGGAGCGCTCGCGTGCGACAGTTTGTGCCCTGCAAATTCGTGGTTTAGGGCGCGCTCGACAGGATGAGCCGAGACGACCTCTTCGTCATCCAGCTCCTCGAGCACGCTTGGTTCAGAGATAGGGGGAGACGCAGAGAGAAAGAGCTCTGCCGGTTCAAAATCTGAAGAGACGAGGGGTGTCAGAGGCATCTCCTGACGGGCGGGCATTTCAGGAAGCGACGGCTCTGCCACCCCAGTCGCAGACTCCTGAGGCAGTGAGGCGAACGGCTCGTAGGATGGTTCTGCAAATGCAGCCGCCTCAGGAAACAGTATGTTTCTGAAATTCTCAGGGCTGAAAGCAGTTTCCCACTGGCTTGACTTGTCGTGGGTTATTAGAAGCCCCTCTGCTGAATTGGGCAGTTCGTTGAGGGGAGGATTAGTAAGAGGTTGTTGCCATAGGAAATTCACAGGGACACCCAACACGGCTGGCGTGTTTTCGGGGTTGGTTGGCTCTGGGGCAGGTTCTCCCTCCTGCGTGTTA
Organism: uncultured Armatimonadota bacterium; assembly: GCA_937139515.1. Classification (GTDB taxonomy): domain Bacteria; phylum Armatimonadota; class Fimbriimonadia; order Fimbriimonadales; family GBS-DC; genus CAKZQI01. The sequence continues at coordinate 8,906 of CAKZQI010000022.1, read as the reverse complement.
TTGGGGAGGGTGTCCTGAGCGATGAGCAGCTCTAAAACCGCCTCAAAGAGGTCGCCTGCCTCGTCCCCCGAAGGCGCTGTTCCCAAGCCAGAGAGATTGCCACCCAAACAACAGTCCTGTCCGATTGCAGGTGTCATCACCCTGTATTATTGGCAGGGGACGCAAAACTTTAGAGACCTGTGGTGCTGTTCGCCAGCGCTTGCTAGCCGTGCGGTATACTTGCGAACGCACTAAGCAAACCCAGAGAAACGCCCCTCCAACGCTGGGCGTCTAAGGATGGAATATGATGGGAGCAAAGACGAATCGACGGGCGCTGGTCGTCGGGCTGACCAGCCTAATGGTGATGTGCCTCCATGCCCAAATCTATCGCAATACGGTCAATCTCCCGTTCCAGACGGTCAGCAGTGGTCCTCAGAATGTGATTGTGGTGGATATTGACCGTGTGGGGCGTTCGCCTGAAGCGATTGACCGTCTCATTCGCCAGCGAGTTGCGCACGCCACGCGCGCCCAAATTCAAGGGGTGCGCCCGCTGATTCGCTTCTACAAGCAGATGGGTCTTCTTCCTGAAGATTTCCGCCTGCCGATTATCCACACGGTGGTGCTGAGGCGCAACGGGCAGTTGATTTTGCCCCCCCGAACCCGAAGCGAACTAGGCAACGGCACGCTCACCTTCGAGATTGTGGACGGCGACGACCCGTTCCCTGCCGCCTATAAGGCGCTCTTGCAAAGTGTGCTGAACGCCCTGCCCCCCTTGGTGGAGGCAGAGTACGGCAAACCCGCCCGAACGCTCACCATCCAAGTAGTGAACTTTGACGACAAAATCGGCGACCGCGACGCAGTGGTCGGGGGCGTGTATGATGTGAGCAATAGTCGGTTCTTGTTCCCCATCTACAACGCACGCGAGGCAGCAGCGGTGAACCTATTGCATCTGGTGGTGCTGGCGCACCACGCCGATGTCGGCTTCGCCTACGACGCTTGGGAGGAGGGGTTCGCCCGCGCCGTGACCGTGCGGATTGCCCGAAGCGCAGGCTTCCGCACCATCGCTGGGCTAAACGCCGATTTTATTGACCAGACTCTGGACAACACCTACGACGCACGCCCCTACTACGACGCTTGGAACCAACCTGTGTTGGGTAGCCCCAGCTTTATCGCTCCGTCCTTGCGTCAGGCGCCCATTCAAGGGGGCACAACGGGCGGGCTGTGGCTGGTGCGCTATCTGATGGCTGGCTCGGTCTGGCTCAAACTCGCCACCGAGTACCCCACCTTCTTCAAAGAGTTTAACACCCGCTACTACTCCAACTACACGCCCAGCCTGCGTGGGGACACGAACGCGCTCTTCAACCTCGCCCGACAGACGCTCTCGGCAATCAGCGGGAACCCGAACCCCACAGTGGAGGGCGTCCCGTTTGAACAGTGGGTACGACGCCAGTATATCTTAGACACCAGCGTGACCTACGGGCGCAAACTGCACGCTCAGATGTTCCCTTATGTATCCAGCGTGCAAGCCGACGAACAGGCGGTGTTCACTGTGTTCCTGACCTACTTCCAAACGACGCGCGCTGGCAGTGGGTGGGACGAGGCGCTCCTGAACGGCACGAGCTACCCAGTCTACTGGGATGCCAACTACAACCGCCTGACCCTCTCGCCCCAGTACGAGCGGGTGGACATTCGGGTGGGCACGGGGGCGGTAGTGCCCAGCTTCGTCGGCTCGGAAACCGCCAATCAGCGTCTCACGGTGGACTTCGGCGTCGGCACGGAGCTCGCCCAAGTCGTCTATCCTTCCAGCAAGGTACAGGGCGCGAACTTTCGCAACAACTTCTTTGGGGTCGTACATGGCTTGGAGAACGGCACCGTTGAAATCCAAGTGGGCACGGAACTGCTATCGGTTCCTGTGACGCGTGGAGCGTTCGGCGCGCGCTTCAGCGATTCCACGATGGCACGCGAACGCCAAGCTACCCTGCGCTTCCTCAACGCTCAGGGCATCGAGGTCGGCACAGTGCAGGTCAACACGGGGGTTGGGTTCCAGTATGTGCGGGTGTTCCTGCAGACCCCGTCTGGCAGTTTCACGCTCAGCCGTACGGCAGGACTCCACATGGTCAGTTTCCCCCTGCGCCCGTTTGAGACCGATTTTGCGAAACTGCTGAACCTGCCCGCCAGCACCCTGCGCGTGGCGCACTGGCGTCAGGAGCAGTTCAACTACGCCTACTATCCTGCGACACCCCCGCCTGCGCCTGGCGTCGGCTACTTCCTCCAGCTCAGCGCCCCCATCAATGTGACGATTCAGGGCACACCCCCACCGACTGACCGACCCTTCGCAATTGCGCTCCAACCGGGTTGGAACCTGATTGGCAACCCGTTCAACGAGCCAATCCCGCTCAACAGCCTGCAGGTGATCCATCAGTTTGACTCGCCTGTGAGCTGGGAGAGCGCCACCGAGAGCATCGGGGGACAGCCACCGCTGGTTGGGGCGCGTGTGTTCACGCTCGCTACGACAGGGCTCTATACCCAAGTGTCCCAGTTGGAGCCGGGGCGCGCTTACTGGGTACGCGTCCTGCGCCCAGAGGGGGTGACCTTGCTGGTGCCTCCGCCTGTGTCCACTACGGCGCGGGGGCGTTCGCGCGCCTCACTGCCTGAGCCTGCTTGGACGATGGAGCTGGTGCTTCAGTCGCGCTCAGGGGGCGCCATCACCACTTTGGGGATAGACCCCTCGGCGCGCACGCGCTCGGCGGTGCTGAATGTGGGTGCCCCACCGAGCCTGCCGGGAATGCCCGCCTTCGGCGTGCAAGCACCCGACGGACTGCGCTGGCAGGAGGTGCGCCCGAATGTGGGGCGACAGGAGTGGAACCTCACCGTCATCCCTGGCGAGGCGAGTACCGAGCATACGCTCCACTGGCGACTGCCCGAAACGACCACCCGACGCTGGCGTATCCTGTTGGAAGACCCCATCACAGGCGAGCGGATTGATATGCGCCAGCGCGATTTCTATCGGTTCACCCCTGCCGAGAGCCACACCCTGCGGGTCGTTCTGGAACCCAATCCTGCCACGCCCGTGCGGATTACGAACATCCAGGTCGCTACCACACGCGGAAACGAGGTCTCTATCCGCTATCAGCTCACGGGGGACGCCAGCCTACGCGCCGAAATCCGCTCGCCCAGCGGTCAGACCCTGCGCGTGCTCCAGCCGACACGCTCGGCAGGGGCGGGAGTTCAATCGCTGGTGTGGAACGGGCGCGACCAGCAGGAGCGCGCCCTGCCACCGGGCACCTACCTGCTCCATCTCGAAGCGGTGGACGCTGATGGGCGAGTCGCACGCGCCACCAGCCCCATCTTACTCACCCGTTAGGAGGAACACGATGCGAATCTCTGGACTGCTACTGATTGGATTGTTAATGCTGTTGCTCTCGGCGTGTGGGGGTGGCGGCGGGGGCGGATTCGGCGGTGGAGCGGTTCTGAAAGGACGGGTGGTGCTGGTCGGCACGGGCAACCCACCAAACCCGCGCGCTACGGTTGAAGCGGGCGGACGCTCTACCCAGACCGACACCCAAGAGGGCACTTTCCAACTCTCGGTCACTGTGGGAACCACCCAGTTGATTGTGCGCGCTCCGGGACTGCCCCAGTTCACTTTCCGACTGCCCGTGTTGCAATCGGGGCAAACTTACGACCTCGGTGACCTGTATGTTGGACCTCAGACCGTCTCGGTTCAGGGGCGCATTCTGAACGCGCTGACGCAAGACTCTGTGGGCGATGCGGAGGTCACCCTGCTGGGGCAACGCGCCTTCACCAACCCTACCAACGGGCGTTTCACACTCAACGATGTGGCGTATGACCCCGAAGGTATCTTAGACCCTGAAGGCGAGGTCAACCGCACGGGCTTCATCCCGCGCCGATTCTTGGTCGACCAGCCCGTGGTCAGTGGCGTGATAGAGTTGGGCGACATCCTCCTCCTGCCTGAGACCGATGAGAACCCGCCTGCAGGACCGGGCAATGTGCAGGGCGTCGTGATTGTGCCTGCCGATAGCCCTGTGGGGGTGCGTGTGGACATCTACAGTCCCCCCAGCGCCACCATTCCCACCGAGTCGGCGTTCGTCACCCAATCGAACGGGCAGTTCCGACTGTGGCTTTTGCCAGGCGATTACCGGCTTGTGTTCGTCAAAGGCTCTCGCTCTGCCACGCGCACGGTCTCGGTCTCTAACTTGCAGACAACCGTCAATCTGGGACAGATTACCTTGCAGTAGTGCCACCTGTGAGGGACTGTTGACCTTCGCTATCGCTCAGGGTGCAAGAGAGGGCACCAATGCTCCACCTTGTCATTCTGAGCGAAGCGAAGAATCTCTGAGCAACCCGAAGTAGAGACCCTTCGCTGGCGCTCAGGGTGACAGGGTGGGCTTTTCGGGCTGAAGCGAAGCCCACAGCTTAGGACTACCTGCTTGGTCCAAAGGTGGGCAGGGGTTTGGAAAATTGAACTTAGCAAATGTACCCTTGTCAGCCTTCACTCTCCCCCCACCAAGCGCGCTATGGGAGTCTGGCCTCCGTAGACCTGCGCGCCCGTGTGGGTCAGGATTTCCACCGACTTGGAGAAAATCAGCAAGTCCACTTGGCTCCCCCGCTCGATGAACGACACCTTCTGCGCAGGGCACACCGTGTCGCCTTCGCTAACATAGGTGGTGATTTTGTTCACGAACTTATCGGCAATCTCCACCATCGCCACGCGAACGCGCTCATTTTCTAAAAATACGGTCTGGCGCTCGTTTTCCAGGTGATAGCGTTTGCCCAGCAAGTCCACCGCCCGCCGAAGCCACGCCATACTCACATATTCCCACAAGTCCACCATCGGCAGGTTCGTTTTGGCGGGGGTGTAGACAATCCGACTCACTGTGCCCGCAATCGGCGCGTAGTTGTAGTGGACATCCAGCGGACTCATGTAGATGCCGATGAGCCACCCCTCCGGCGAGACGCTTTCCCAATCGGCACGGGTGATTTCCCGTATCGGGATAGGTCGCCCCAGCTTCTCTGCGAACACAGTTCCCTCGGCGCTCACGGGGCGAATGTACACCACCTTGCCGTCGCAAGGCGACAAGATGAGGTCGTCATCAGACGGCGGCACCCGAAGCGGGTCGCGGTAGAACCACACTTTGCGCAAGAACCAGTTCGCACCGCCCACGACCGCCCCTGCCCCGAGCAGCACCTTGAGCCAAGTCGGTATCTTCACGCCCCCGATTGTACCTGAACTCAGACTACAGAGCGTTCCATCACGCTCCACTTCGGTATAATTTCTTAACAGCGAGGCGGAGTCATCGATGAGTGATAGCTATAATCCAAAGGCGATTGAACCCAAGTGGCAAGCGCGCTGGCGTGAGGCGAACCTGTTCCGAACTCAAGAGAACCCCAGCAAGCCCAAGTGCTATGTGCTGGAGTTCTTCCCCTATCCTTCGGGTGATGGGCTATCGGTGGGGCACTGCCGAAACTATATCCCCTGCGATGTGCTTGCACGCTTTATGCGCATGCGAGGCTACAGTGTGCTTCATCCGATGGGCTGGGACGCCTTCGGTCTGCCCGCCGAGAACGAAGCTCTCAACAAAGGCTCCCATCCCAAGCAGACCGTGCCCCGCTATGTCGCCAACTACAAGCGCCAGATGAACCTGATTGGGCTTTCGTACGACTGGGAGCGCGAAATCAACTCCAGCCAGCCCGACTACTACAAGTGGACGCAGTGGTGGTTCCTGCTTCTGTACAAGCGGGGGCTGGCATATCGTGCGAATGCGCCTGTGAACTGGTGTCCCTCCTGCCGAACGGTGCTGGCGAACGAGGAGGTGGAGGGTGGTAAGTGCTGGCGCTGTGGCAATTTAGTTGAGAAGCGCGACCTGCCCCAATGGTTTTTCAAGATTACCGCCTACGCCGACCGCCTGCTGGAAGATTTGGACGAGTTGGATTGGCCCGAAGGCATCAAGCAGATGCAACGCAACTGGATTGGGCGCAGTGAGGGCGTGGAGTTCGAGATGCAGGTGCAAGCACACCCAGACCTGAAGTTTCGGGTGTTCACCACGCGCATCGATACGGTGTTCGGGATGACCTTTGCGGTGTTGGCGCCTGAGCATCCGCTGGTGGACGCCATCACCACGCCCGAACAGCGCGACGAGGTAGAGGCGTACCGCGAGCGCGCCCGCCGTCTGGACGAGACGACCCGCCTCTCCACCGAACGCGAGCGCACAGGGGTCTTCACGGGTGCGTATGCCATCAACCCGGTGAACAACGAACCCGTGCCGATTTGGATAGCCGACTATGTACTGATGGGCTACGGCACGGGTGCGATTATGGCGGTGCCGGGGCACGACGAGCGCGACTACGACTTTGCGAAGAAGTATGGATTGCCGATTAAGGTAGTGATTGTGGAGAACCTCACCTCCCCGTCTCCCCTCTCCGCAAGCAGAGAGGGGGGGGAGCCAAGTGCCCCCTCTCCGTTTACGGAGAGGGGGTCAGGGGGTGAGGTGAACCCAGAAACCCCCTCCCCAACCCTCCCCCTAAATGCAGGAGGAGGGAGCGAACTACCCCCCTCTCCCGCAGCTTCGGGAGAGGGGCTGGGGGTGAGGTCTGGGCAAGTGGGTGAGGTTACCTGCTACACAGGCGATGGCTACATGATCAATTCGGGCGAGTTTTCGGGTCTGCCCAATCGTGAGGGGATGAAACGGCTCGCTGAGTGGTTTGAGGCACAGGGCGTTGGACAGCGCAAGGTGAACTACCGCCTGCGCGACTGGCTCATTAGCCGACAGCGCTACTGGGGTGCGCCCATCCCGATAATCCACTGCCCCACTTGTGGCGAAGTGCCCGTGCCCGAAGAGCGACTGCCCGTGCTTCTGCCCGATGTGGAATCGTATCAGCCCACAGGCACAGGCGAATCGCCCCTAGCGAACATCCCAGAGTTCGTGAACACGACCTGTCCCCAGTGCGGTCAGCCTGCCAAGCGCGAGACCGACACGATGGGCGGGTTCGCCTGCAGTAGCTGGTACTTCTTCCGCTTCTGCGACCCTCACAACGACCAACAGCCCTTCTCTGAAGAGAAAGTGCGCTACTGGATGCCTGTGGACTACTATGTGGGTGGTGCGGAGCACGCCGTGATGCACCTGCTGTACGCCCGCTTCTGGACGAAGGTAGGCTACGATGCGGGCATCTCGCCCGTCAAGGAGCCGTTCTATCGCCTGCGCAATCAGGGCATGGTGCTTGCCTACACGCCCTATCGCCCCCCCAAAGAGGACGAGCAACTGCGTCCGGGCGAGGTGGGCATCTTAGTGCGACGAGACGAACTTGCTCAGATGAGCGAGCAGGAGAAACGCCAACTCCTTTGGGTCTGGGAGAAGATGTCCAAGTCGCGCTACAATGTGATTACACCCGATGAGATTGTAGAGCAGTACAGCGCGGATACCCTGCGCCTGTACGAGCTGTTCGTGGCACCGTTTGATGTTGCCATCCAGTGGGAAGAGCAGGGCGTGAAGGGCACGTACCGCTTCTTGAATCGAGTATGGCGACTGCTGGGGGAGATACGCCCCTGCTTCGTGCGTGAGTGGCGTGCGGTGTTGGCACACGCTGAACTGGACAAGGAGGCGCGTGCAATGCGCCAGCGCACCCACTCCGCACTGGAAAAGATAACTTCCGACATCCCCGACTTCAAGTTCAACACGGCGGTTGCCACGCTGATGGAATGGTTCAACGCACTGGAAGACTATTGGCGCAAGAGCAACACGCCTAACCAGCCTTGCTGTAGCGACAGTATGGCGGTGGTGAGCGAGGCGGTGGAGTGCTTCATCCTCGCCCTGTCGCCCTTCGCACCCCATATTGCCGATGGGTTATGGGAGGCGTATAGTTTTGAGGGATTCACGCTGGAACAGAATTTCCCCGAGCATGAGGAAGCCCTGACACGCGCAGAGGAAATCGAACTGGTGGTGCAGGTCAACGGCAAGGTGCGCGACAAGATTCGTGTGCCTGCCGACATCAGCGAAGACGAGATGCGCCAGATTGCCCTCGCCAGCCCGAAGGTGCAGTCGTACCTCAACGGTGGTCAACCGCGCAAGGTGATTGTGGTGGCGGGCAAGTTGGTGAATGTGGTGGTATAGCCCAGAACTGTCAGGCACTCCAAGTGGGGTACTATAAAACTATGCGCCAAGTCCTACTGTACCGCGATGAGGACGGCTACTGGGTAGCAGAGTGCCCCAGCCTACCCGGTTGCATCAGTCAAGGCAAGACCAAAGAGGAAGCGCTGGAGAACATTCGGGAGGCGATACGGGGCTACATCCACACCCTGACGGAGGATAACATCCCCGTACCCGAAGAGCGATTCGAGGCGATAGTGGTTGCGGTATGAGCCGACTGCCCCAAATCTCAGCAAGAGAGTGCATTCGTGCGTTAGAGGGGGCAGGCTTTTTTGTCAAGCGTCAGGTAGGAAGCCACATCATCCTGAGACGCGAAGAACCTTTCACACAAGTCACTGTACCAGACCACAAAGAGCTAGGGCGAGGTACGCTAAGGGCAATCGTAAGACAGGCGGGATTGAGTGTGGAAGAGTTTCTGAGGTTGTGGCGTGAGTGAGGTACCGAGGTATCACACTTTCCGATAGTGGTCAACTGGACAAGTACGTGAATGTAGCGGTGTGAGGTTTTCTTGCTTCGAGTTGACACGGGGGATGCGTTGAGTTGTGTGCCTATTCCGCCCCCCTCCTGTCATTCCGAGCCGAAGGCGAGAATCTAATTACCCCACGAGGAAGTAAGCGGTGAGAGGACTTCAAAAGCCCGATTTCGTCTCCTGAGTGCCAGTGATGGGTTTGTGTTTGCGGTTGCGTCGAGATTCTTCGCTTCGCTCAGAATGACAAAGAGGGGGCAGAATGCCAATCCCCACTCTGTCACCCTGAGCGTTAGCGA
>CAKZQI010000021.1 GCA_937139515.1 uncultured Armatimonadota bacterium | reverse complement strand
GATGAGGTTCCAGCGCACCAGCGCCCCTACCCCTTCGCGATGGCGGGTGGTGAAGCCCGTGTTGGTGCGGTTCACGCTCAGGCGAAGCGAGAGGCTCTGGCGCACGGGCAACCCGCTCAGAGTGTGTGGGGTGGTCTCCACAAACAGGTCGCCCCGCAAACTGTTCGCCCGACTGCCCTGCCAATAGGTACTGCCCGCCAAGTTCAGTCCGACCGAGTAGCCCCGCGCTTGATGCGAAATCTGGGCGGAACCGAACAGCCCCCGATGGGCAGGCGAATCGAGCCAGAGGTAGAACCGCGTGTTGGGTGAAAGTGGTTGATAATGGCGCCAGTTGACACCCCAGTCGTTTCGCACCAGCCCTGTGAAGCTGAAACTGCCCTTGCCCTGCCCGCGCCGATAGTCGTGTTCCAAATCCAAAAACAGTCCTCGCGAGACGCCCAAGCTTCGCCCCCCTCGCTGGGCAGTACGCAGGCGCAACGCCCCGATTTGATTGGGCTGGAGGGTGTAGTAGTAGGGAATGTCCAGATAGACCTGCCCGCTCTCCACGCCAATCAGCGTATCGGTGCCGACCCCGCCGCCCCACAGGCTGTGGGAGTACATCGGCAGGCTCAGCGCGTTCACATCGCCCACGAAGAACTCGGCACGGTGAAACTGGATGCGCTCGCCGGGATAGAACCAGATTTGGCGCGCCCGTATCACCAACTCGCTCTGAGAGATGTCCACAAACTCGAACCATTCGGGGGGCACGGGACCGACATACGGCTCCATCTGCCCGCCCTTCAGGCGCACGATTTCTAAGCGCTGTTCGCTTTCCGTGATGCCTATGCCCTCGTTTGCGCGTAGGTCATAGGTCAGTTCCGAGAACTTCCACGCTTGAGAGCCGTAGGTGACGGTTGCCGAGCGTGCCCTTACCCGAAGCGAGTCGACTTCCAGCTGAAGGTCGTCGGCTTGGAGAGTGGTGAAGCCGAAGCGCACCTCTGCCCCGCCCTCCTTGCCCGATGCTGAGATAACCCGCTGTTCGTTGGCGTAGGCGAGATACTCCGAACCGCTCACCTGCACATAGTCGGTGGCGGAGCGCAGTTCCTCTTCGGAGTTCACGAACAGCACCTGCGTCTCGCCCACCGTCGCCTGCCCCAACACCGTCACGGTGAGCGTTGCGACGCCCGGCAGGCTACTGGCAATCAGCGTGGTGCGTGCGACCCCCCCCTCCGTGGTGGCAATCGGCTCACGGAGAGTACCCAAGGTGGTGCTGAAGGCGACCTGCGTGCCATCGGGCACAGGGCGTCCTTGAGGGGTGCGTGCTTCGACCGTAATCAAGATTTGCGAGGCGCTGTCGGCAACAGCGGCGTTCGGATACGCCGTGATGCGCACTGAGCCGTTCGCCCAAAGTGAGGAAAGGCAGAGGGCGAACCAGCCCCCTGCCCACAGCAAACCCCAAGCGCCCCGCAAAGCCATCCTAAAAACCGAAGAGGCGCAGACCCGCCGCAAGAAGCAACCCGAAGATAGTGAACGCTGTTCGGTCGCGCTTGCGGTCAGGGCGTCGCTCTTGCTTGGCTGGCTCTTGGTCTTGAGGCGGAGCCAGACGCTCGCGCAGGGCGGTTCCAACCTTCTCGGTTGCTTGGGTGATAGCGCGGATGTAGGCGAGGTTCACATCCTGCTCTTCGGAGCCTAAACGCCCGCGCCCCGTCTCCGCCAGCGATGCCAACACCGTCCCATCCGACACCTGTACGAGGTCTACGCTGAGGGTAATCACCGCTTCGCGGGTCTGGGGATCAAACCGGAACTCGGCGACAGAGCCGGCGAGGGCGAAGTCGGCATCCATAATCTCAGCGATTCGGGCAGAGCGCCAGACGCCGTCTGGCTCGCGCACATTGAAAGGTGGGGTGAGCCGATCGCGGCGAAGTCGGTTCTCCTCCACCGCACGCCGTACCGACGGGTTCGTCTCGCGGTAGCGGAACACATACAGGTTCGGCACATCCTTCACCTGCGCGTAGAGAGCGTTTAGTACCTCCACGCCCACATTGAAGTCTTCGGGCGCTGAGACCGCACTCTCCAAGTTGAGCGGGAATAGCACCAGCTCACGCGCCTCGGACCCGACACCGATTTTCGCCAGCATCAGGCTCAGTAGCCCAATCATCCACACTCGTTTCACCGTTTGATTTCCTCCTTGATTGAACGAGGGGAGCGCTGGCTCCCCTCCGATGAAGTGGCTTAGCGTGTCAGCACCAGCGGTCGCACGGCGCGTGCGGTCTGACCGTCTTCGGTGCGCGCCTCGATCTGCACTTGGTAGGTTCCGGGGGGCACGGCGCGTCCTTGGTCATCGCGCAGGTTCCAAGCGACGGTATTCACCCCGCGCGAGGCGGCGCGTCCGCGCTGGAGATTGGCGACCGTGCGCCCGTCGGTGCCCACGATGCGTATCTCGGTCTGCGCGCTCTCCGCCAGCACATAGGAGATGGAGACGCTATTCACCCCGCGTCCTGCACTGCCGACATTTATGCTGGTAATCAGCGCGCCTCCCCGTGTGCCACGCTCCACCGAGATGGTGAATCGGGAACGCGTGCCAGTGGACACGAACCGATATTCGGGGTTCGTGCGCAGGTCGACGGTGCGTGCGGTGCTGTGGTCGGTCATGCGCAGGCGATAGCCCGCCGGGATGCTGTTGAGGTTGGGCATGCGCAAGGTCACGACCTCGCCCGCAGGCGCCTCCACCACGAACTCAAACTGGTGGCGTGTGGCGCTGGCGGTGCGTAGGTCTTGCATCAGTGCAGTGCCGACGCCGGGCTTGATGAGGCTCAAGCGCACGGGCTGGTCAGGGAGCGGAGTGGGTGGCTCCTCAATCTCGCCCGCACTGCGTCCACCCGATGTGATACCGATGAAGTTCTGGCTGTCAGCGCCCTGCGCGGTGCGTGCGATAATCTGCAGGCGCCACTCGTTGGGGCGGTTCGGGGTCTCTTCCGCAGAGCGCGTGATATTTCCGCCGAATCCCGTGCCGGGCAGGAACACGGGCGGGAACACGAACTCCACATCCTCGTTCACCTTGATCCAATACCCGCGATGCGGGAGAATGGGGGTATTCGTATCGGAAGTGAACTTGTACTCGGCGTCAAACTCGTCCCACGAGTAGATGACACCCCGGATAATGCCCCGCTGTGCCGCCTCAAAGAAACTCAGGCTCTGTCCCGGATTGTTGGAGCTGACCAGCACCACCTGCCCCAACACCAACGGGTATGGGTACGGGTTGCCAATCTGGTTCCACCCCTTCTTGAGCTTCACAGGCACGCTAGCATTGAAGACATTGGATGGGAACTCTATCGTATCGGTGTTCAGCTCCACAGTGGTCGAATCGCCAGGCAGGAAGAGCCAGAAGCCTTCGCCGGGCGAAATCGCGTCTATAAGTTCATATTGGTTGGTTTCAGGGTTCCACCGCTTCGCCTGATAGCTCACGGGCAGGTCAAACACCTCATCCAAGGGTGCAGTCGTTTGGAACGGCACCGACACAATCTGGAAGCCCTGCCTGAGCTGTCGGCTAGCAGTCGCCGAAATCAAAATGGTACGCGAGACCGACTTGTTGGGCGCAGGCGGTGCTTGCGCCGACACGCGGAGCGTCGCAAAGCCCACCGCTTTCGGGTCCGCAATGACCCGCCAACGCACCGAGCCTGTCTGCCCTGGTGCTAACGAACTGATGGTCTTAGAGCGTGTCTCACCCGACGCCAGCGTTAGCCCCTCCGGCAGTGCGAGGTCAACCGTCACATTCGACAGGTCGATCTCGCGGTTCACGATGAAAAACTGGTTGGTGACCGACGCAATTACATCAAACTGCCCACCATTCGCCAGATTGGTGAGGTTGTTCGTGTCCGGCTCAATCACAGGTAAGGTCTCTACCCCAAGCGCCAAGGGGGGCTGAACATCCAGATTAGCTGGCGTCAGCGTGACATAGAAGACAAATTCGCGCTCCTGTCCTGGGGCGAAGGTACGCGCGTTGACGAACATATTGATCGCCACATCGTTGATGAACACATCTGGGAACAGCACAGGCTCCCAGATACTCGTGCCCTGCACAAAGAACCAAGTGCCGACCACGAGACGGTCAATGGCTGTTTGGTCGGTGAAGCCGGGCACGGGACGCAGGAGGTAACGCGATGCCCCGCTCAGATTACCGCGCGAGAGGTAAAACTCAACGGCGTTAGGCACTTGAGTGCCCCTCAAGTCCACATCGGTGCGCACCGGGCGCTGACCTTGCACGTACACATACGGGGGGCGTGAGGAGCCGTTTTGAGAGAAGCCTTCCTCTACCCCGACTTCAGGGTCGGCAGCGAAGCGCAGGGCTAACGAGGCGGTCTCAGAGCCTGTGTTGCGTACTCGCAGGCTAATGCGTGCCACCGACTGGATGAGGTCAATTCGCATATCGGTATCCCAGCCTTCCACATTCCAAATGCGACGAATGTAGAACCCACTGGCGCCACGGAAGGCACGCTCAAAGACCACATTCGGTCCGCCCTCACGCCCCCAGACATAGGTGCGTTGTTGGTTGGCGCGGTTCTCTTGGAAGGTGATAAAGATACCCCCCGGATACACACCCCAGGGGTAGCCCGAGGTCAAAGCGATACCGCCATCGCCAAGGAGCGCCGACCCCCCAGAGGTACCCAACTGGATACTGCCTTCGGCAGGTCGTGTGGTACACTCTGCGTTTTCAATCGGGAAACATCCCGTCAACCAAGTGACGGTACCGCTAAGCCCCAATGTGGCACCAAGCACGCCATTCTCTACGCGCAACGCAAAGTAGTCATCGCTCACAGGGTTGTTGTTGTTGGGACATCCACAGCGCTGACCAGGTGCTGGAATGTAGCTCTGGGCAGTACCCAGAGCCACCACTGCAGATACCGTCAATAGCGTCAGACTAAACTTCCTCATCATTCTCATAGCCTCCATTCGCTTAGCGGGTTACCACCAGCGGTCGCACCACCCGGCTCACTTCGCCTTCTTCGCCCGTGGCGATAATCTGCACGCGATAGGTTCCTGGTGACACTGCGACCCCGCTATCGGTTCGACCGTTCCAGACGGCGGTGCTCACGCCAGAAGAACGAGTTCCACTTTGTAGACGAGCAATCGGCTTACCCGTTGCATCTTCTATAAGGACTTGCACATTGGCGGGGTTGTTCAGCGCATATTGGATGCTGAACTGGTTACCCCGCGTGCTGGTGACGCCCACATTCGTGATGCGGAGCTGGCTGGCACGCGACGGGGTCGCCTCCACAAGGAAACCGCGTCGGCTCTCGCTGTCGGTGCGGAAGGTGTGCGAACTGCGCTGGAGCATCGGGATACGCTCGCCCGTGACGCGGTCAATGAGGGTCAGACGCACGCCGCGCGGAACCGCCACCTCTTGGTTCCACTGTAAGGTCACCTCGGCGTTGGGCATATCGGTGCGCACTTCCAGCTCCCAGCGTTGAGCGCGACGCTCTGAGCCTCGCACATCTTCAGCCAACACCGAGCGCGTGTTCGGCTCCACAATATTCACGCTCACATAGGACTGGAAGACGGGCGGTTTCTCGACGGCTTGGTTACGGCTTGCGGTGCCGATGAAGTTGTTCGTGTCCTCACGGTCTCGGCTGCGTGCCACGAGCCGTATCAGCCAGCCATCGCGCTGTTCTGTGGTAACGCGCGCGCTCTCATCAGAGCGGCTTCGCGTAGAGCCTGCGGGCGGGATAACCAGCGTGCAGGGTTTGAGTGCCCGCACCCAGTGCGCCTGCCATGCAATCAGTTCGCCCAAGGGAGCCGTGCGCCAGGTGTACTCCCCAGTCAACGGCACATAGCGATAGATTTGGAGCCGAATATAGCCCAAGTCCGCCGCTTCTTGCAGGGTGATACGGCGTGCGAACCCACCCGCGCCTGCAATCTCCACTTCACAGGCGCCCCACGGCACATTGAACGGGAACGGGTTGCCAATCATGTTCCAGCCCTCTTGGAGCGGAACCAGGTAAGCAGTGTTGGGCGCGATGTAGCTATCGCCCAAAATGAACGCAGGCGCGGTGCTGCGCACAAAATAGCCCACTCCACGCGGAGGTGTCGGCGTGTTGGAACCATCTGGGCGCACTTCCAATCCGGGTGGATTGAAGCTCGCACGCGGGTCAGGGTTCGCCACCGAGTAGCGCGCATAGGTACCTTCATTTGGCAGATAGCGCGCCAAAATCACATCGGAACCGAAAATCTCTTCGGGAGCGCTGGTTATCTCATACGGGGTGGCAAACATGCGCAAGCCCGCTGGCACCACATTCGCCCGCGCAATCACGCGGGTCTGCCGAGAACCCTCCACGCCATCCTGCCCAATTGCACGCACTGTAATCGTGTGGCGTCCCTCGCCCGGCAAGGTCAGCACAAAGCTCAGCGTAATCGTCTTGCGGACAACATCTACTACAGCCGTCGGCTCCCACAAGCTTCTATCAAGCGGTGTGCCATTCAGTGTGACTTCCAAAATGTTGTCCACATCATTATCTAACACGCGTCGCACCACAATCTCTACAGGGATTTGCTTTGTGTCGGTGGTGCTGCCGCTCACGGGCTGAACAAAGGCGATGCTCACACCGCCCAGCCCACGAAGAGCCGCCTCAAGGTCAATAATTCCAAAACCCAGTTCCCGATCGGGAACAGAGCGTCCACGAGGGTCTGCGGTCTCATACAGGGTTTCAACGGCAGCTGGCAGGGGCGTGCTTGGTCCATGAATTGGCGCACCTGCCGAAAGCACTAAGGCGACCGCCGCAGCCACATACGGAGAGGAGTACGAAGTACCTTGCACATAGGTGTACTGCTCAGAAGTGCTGGAGGTCGTGAGGACACCGTCTTCAAAGCGAGACTCTTGATCGCCTCCGGGCGCAGCAATATCAATCCCAGCGTAGTTTGAGTAGGATGCCTTGTTGCCTGTGGGACCCACCGCCGCCACATTGACCACATTCTCATAGTTCGCAGGGTAGTTAGGAATACTGCTATCGTCGTTACCCGCCGATGCGACAGGCACCACCCCCGCCTGGTACATCTCTTGTACCAGAGCATTCACCTGAGGCGAGGGAAACGGTCCTCCAAAGCTCATGTTCACCACATGGATTTGTTGATTGTTGGAACCGTCCTTAGCGTTGTTGACCACATATTGCATCGCTTCCAAGATGTTGGCACCAATCAACCCCCCTAAGGGCTGGGCAGTGGTTTTGAGCGCAACCACTGTGACCCCTTCCCAAACAAGACCAGCGATGCCGATGCCGTTGTTGGTCGCCGCAGCGGCGACACCCATCGTGGAGGTACCGTGCGAGAAGCCAGAACCTTCAGGGTCAATGTTAGTATCGGGGTCGCCGTCAGGCACGAAGTTCCGAGAGAGCGGGTCATAGCGACTCGTCAGGTCGGGATGATTGCGTTGGAAGTTGTCGTCAATGATGGCGATTCGGATACCTGGTTGTCCCTTTTCCGAGTCCCACGCGGCAGGCAGTTTCATCATCTGGAGCGCCCACTGTTGTGAGAACAGCGGGTCGTTGGGGATGTCGTGTACCCGATAGATGTAGTGCAGTTCCACAAAACGCACCAATTCGTGATTTTCAATCTGCTTGATTGCCGACTGGACACGCTCCAGCAAGACTGCGGGCGCAATATTTTGATTTTCGCGCAGTTTGAGCCGATAGGTGTCGTTCACCTGAATAGGACGCACCTCGGCATTGATGCTCTCGGCAATTGCGCGAGCGTCCTGTAAAGTCGTGCCCGGTTTGAGACGCATCAAGATTTCGCCGGGCACCACATCGTTCGGCGTCGGCACCTGCGCCGTCGCTACTCCCAAAATGAGAACAATTCCACTGAGCCATCGCCACAACTGTTTCATCGGATTATCCCTCCTGACGTTTCAGGAAAATCGCTCATCTCTCTATACATAGACGCATTTGAGGGGGCGCCGTTTCAGTAAGGAGGCGCCCCCAAACACCCCATTAGGGCGAAGGCGGCAGCTCTTGCGTGGAGAACTCAAACACTCGGCTCCACACATAGCGCAACCCGCCAGGACCGGGCGCAGGACCGGGGCGGTCACCCAAGTTGCGCGCTCCAACACGCCAGTAGAGCGTGACACGCTGACCCTGAAGACCGATCTTGTTCAGCAGCCCCGTGTTCAGGTTCACATTTTCAAGCGATACGGGGGTGCCACCCGCTGCCGTAGAAACAGTCTCGTTGGAGACGAAGGTGCGGCTGCGGTCTTGGAAAGTCGGGTCCGTTGAGACCTCGATGCGATAGGCGTTCGCGCCTTCCGTCGCCAGCCAGCTGAAGCGCACGCTGTTGGGGTCGACATCTTCACTGCGCTGAACTGGCTCAATCAGCTGCACAGGGGTCAGAACCGTCACCTGTCCCGAACGCACGCGGTCGGAGAGGCGGAAAATGGTCAGTACTTCGCCTTCCGCAGCGCGTTGCTCGCGGTACACCAACGCCAGTTGGTAGGTATAAACCTGTCCTGCCGAGACTCCAGGACCTGCCTCCACCTCCTCCAGCTCTAAGTCTTCACTGCCCTCGCGTGGCAGGCTGGCATAGCTGAAGGTGCGCGGGAAGACCGTGTCGATGAACACATTCTGATTGCCCGGAGTCACGCCCACAGGCGTTAAATTGCCGTTGCCGTCAATATCCAAGACATCGGAGCGATAAATTTGCCACTGGATGATGTCGTTGTTGCTCTTGGAGAAAAGCGTGCGCTTCCAAGAGATTCGCACTTGGGGGAGCGGGTTGGTGGGATTGCCGTCGGTGGTTGCTTCGGCAATCACATCCTGAACGGGCGTGTTACCTCCCGACGAGGCGCGACTGATGCCCAACGCAATCAAGCCCAGCACCAAGATAGGTCCCAGCGCACGGAGCGCTTGGTTACCTTGCCCGCGCTGGCGCGGCGCTTGGGTAGTGACTTTACCGGCTCGCACCTGCACCGTTGGCACTTGGAAGATGGCGCGCGCTCGGTCTTCGGACTGGATCCCACGCGTCACGGCGAGAATCTCGCCCACAGCGTCGCTGTCAGATACGCTGGTGATGCGGATGCGTCCGACCTCTTCTCCACGACGAACGACGACCATCTCCATGCCGGGCTTCAGCCCGCCCCGAATGCCCCGATTGAGCAGAACCTCTTTGCCCGCTCGGGTGGTGAGCACGGTCGCCTCAGGGATGGTGAAGTTCTGAATGGTACGCACCGCTTCGAAGGCGGCGTTGCGGACGGCTTCTGCCACGAGGGTGTCATCGTCGCCCGTGTAGCCGGGTCGGCGGTTGCTAAAGCCGGTGGCGACTGCGCCGTTGATGGGTTCGCCCGAGGCGATGTCGATCACACGCACGGTGATGACCACCTGAGCCTGCTTGGGCGAGCCAACGAAGGTGACGGCGTTCACCTCGCCCGTGATGAGCGTCTCGGTTTGCAGGGCGCGCCCTAATCTCAGCAAGCCCGTCTTGTCCAACGGGGGTGCCAAGTCCAAGTCGCGGAGCTGTTGCTCGATTTCGCCCCGTGCGAGCACCTCGAAGCGTCCTGTTTTTTGGTATTCGCCTGCCACCGCGTCGGTCGCAGCGCGGGCGATACTGGCTCCACCATATCCGCTTTTGTTCTCAAAGTCAATCACGGCAACACGGGGCAGTTGCACCAGTTGGGCGTAGGCACGCGCCACGCCCAACGGATAGAGCACGCCTACCATCAACATGCTCATCACACCGATCAGTCCCGTTCGTGTCGCCCAGATTCGTCTCATCCGTGTGTTCACTCTGGTCGCTCCTCCTTCTGTAGTCATTGTTAGCGTGTGAGGATGAGGGTCGTCACAGCCCGCGCTGTCTGACCATCCTCGCTGGTCGCTCGTATCTCAACGGTATACGAGCCGGGCGGGAGCGCGACACCGTTCTGGTCGCGTCCGTCCCAAGAAACTTGTTGGAGACCAGCGCTTCGGCTGGCTTGGTTCATCAAGGTGCGCACCACCTTGCCATTGGCGACGATGTTCACCTGAACATTCGCTTCGCCCGTGAGGTTGAACGCCACCGTGTGCTGGCTACCACGACCGCCTGTGACCTGCACATTGCTGATTCTCAGCAGTCCACCACTGGAAGCCATCTCCAGGCGGAATCGGCTCACGCCGCTGTTGCGGAAGGTGTACGAGCCGGTCGTGCGCAGGAATCGGCGTTCACCCGTCTGCAGGTTCACCAGCACGAGGTTCGCGTTGCGCGGCAGTTGCTGGATGTCGGGCCAGCGCAGGGTCACCTCGCGGTTCGGCTCATCGGTCTCCACCACGAACTCCCAGCTGGCGCTTCGGCTCACGGGTTGAATATCAACGCCGTAGTGTCCGCTGTGCTCTGCCCAGCCCAGCCTCGGCATAGAGATGCGCACACCACTGTCACCGAGTGCGGGCGGTTTCAGCAGGTCGTGCTCGTTGTCATAGCCCGAGGTTGCCGAGCGCGAGACTCCGATGTAAGCGCGGTCAACCGAGTCGCCCGAATTCGCCTCTATGGTGAGGCGCCATCCCATCGGGTTGGCAGTTGCGCTTCGGCCGGTTGCTGCTGTGAAGGTTGCGGTCGGCGGAATAATCAGGGTCGTGTTGCGGAACGCATAGACCCAGTAGCCTTCCCAGACCTTCATTCGGCGGGTCGCCACATAGCTGCCGAAGCTGTAGCCCCAGAGGGCGTTCGCCACAATCTGCTTGCCCACAGCGGACGACAGCGAAATCGCTGTGTTGGTGTCGGGGTCGATAAACTGCACTTGATCCCAGTTGATATCTGCAAGGAACGGGTTGCCAATCAGGTTCCACCCTGCCTTGAGCGGGATTTCGAACGGCGCATTCGGAGCCTCGGTGCCCTCCGTCGCCAACGGTAGGTCGACATTGGTCTCTAGGAAGTAGCCTCGTCCCAGGTCGAAGTTGTTCACCGTCGGATAGAACACATAGCGCCCCTGATCAGTGTCCCAGCCGAAGAAGCGGAAGTTGGCGCTGGTGGGCACATCAAGCAGTTCGCGCACATCGGTCGTGTACTCGTAGGGCGCCGACACCAGATAGCGTCCTCGGAAGAAGGTGCGCAGAGGCTCGGACTGGAAGGTGGGCACCGCTGTGTTCTGGTTCGAGGTAACCGTGATTGTGCGCTCGTTGGGCGTGAAGGTGAAGCCCGACTTGGAGGGGCGCACCACATAGTTGCCTGGCGGGATGGTGGGCAGAGCGTAGTTGCCGTTCGTATCGGTCGTGGTCGTGGCGACCACCGTGGGCCGCCTCGACCCCCACAAGGCGCGGGGGCTGGCGGACCTCGCCGACCGTTACGGGAAAGGCGTGCTGCGCACGACCGCCTTCCAGAACATGATGATTCCGCACGTCCGCACAGAAGACGTGGCCGCCCTCACCGCCGAGTTGGAGCGGCTGGACCTCGCCCCCAAGACCACCCTGCGCGGCACGACCATCGCCTGCACGGGCACCCAGTTTTGCCGCCTGGCGCTGACGGAAACAAAGGCCCGCACCGCGAGGCTGGTGGACGAGCTGGAGGGGAAGTTCGCGGACCTCGACGTGCCCTTTACGGTCAACCTGACGGGCTGCTCAAACGCCTGCACCCGCTATCAGGTCGCCGACCTGGGCTTCATGGGGGCGCTGCGGGGAGAAGAAGAGGTCTACAACGTGCACCTCGCCGGAAGTCTGGGGCAGGCGCAGCGCACCGGAACCAAGCTCAAGGGGGTGGTGCCCGCCACGCGCCTCAGCGAGTACGCGGGCGCGGTGCTGGCCGACTTCCAGGCCAACAAGCTTCCCGGCGAAAGCTTCGTGGAGTACG
>CAKZQI010000020.1 GCA_937139515.1 uncultured Armatimonadota bacterium | reverse complement strand
CTGTGCCTGTGGAGGTGTTGCCCGGCGCGCTGAACCGCCGTCTTGCACCCGATTTGAGGGTCATCCGAGCTGACCGTGTTCCTGAGCGGTTCCACGCGCGCTTTTCGGCGTACAGCCGAGTATACCGCTATAGCGTTTACACTGGAGAACATCCGTCGGTGTGGCGCATTCGGTACGCTTACCACTATCCGCGTGCGCTTTCGGTGGAGCGGATGGCGACCGCCCTACAGTGGATTGAGGGCGAGCATGATTTTCGGGCGTTCTCGGTCAAGACACCCGAAGAGAAGAACACGGTTCGCACTCTGCACCGAACCGTCGTCTGGAGAGGACAGCAGTCGGTACAGATTGAGTTAGAGGGCAACGGCTTCTTGCGCGGGATGGTGCGCCTGATTGTGGGCGCGCTGTTGGCAGTGGGCGAGGGCAAACTGCCTCTGGATGCGCTCCGCGTTGCGTTGGAGGAACGGGTTCAGCAGACCCGGATGGCGCCCCCGCAAGGGTTGTGCTTGATGAGGGTAAAATATAGACCGCCGAAAACGGGGCGACTTGCACCGCCCCTACAGGAGGAACACGATGGTACAACGCACTTATACGGCGAAACGGGATGAAATCACTCGCTCGTGGTGGGTGATTGATGCGCAAGGCAAACCTGCTGGGCGTCTGGCGGCGCAGGTGGCGCGGCTGTTGCAAGGCAAGCACAAGCCGACCTACACGCCCCATATGGACACGGGCGACCATGTGATTATTCTGAACGCAGACAAGGCGATTTTTACTGGAAATAAGTTAGAAGAGGTTATCTATCACCACACGATGCACCCTGGCGGGTTGCGTGCTTACACGCGCCGTAAGATGATGGAAGAGAAGCCTGAAAAGATGATTCGGCGCGTGGTGAGCCGAATGCTCCCGAAAAACAAACTGCGGGCGCGCATGCTCAAGCGCCTACGCATCTTCAGCGGGGCAGAGCATCCCCACCTGGCTCAGAAACCGCAACCCTACGAAGTCTGAGGTGAAGCATGGACCAAGTACGCTACTACGGAACAGGACGCAGGAAGACCGCCACGGCACGCGTTTGGCTGATGCCGGGTACGGGCAAAATTACGATAAACGGGCGCGAAGCGTCCGAGTACCTCCGACGCAAGGCATTAGAGCGGATTGTTGACCAGCCCCTGCGCCTGCTGGGGATTGAAGGTCAGTATGATGTGAAGGCGACGGTGCGAGGCGGCGGTGTTTCGGGGCAGGCAGGTGCGCTAAGGCACGGTATCGCACGCGCCCTGCTGAGCGTAAGCACCGAATACCGCATCCCCCTCAAGCGCAACGGACTGCTGACTCGCGACCCGCGCGAGAAGGAGCGCAAGAAGTACGGTCGCCACGGCGCACGCCGAGGGTTCCAGTTCGTCAAACGCTAAACTTCAACCCCTTGGAGGCGACGCTATCGGCAGACCACGATGCGAGTGTTGTTAGTCGGTGGGGGCGGACGCGAGCATGCGCTGGCATGGGCAATCGCGCGTAGCCCCCTGTGTAGCTCCCTGTACTGTGCTCCAGGCAACGCAGGGATTGCTCAGTTGGCGCAGACCGTTCCCATCCCCCCCAAAGCGGTTTCCGACCTCGTGCGCTTCGCCCAAGAACAGCAAGTAGACTTGGTGGTGGTCGGTCCGG
>CAKZQI010000019.1 GCA_937139515.1 uncultured Armatimonadota bacterium | reverse complement strand
CTTCGCTCAGAATGACAAATCGCCCACTCGTCACCCTGAGCGATAGCGAAGGGTCTGTGCCTTGAGGAGCGTTGAGATTCTTCACTTCGCTCAGAATGACAAAAGGGGCATTGGGGCGAACGAGAAAGCAGTCAGAGAAGGAGCAGTTTGGTGTGGTTTGGTACTCAGGAGGTCTACCCTTATCAGCCTCCTTTCTGTTTACGAACGCAGGTCGGGGGTGAGGGCAACAATCAACTCCCTCCCCCGCCCCTAACGAAGCCGAAATGCAGGTAAGGTCAATTTGGGGGCGCACGATTATGCTCAGTCCAAAGGGATAAGCCGAATGTTGCGGAAGTGGATTTCGCCGCCCTCCGATTGGAGCGCAATCTTGCCCGGTACTACTTCCGCACCAGTGCCCTCGTTCACCACTTCGCCGTTGACCTTGAGCGTGACCTTGTCGCCGCGCACGATAATCTCGTACTCGTTCCATTCGGGGACGGGGCGCTCAACGCTCTTCTTGCGCCAGCGGTGGCGGGTAGCATTCTTGTCCACATACTCAGGGTCGGTCTCTAACGGAGCGCCGTCAATCAGCCAGAAGTCGCCCGAGTTGGTGTACAACAGTTGCGCCTCAACCGAGCGGGGCCAGATTTTGTGCTCGCCGTGAACCCTCAGCAAAACGCCGCTGTTGCCGGGCTTCTTGTCGGGTGCCCAACGCCACTCCAGTTTCAGGATATAGTTGGTGTAATCTTTCTCAGTGTAAATATAGCCCAGCGGTTCGCCTTTGCAAATCAAGATACCGTTCTCGGCATCCACTTGCCATACCTGTTCGGGCTTCACATTCGGGTCGGCGAGGAAGAACTTCCAGCCAGTGAGGTCTTTGCCGTTGAAGAGTTTGATCTCTTTCGGTTGCTGAAGTGCCTGCCCCAGAGCGAGCAGAACGCCCAGCCCCACAATCAAGGTTGCTACACGGTTCATCTTTGTTCCCTCCGCGTAGGAGGGTTCGGTTTTTCTTGCCGAGTTCCTGCTAAGGCACCAGCACCATCGCACGCATTGTGTCCGCCTCAGATTTTGAACTCTTCGGGTCGGAAGTCGTAGCGTACGCCCTTGTCAATTGCGTGTAGGGCGCCCAGCACGCAGGTCAGGGCAGGGAGCGCGTCGGCAGCGGTGCATTTGGGGGTTTCGCCGGTGCGCACGCACTTGAGGAAATGCTCCATCTCGGCGTAGTAGGCGTTGCGCTGGTTGCCCGCCTGCAGTTCCTGCCCGCGGTCGCGCCACTGTCGGGTGGGAGTGGGTTCAATCACCACGGCGCGCCGTCCATCCACCTGCACCGAGTTCGCGTCGTCTTCCCACTCCAGTTTCTCAGCGTTGCGCTCGCGGAAGAGCAGTCCCTTGTTCTCGTCGGTCAGCACGAGGGTGCCCTTATCCCCGAAGAACCATTCGCCGTAGCCGTCGTAGGCGTTGGTCGTGAGGCTGGTGTACATCACGCGCATACCGCCGGGATAGTTGAAAATCATCTCCACATTGTCGTGTACTTCCCGCCCATCTTTCCAATAGTCTATGCCTCCGTAGCCCACGACAGAGGTCGGGAGCGCGCCCAAGAACCAGTTCACAACATCCAGCTGGTGGCTCGCTAACTCGGTCAATAATCCGTGCGAGTAGTCACGATAGAGGCGCCAGTTGATGAGTCGCTCAAACTTCGGGTCGGGCACGGCGCGTCGCCAGCTGTTATTACGATGCCACAGCACGCGCACATGCGTCACCTTGCCGATGGTGCCCTCCTTGATGAGCCAATACGCTTGGTCGTAGGTGGGGTTGTAGTGGCGTTGGTGCCCGATTTGCAGGATTTTGCCCGTCTGCTGGGCGACCTGTGCCATTTGGCGCGCCTCATCGATGGAGTAGGCAATCGCCTTCTCGCAGAACACATGCTTCCCCGCCTGAAGCGCGTCTATCGTCATCGGGGCGTGCAGGTGGAGGGGCGTCGCAATCACCACAGCTTCAATCGCCTTGTTGTCCAGCAGGGCGCGGTAGTCCGAGTAGCCTGTCGCCTTACCCTGAGTGATCTCTACGGCGCGAATGCGGTTGATGGCGTACACATCGCAGGCGGCGACGACCTCCGCGTTGGGCAGGGCGACCAGTTGGCGAAGCAGGTTCTGACCCTGCGCGCCTGTGCCGATGACCCCGACCTTGACCTTCTCTTCGGATTGGGCGCGCGCTGTGAACTGACCGAGCGCGACCGCTGCCGCACCAATTGCCGAACGACGCAAAAACTCCCGGCGAGACATTCCACTCATCATAGCGTCCTCACTGAGGGTTATTATACATTATTCTTCGCCAAGTTGACGAGACTCTTGGGACGCCACTTAGCCCACCACCGTGCCGTAGAAACCCCACAGGTGCGCCTCGTCTGCGCGGACCTTCACCAGCCGACCCACCAAGTCGGGCGAGCCGACAAAGTGCATCATCTTGTTTTCGCGGGTGAAGCCTGCCATCTTCGTGGGGTCTTTCTGGCTGGGACCCTCCACCAGCACCTCAAATACCTTGCCGACCAGCTCGCTGTTGATTTCGCACGAGATTCGGTTCTGCAAGTCAATCAGCCGTTCTAAGCGCTCTTGCTTGACTTCGCGCGGGACTTGGTTCTCCATCTCTGCGGCGGGTGTGCCGGGACGGGGGCTGTAGGCGAACATAAAGGCACCATCAAAGCGCACGCGCTCCACCACGCGCAGGGTGTTCTCAAACTGCTCATCGGTCTCGCCCGGAAAGCCCACGATGATGTCGGTCGTAATCGCGATGCCATGCACGCGCTCGCGCAGTTTGCGAACCACCTCTTCAAACTGCTCAACGGTGTAGAGCCGTCGCATCGCCTTGAGTACCTCATCGTCGCCCGACTGGAGCGGGAGGTGGACTTGCTCCATGACTTTGGGCAGGCTCGCAATCGCCTCGATCAGGTCGTTGCGGAAGTCGCGCGGGTAGGGCGAGGTGAAGCGGATGCGCTCGATGCCCTCAATATCGTTGATGAGTTTCAGCAGGCGTGCGAAGGGCACACGCCCCTCCAAAAGGTTCTTGCCGTACGAGTTGACCGTCTGCCCCAGTAGAGTGACCTCTTTGGTGCCCCGCTCAGCGAGGAGTTTAATCTCCTCCACGATGTCAACGGTGGGGCGACTGCGCTCGCGCCCGCGCGTGGTGGGCACGATACAGAAGGTGCAGAACTTGTCGCACCCGTACTGAATGGGCACGAACGCCTTCAACTTCGGCTTGCGGTCTACCTTGCGTTGGGGGATGTCCGTCACGATTGCCCCTTTGCGTTCGGGTAGTTCTAAGCGCAGGGCAAATCGCCGTTTCTGGATGACCTCTTCCAGCAGAGCACCCACTTGGGAGACATGCGCCGTGCCGATGACCATATCCACATGGGGGGCCCGCTGCTTGATTTCCTGCGCGCGCAGTTGCGCCATACAACCGCACACGCCGATGACCATACTCGGCTTGCGCTCCTTGAGCTTGCGCAGTTGCCCCAGCGTGCTGAACACCTTGTCTTCGGGTTTGCGTCGTACCGAGCAGGTGTTGAGCAACACGACATCCGCCTCTTCCAAGCGGTCGGTCGGCTCGTACCCGCGCTCTTGGAGGTACAGCCCCATCTGCTCGGAGTCTTCCTCGTTCATCTGACAACCCCAAGTGAGAATGGCGTAGCGTGGCATTTCAAATGGATTATACCGCTTGAGCAGGGTTGGCTTGTATTCAGGAACTGGGGTCGTTAAAAGACTGAGTGTCCTTCCTCCTCGCTCACCCCTCGTCTTTCTAGATAACCTCACCCCCCTATGTCCCCCCTCTCCGCAAGCAGAGAGGGGGGAGCGCCTACGCGTGTGCCCCCTCTCCGTAAACGGAGAGGGGGTTGGGGGTGAGGTCGATACAGACTTTCCGAATACCCTCTTCAGGAACTTGACCGGCTCAATAACAGTATTCTATTGTAATGCGCCTTCTATTCCTAATCTTGAGGATAGTGGGGGACATCAACGCCCTGCTGAGGGGACGGCTTCACAAGCGTCTGCTTTGGCGGGCGGCACGCGGGACGCTCTGGCGTGTGGGACGGCGCCGTCGCTGGTGGTAGGAAACGCTTCCCGAACGCCGAACGAGAAGCCTGTGCGTGTGTTGATGCTCTCTTGGGAATACCCACCCCGCATCGTGGGTGGGATAGCACGCCATGTGCAGGAGCTCTCGGAAGCGTTAGCCGAGCAGGGCGTGGAGGTGCATGTCGTCACAGCAAGCCACCCGAACACCCCGAACGAGGCGACCGAGTGCGGTGTCCACCTGCATCGGGTGGGGATACCCCCCCAACCAGGGAGCGACTTCTTACAAGGCGTTTATGCGCTCAACGCCACCTTGCAAAGTCGTGCTGAAGCGCTGATTGACGAATGGCTCAGTGGCGGTTCCCCTAAAGCAGGGGAGCCTCTCTTCCTGCACGCCCACGACTGGTTGGTCTGCCCGGCGGGACGCGCGCTGAAGCATACCTATCACCTTCCGCTGGTCGCCACCATCCACGCTACCGAACACGGTAGGCACGGCGGTATCCACAACGACCTCTCGCGCGCCATCCATCAGATTGAGTGGGAACTGGGCTATGAGGCATGGCGCATCGTTGTGTGTACCCACTACATGCTGGGCGAGGTGCATCACGGGTTGGGCGTGCCTGTGGATAAGCTGGACATCGTGCCCAACGGCATTCGCTCAGAGAAGTTCGCCTTTGAGTTCCCCGAGGAGGAGCGTGCCCAGTTCCGAGCGCGCTATGCACCGCCCGATGCTCCTCTGGTCTTCTTCGTGGGGCGCATGGTGCGCGAGAAGGGCGTTCAGGTGTTGCTACAGGCGTTTCTGGCGGTCAAGGCGCGCTATCCCAACGCACGGCTGGTGATTGCAGGGGGAGGCTACCGCGCCCATCTGGAACAGTTCGTGCGCTTTGCGCGCCTTGAGGACAGCGTAATATTCACCGGCTTCATTCCCGACGACGAGTTGATGAAACTCTACCGCGTGGTGGATGTGGCGGTCTATCCCAGCTTGTACGAGCCGTTTGGGATTGTGGCGTTGGAGGCGATGGCGGTGGGCGTGCCGGTGGTCGTTTCGGACGCGGGCGGTCTGAAAGAGGTCGTCTGGCACGAGCAGACGGGCATCGTCACTTGGGCGGGCAACCCCGACAGCCTCGCATGGGGTATCTTGCGCGTGCTGGATGACCCCGAGTCGGCGAAAGTGCGCGTCCAGAACGCCCTTCACACAGTTCAGACCGAGTTCAACTGGCAGACGATAGCACGCCAGACACGCCGAGTGTACGAACGAATCTGGAGCGAGTACCTGCGGGTTGATTGGTAGGGGCACGAGACCTATTGTCTGCGGGCACTCACCTCATCCCTCCCCTCCCAAAGCTTTGAGGCGGGGGTACAATTCCATCGTGAACAGCTACCGCGTGCTGATAGTGGACGATGAGCCGGTGATTCGTTTAGACCTCAAAGCGATGTTAGAAGCGATGGGGCATGTGGTGGTTGGGGAGGCAGATAATGGAGAGACCGCCCTCCAACTGGCGCGCACGCTCCAACCCGACCTCGTGATTGCCGACATCATGATGCCCGAGATGGATGGGATTGAACTCTCACGCCGGTTGGCAAAGGAACGGATTGCCCCTGTGCTGATTCTGACGGCTTACAGCGAGCAGGCGATGATAGAAGGCGCCGACCGAGCAGGGGTGTTGGGCTATCTGGTCAAGCCGTTCCGCGAGGTGGACCTTGCGCCCGCTATCCAAGTCGCCGTCAGCCGATACCGTGAACTGCGCGCGGTGGAGAACCAAGTGGTGAACCTCGCCCACGAGATGGAAGCCCGCAAGAAGATTGGGCGTGCCAAGCGGGTGCTGATGCGCCAGCTGGGACTGAGCGAAGAGGAGGCGTTCCGACGACTCCAAGCCACCGCCGAGAGCACGGGCAAGCCACTGGGTGAGGTTGCCCAAGCCATCCTGCTAGCGCATCAGGTGCAACCGGAGCCACGCGATGAGTAGGGAGCACGAATGATGGAGACTCGCACACCTTCGGAAACCGCTGTGACCCTGACCCAGATGATGAACCCCGAACATGCCAACCCGCTTGGCAATATTCACGGGGGTTGGGTGCTGAAACTGATTGATGAGGCAGGCGGTATCGTTGCTTCGCGCCATGCACGTTCGCCCGCCGTGACCGCCGAAATCGACTCGGTGAGTTTTCGGGCGCCGGTGCAAGTGGGCAACTTGGTGCATGTGCATGCTAAAATCACCCGCGCCTGGCGCACTTCTATGGAGATTATGGCGGTGGTGGAAGCCGAAGACCCGCTCACAGGTGAGCGGCGCACGACCTCGGTGGCGTATCTGGTCTATGTGGCGCTGGACACGATGGGACGCCCTACCCCAGTGCCCCAAGTAGTGCCTGAAACCGACGCAGAGCGTCTCCAGTGGGAGCAAGCGGAGTTACGCCGTGCCGAACGGCTCGCCCGCCGCGAGCGCGAACTGTCCCGCGTGCCTTAGCGCAAAGCTGTTAGGTTGACCCCTACTAACACCACGCCCTGCCTGCGCCGCCAAAACAGGTAGGGTTCTACGCAGTGGTCACGCCAGCCCACGAGCAGTTGGAGGTCATAAAGGCGCCCTTCGGTGGGGTCATAGTAGCCTAACACCCCCAACCGAAGGTTGCCCCAAATGCCCTCCAGACGGGCGTTGAGCGCACGCCGAGTGGGCAGTCGGTCTACCTCAAGGGGCGTCTGCCCGCGAACCCAGCTCTCGGCGTAGCCTGCCATCAGCGTTAGGCTTGGGCTGGGTTGCCAAAGCAGTTCGGGCTGGAGCCGAACCCACTCGTAAGCCCCTTGACCTGAGTACCGCGTGTGGTTTGCCCAAAGATGGAGGCGCAGTTGGGGGCGGTTTATTTCCTTAGTGATGGGGATGAGCAGTTCACCTTCCACCGACTGGCGCTGATAGGTTCGCGTGCGCAGATTGCCCTCCCGCTCTGACAGTTCCCCCAAGCGCAGGGTGGCTCCCGCCAAAATGGTGTCAGTACTGAGGGGTAGGCTCAGCGCCAGCTCGGTGCGGGTGAGGCGCAGGTCGTCGCTGGGAACCAGCAAGGGACGGAGGTTGGCTTGCTGTTCAAGGCGCAGGGTGGTGCTTCGGTCGCGCAGGGCATTCTGTTCGCGTTCGGGGGTGGTGCGTAGGTTGTAGATTGGAGAGAGGTCAAAGCGGGTCAGGGTGTCTGGCTCGGCGAGGAGAGGCACTTCTCCCGTGAGAGCATGGGCTACAACAAACCGCCATTCGGGAACCGAGCGTAGGTAGACCGTTGTTGAGCCTGCCAGTGTGGTGCGCTCGTTAAGGGGCAGTTCTATCTGAGTGCGTATACCCAGCCCCGTTCGGCTTCCATAGACGGGACGGGGCAAGCTCACCACCTCCGTGCCCTCGCGCACGCGCAGTTGGGCTTCGGGAACGGTAATGAGGGTGCGCCCCCGCCAGAGGAGCCGAGCGTTGCGCAAGCGCATGATGCTTTGCCCTCGCAGTTGGATGCGGTCTGCGCGCACCTCGAAATGGGGTTGCACGCGATCGCAGGTCGTCACCGAGACCTGTTCGGCACGGAAGTTGTTCAGGTCGCCTTCCAAGCGCGCGCCCCGCACTTGGATTGCTTGCACTTGGGCAAAGAAGTCGCGAAAGCTCCCCCGCTGACGCTCGTAGTCGTACTCCAGCGATTGCCCACTCAGCAGTCCCTCTGGCGCAAGCAGGGTGAAGGGGCTGTTGCCCACAACGCGGGTGTTCGCAGTATCCAACACGAGAGATTCTGCCTCTATGGTGCGTCCCTGATACTCCAGCGAGACGGTGCCGAATAGCTCTAAAAGAATGCCTCCCTCGGTGGTGCGTTGCAACAGGTACTGTCTGGCGCGGATGATGAGGGGGGGCGTGACCTCACCCCCTAACCCCCTCTCCGTAAACGGAGAGGGGGAATGCGCTTCACCCCCCTCTCTGCTTGCGGAGAGGGGGGACGTGGGGGCGAGGTTTCCAAACCCCTCTACCCCCGACCCCTCTCCCGACGCCGCGGGAGAGGGGAGCCGTTGGCTCCCTCCCCCTGCCTTAGGGGGAGGGTTGGGGAGGGTGAGGGCTACTCCTCCTCTTTTGGGGAGAGGGAGGTGGGTGACAATGGTGCGCTTGTTGAGTTCAGTTTTCCAAAACGCCTGCCCACTTTCAAACATAAGTAGGTAGCCCTCAGCAGTGCGCTTCGCTCCAAATCGAACACCCCACCCTGTCACCCTGAGCGTCAGCGAAGGGTCTCTACTTTGGGTGGCACTGAGATTCTTCGCTGCGCTCAGAATGACAAATGGTCCACTCGTCACCCTGAGCGATAGCGAAGGGTCTGTGCCTTGAGGAGCGTTGAGATTC
>CAKZQI010000018.1 GCA_937139515.1 uncultured Armatimonadota bacterium | reverse complement strand
TACCGATGTTGACCCCTCCTGAATGCCACCGAGCGGAACGAAAGACTACGAGGTTATCCGTGAAAACGCCGTTTCGTGCGGGCACAAAGCCCTCGGCGCGTGTCTCTTGAAGAAGGATACGAATTGCCCACCGAGCGGGGTTGTAGAGCGTGTTGTAGCGCACCACAGCGCCATCCACTCCCACGAAGTTGATTGCCGATGTGGAACCGATGATGATGCACCGCTCCACCGCAATGTTGCGTGCTTCGGCGTGGGACTTGCCCTGTTGGAGGGGGGGGCGGAAAAACTGAAGACCTGTACTTCCGCCAATCTGGATAGCGCGTGCCCCAGCGTTCTCAAGTCGGCAACGACGCACGACGATGGAGGAACTGCCCCCCTTCATCTGTACTCCGATACCCTTGTCATCCTCAAAGCGCAGAAGGCAATCCTCAATCACGCGCTGGTGACACCCGACCATATCAATCCCTTGCCCACCGTCGCCCCATCGCTCAACGGTGCAAGGGGTCGGGGGTGAGGGCAACGACTGATTTTTCAAGCACCCTCCGCCATCACTAACTTTACTCCCTCATGTACCAGATCGCAGGATTATAATCACATCCAAAGTCATACTCACTGCCCAGTGAACCCAGAAGCACGGCAAGAATGACTTGACCCGCAACGCCACCGCGCTGAGGATAATACCCGCAAAAAACGAACCGATGATTTCGGGGGTCGGCTTGCCCCAGTGCATCACGGCAAACGCCACCGCCTGTATTCCCACACCCCACCAGCCAATCCAGCGGTACAGCCCAAAGGTGAGGAACCCACGAAAGAAAAACTCCCAACAAAACAGATAGTAGCCATAAGCCAGTTCGAAGTACACTGCATACGCAGGGTCGGTGAGGATACGCTTGTCCAGAGGGTAGTAGGTTTGAAAGTCGGGACGCTGAGAGGCGAAGTAGACCACTATCGCCATCGGGAAGTACATCAGGAGGGCATAAATAGCGCCCAGCTTCCCATCGCCCCGCGCCAATCCGTACTGGCTCAGTTCACCTCTACCAAAAAACGCCAACACCAGCACAGGCACCCACAACAGGAGTGCCGAGTTCACCAGCAGGTACTCGTTCCAGTCGCGCAGGGTGGGAGTTCCGATGTTCAAACCCAGCCAGCGAAGCGAATACACGGTGTAGGATTGCTGATTGTACGCGAACAGGAACCCCAAGAGGAGCGCTCCCAGCAGAGCCACCCACGCTTCCGACTTCTTCACGGGGCGTTTTGACCTCCTACACGATAGCGGATTTCGTATACGCGCTGGCGCCCGCTGTAGCCCCCGATGAGCGCCAAAGTCTCTATCGGTTGCTTGGGGTTCGGGTCGCG
>CAKZQI010000017.1 GCA_937139515.1 uncultured Armatimonadota bacterium | reverse complement strand
TACATCGCCGAACCGTAGCCGTAGTATACCCAGTTCGCCCCGTTGCCCTCGGCGACCAGCGTGTCGCCTGAGTAGAGATAGTTCACCATCACTCTATATCGCTCACTGTGCGCCCGACATCCCACTGCGCTTTCTTACCCACACCCTCGCCTGATAACTGGGGTCAGCGATTTTCGCCTCCTCTATCAGACGGTTCGC
The DNA here is from genome assembly GCA_937139515.1 of uncultured Armatimonadota bacterium. GTDB lineage: Bacteria > Armatimonadota > Fimbriimonadia > Fimbriimonadales > GBS-DC > CAKZQI01. The sequence continues at coordinate 1,427 of CAKZQI010000017.1, read as the reverse complement.
TGTTTGTATGTCTCCAATCTCGGCGTGGGCGTTTGCCAGTGCCTCCAACGCTCGCGCTCGTGGTCTTGGCTCGTCTGCCCACTCCACAGCTTTCTTGAACCAACTGATTGCTGGCTCCCATTCCTGCTTCCTCGCGTGCACGATCCCGATGCCATGTGCACAACTGCTACATTGAGAGTTGGGAGCCTCTTTCAAGGCTTGTTGATAAGCCCGCTCCGCCTTGCTGAGGTCCTCGTTATTCTTGAGGGCGGTATGGCGGTCTAAATAGAAGTTTCCCAACTCATACCACGCAAGGTATCGGTACCGTGAGCCATAGGCTAACGACCGCAGCTTCAGAAGTAGCTTTTCAGCTCTCTGCCAGTCAGGGGAAGCCTTGTACTTATAACAGTCGGCTAAACCTGCGTAAGCGTGAAGGATCAAGGGGTCGAGTTCTAAGCTTTTCTCAAAAGCAGGGATGGCTTTTTCGTATTCCTTCTGAGCGTGGTAGACACGAGCCAACTCATATTGAGCCACGGCGCTCTTTGGATAGTTCTGCACCAATCGCTGGGCGTCTTCCAAGGTGGGGATATACGGGTAGGCAAAAGGAGGGGGGACGGGTTCCCCCCTTAGTGTGTTGTCGGAAGCGCGGGGAAAGCGTTGGCTTTGGCAAGCGTAGAAACCAACGCCCATCCCTACGATAAGGACGATGCCTATCACCGACTTGCCGAAAGTTTTTATACCATCCAGTATTGTCGACATCGCTTTAGAAGTCCCATACCCATTCATCCATCAGGTCACCTCCATACCCATTCATCAGGATCACCTTCGCGCACTCCAGGCAGGGTAGTGCCAGCAGGCCAATCCCGCTGGTTGTGTTTACGCTTCTCATCGGGTCGTGTAGCTCCCCAGGTAGGTTTTGCCTGTTCAGGATTTCTCTGATATTCTTCGCGAGAGTCTCGGATGCTATCCTTCAACCGTTTTGCCTCTCTGATTGCTTTGCAGGCTTTGTATACCTCATAACCGAAAATCACACCAAGCACACCACCCAAAATCACGAGTCCCCTGTGTCGTGTTAGGGAATCTAGTACTTGGCGATGTACAGTTCCTGTGGGATCCACCGCATTCACCGGGTCATTCACGCAGTAAGCATACGCATTCAGCGTGAGGGGAACAGACACCGAACCCAACCACGGGTCTTGCTGGAGAAACCTACCAGTATAGGGGTCATACCACCGAACCCCCACCTTCTGCAAGCCACCCGTGTCTGGCTCGTTGCGATAGCCCCACGCACCGTTCCAGTCGTAGGTATTCCGCACCCCGCTCACCCAGTCGCCAAAGGCGTCGGTGAGAGGTGCAGGGCTAAACGCACCCGTCGGGTTAGACTGCGCCATCAGGTCGCCTCGTTGCGTCCAGTGTTGATAGGTCTCGTTGATACGATACATCGCAGA
>CAKZQI010000016.1 GCA_937139515.1 uncultured Armatimonadota bacterium | reverse complement strand
CACGAGCAGTTGATGCCCAAACTGATTCCGAAATATATCGCTCTGATAGAACAGCGGGTCTATGTGGAACGCAATCCTGCCGACGACGGAAGCTATTTTCGCCCTGATGTGAGTATCGTGCAGGAGCGCTCCGAGTCGTTCTCGACCGAGGGAGGCGTTCAGACCCTTGCCAAGCCAGCAGTGCTCACCCTGCCGATGCCTGAAGAACAGCGCGAACGCTACCTCGCTCTCTACACCCGTGAGAGCCGTGAACTCGTGACGCTCATCGAGGTGCTTTCACCTGCGAACAAGCGACCGAACGCTGACGGGCGACGCGAATACCTCACCAAGCGCCAGCAGGTCATTCAGACGCAGGTGAATCTTGTGGAGATTGACCTCCTGTTGGAGGGCGAACGCCTGCCAACGGTGGAGCCTCTGCCGAAAGCCGATTTTTATGCGTTCGTGGCGCGAGGCAACCGTCGACCGTTCGTGGAGGTCTATGCGTGGACTCTGGAAAAGCCTTTGCCGACCATTCCCATCCCCCTGCTCCCTGAAGACCCCGATGTTCCGCTCAATCTGCAGGAGGCTTATGAGCAGACCTTCACGCGTGGGCGGTACGATGCTATCCTAAGATACGAAACGGAATAAAGGTGTGTTCACAGTACTAAACCCCCTGCCTAATGCATATGCATTACCCACAAGTCGGCACTAACCTAGACTCACTTGTCCCTCCCCTCCAAATGCCCCCTTTCAGTAGGGCTTGACCACTCGGATTGAACCTCACCCCCTTGCCCCCTCTCCGTTTACGGAGAGGGGGAAGCCCCACTTCTCCCCCCTCTCTGCTTGCGGAGAGGGGGGCTGGGGGGGTGAGGTTTTCTCCCCCCTCTCCGTTTACGGAGAGGGGGTTGGGGGTGAGGTCAATCCAGATTTTTCAAACACCCTCAGGTATACTTGTATCCCAACTAAGGGAGGCGCGATGAAGTACGACTATCCAGACAGTCCGCTCTATCGGCTCCGCCACTCGGCGGCGCACCTGTTGGCACAGGCGGTCTTGGAGCTCCACCCCGACACGAAGTTGGGCGTGGGTCCGCCGATTGAGAACGGATTCTACTACGATTTTGATTTCTCCAAACCGCTTACCGAAGAAGACCTCGCTCAAATTGAGCAGAAGATGCACGAAATCGCCCAGCGTGGGCTGGATATCGTGCGGTTCGAGACCTCCCGCGCAGAGGCACGCACCCTCATCGAGAAGATGGGACAGGTGCCCTACAAAATCGAACTGCTGGACGCCATCCCCGAAGGCGAAACGATTAGCTTCTATCAGCAAGGCGATTTTGTTGACCTGTGTCGCGGTCCGCATATTGAGAACACGCGCGAGGTACAACATTTCAAACTGCTCTCGTTGGCGGGCGCGTACTGGCGGGGTGACGAGCGCAATAAGATGCTCACCCGAATCTACGGAACCGCCTTCTTCACCCAAGAGGAGCTGGAGGAGCACCTGCACCGCTTGGAGGAGGCGCGCAAACGCGACCACCGCAAGCTGGGGCGCGAACTGGGGCTGTTTATGATTTCGCCCGAAGTCGGTTCAGGATTGCCGATGCTCCTGCCCAAAGGCGCCACCATTCGGCGTGTGTTGGAGGAGTTCATTCTGGACGAAGAGGTCAAGGCGGGCTATCAGCATGTGCGCACGCCCGAAATCGCCAACCTGAACCTGTACCGCACCAGCGGGCACTATCCCTACTACAAAGACTCGATGTACCCCCCGATGGTGTTTGAGGACGGCGAGGAACTCATCCTACGCCCGATGAACTGCCCGCACCACTTCTTGATTTACAAGTCGGAACCGCGCTCGTATCGTGACCTGCCCCTGCGCATCGGCGAGCTGGGTACGGTCTACCGCTACGAAAAGAGTGGCGAGCTGTCGGGTCTTATTCGGGTGCGCTGTTTCACCATCAACGACGCCCATGTGTTCCTGCGCCCCGAACAAATCAAGACGGAGGTCCAGCATAATATCGAGCTCATCCAGACCGTCTACCGCCGACTGAACCTGCACGACTTCTGGTATCGGCTCTCCCTGCGCGACCCCAGCAACAAGGAGAAGTACATCGACGACGATGCGATGTGGGAGACCGCCGAGCAAGCCCTGCGCGATGCGCTGGATGAACTGGGGCTGGACTATGTCGCCGTGCCCGGCGAGGCGGCGTTCTACGGTCCGAAACTGGATGTGGAGGTGCGCGACTGCCTCGGACGCGAGTGGACGATTTCCACCGTACAGTTGGACTTCTTGATGGCGCATCGGTTTGACCTGGAATACACTGGGGAAGATGGCAAACCCCACCGCCCCGTGATTATCCACCGCGCGCCGATTGGCTCCTTTGAGCGCATGATGGGCTTCTTGATAGAGCATTATGCAGGGGCGTTCCCCATGTGGTTGGCGCCCGTGCAGGTGGTGGTCATCCCGATTGCCGACCGCCATATGGACTATGCGCTCAAGGTTCATGAGACGCTTCGCACACACGGTTTCCGTGCAGAGGTGGACAAGCGGCGCGAGACGCTCGGCTACAAAATCCGCTACCACCAGACCCAGAAAGTGCCCTATATGCTCATCATCGGCGACAAAGAGATGGAGGGCGAACTGGTCGCCGTGCGAAGCCGCGAGGCGGGCGACTTGGGGGCGATGCCGATTACCCAACTGATTGAGCGATTGCGCAACGAATGAATCAGAGGCTCAAGACATCGTGGCTTGGGCATTATTCGTAGCACGGGCATCCCTGCCTGTGCAAATCGTAGCACGGGCGTCCCTGCCCGTGAAACCTCGTAGCACGGGCATCCCTGCCTGTGCAAATCGTAGCACGGGCGTCCCTGCCCGTGAAACCTCGTAGCACGGGCATC
>CAKZQI010000015.1 GCA_937139515.1 uncultured Armatimonadota bacterium | reverse complement strand
TCTTCTCGCGCAAGACTTGCACCACACTCGCTGAGTCGGCAGGACTTAGCCCTGTGTAGAGGGTGGTATAGGTGGGAGCGCCTGCCCAGAAGCCAAGCGCAACAAACAGCACCAACAGCCCAACGACCCCGCCAATTATGCCGAGCCGTGCGCCTCTGGGCAGATTCGTCCACCATTCCCGAAGTTGCGTGAGCCTGTCCTGCATAGCGTTGAGTTCACCTCATGCTTAGATTTGGAGCCTCATAATCTCTTGATAAGCCTCCAAGACCCGATTGCGCACTTGGAGCGTCATTTGGAAGGCGAGGCTGGAGCGTTCCATCGCCAGCACCAGTGTATGCTCGTCTACGGGTTCGCCGTTGGCGAAGCGTTGGGCGAGTTCGCTGGCGTTGTTCTGCGCTTCTACCACCTGTCCCAGCACCTCACCGAGCATCTTGCCGAAGTCGGCGCGGGGCGCGTCGTCCTGAATCGGCTCTTGAGGTTGTAGCTTGGGCGGTTCCAGCTCCCGAAGTGGCTCTTTGGGGAGCTGGGGCATCGGTATTCCGCGTATCAGGCTCTCGATGCGCATCGCTTAGTTTCTCCTCAGACGCGCCCCAGGTCTATGGTGCGCATAAACATATTTTTCGCCGCGTTGAACGCCTGAATGTTCGCCTCGTAGGCACGGCTGGCGGTGATGAGGTCTATCATCTCGCTGACCATATCCACATTCGGGTAGTTCACATAGCCGTTGGCGTCGGCGTCGGGATGTCCAGGCTGATAGACCTGTCTGAAGGGCGTGGTGTCTTCGGCTATTGCCACCGCGCGCACCCCGCCCGGTCGGTCAGCGGTTGGCCGAATCGGCTCGAACACGGCGACCTTACGGCGGTAGGGGGTGCCTTGCGCCGTGCGCGTGGTATTGGCGTTCGCTAAGTTATCCGCAATCAAGTCCATCCTCAGCCGTTCTGCCGACATCCCACTGGTGCTGACCTTAAGCGTGCTAATGAGTCCCATCGTTTAGCGTCCTCCTTGCCCGCCGTTGATTGCGGTTTCCAGCGTGCGGATTTGTCCTCCAGCGATGCGTACCAGCATCGCATAGCGCAGTTCGTTCTCGACGAGCGCCGCCATCTCATGTTCTGGATCAACGGTGTTGCCATCGGTACGCATCGGCGCCGTGCTGGTATTTTGGAGGGTGGCTTGAGCACCCTGGGGGGGCATCGTGAAGTGGTTAGGCGCACTTGTACGAAGGGGCGTGCCGAAGTGTTGGCGTGCCAGCTGAACCGCACGGTTGGGTTCAATCGGAGGGGTCACCTCAATATCTTGGCGACGATAGTTGGGCGTGTTCACATTCGCCAAGTTATGCGCCAAGATTCTCTGGCGTGCGGTCGCCACGCCCATCGCGCGCTCGGCGGTTCTCAAAGTCGGTGTGTCCCAAAAAGTGCGGTAAGCTCCGCTTCGTACCGATAGCGACATACGGGTTCACTCCTCTCGCTTCCATGCCGAGTTAGGCAATCCGTGCCTGATAGGGGATTATCGGCAACTGAGGCGGAACGATTTAGGGGCAAGCGTGGTAAAATTGAACCGGTGGTTAGCTGTGCCCAAACGAACTCCATCGGTACAGACGCTGGATGAGCGCAAGTCCGCCATCTTGAAGGCGGTCGTGCGCGACCATGTAGCGACAGGTGAGCCAGTCGGTTCGCGCGCCATCGTTCAGCGCTATCCGCTCGGTGTCAAGCCCGCCACGGTGCGCAACGAAATGGCCGAGATGACCGATTGGGGCTACCTCATTCAGCCTCACACCAGCGCAGGGCGTATTCCGTCCACCTTGGGCTACCGCTACTATGTGGAGCATCTGCGCACGAACACGACGAATCTGAAGTTCGAGCGCTACCTCAAGCAACTGCCTCAGACGGGAGAGAGCCTCACCGAGCTGTTGGAGACGACGCTCGGCATGCTGGCGCAAGTGGCGCATAGTGCCAGCTTTGCCACCACCGCCCAAGACGACACCCTGCGCCTTATCCGCTGTGTGATTACCCACTGCGGAACCCACCGTGCGCTGGTAGTGAACATCTTTGAACACGGCTTCGTAGAGAGCCGCTTGGTAGACCTCAAACACGCGACCTCCTTGCGTTCGCTCCACCGTATCCAGAATGTGCTTCTGCCGTTGGTGGAGGGGCAAACGGTGCGCTATCTGCTGGAAATGAATCCCGAACAGGTGCCCCCGATGGAGTCCCCTACCGAGCGCGAGACGCTCAGCCTGCTCCTGCGCACTATCCAAAGCATCGCTCAGGAGGCGTCGGAAGGCGAACTGTTGTATGATGGGGTCGCCTTCATTCTCCAACAGCCTGAGTTCCAACGCGAAGTGAGCCAGCTGGAGGCGGTACTGCGATTGTTGGATGAGCGTAGGGCGCTCTACCACCTCGTGGAGCGCACCCACCGCGAAATGGTGACCCTGCAGATTGGCGAGGAGAACCCGCTGGAGCCTCTGCGCTGTTGCACGCTCGTCTACACGCGCTATCGGGTCGGCGCGCGCATCAGCGGCGTGCTGGGCGTGTTGGGACCGACGCGGATGGACTACGACCACATCATCAGCGTCGTCGACCAGACCGCCCAAGCGCTCAGCGAACTGCTGACCAAAACCCTCTATTCCTAAGGAGCGCCCGCATGCCTAACGACACCCAACCAAAGCGATTTATTCTGGTGATAGACAACTACGACAGTTTCACCTACAACCTCGTGCAGTATCTGGGTGAGCTAGGTGCGCCCCTGAAGGTAGTGCGCAACGATGAGCTGACGGTGGAACAGGCGTTGGCGCTTCAGCCTGCGGGAATCTTAATCTCGCCAGGTCCATGCACGCCGAGCGAGGCGGGCATCTGCGTGCCCCTGATTCGCGAGTCGGCGGGCAAAGTGCCGATTCTGGGCGTGTGTTTGGGACACCAGAGCATCGGCTCAGCTTTCGGGGGCGAGATTGTGCGCGCCAAACGCCCCATGCACGGCAAAGAGTCGCCTATCCAGCACACGGGTCAGGGCGTGTTTCAGGGCTTGCCAAACCCAATGCGCGCCATCCGCTACCATTCGCTGGTCATCCGACGCGAGAGCCTGCCCGAAAGCCTTGAAATCACCGCCGAGAGCGCCGACGACGGCGAGATTATGGGCGTGCGCCACAAGCAGTACCCCATCGAGGGCGTGCAGTTCCACCCCGAATCGGTGCTGAGCGAGGCGGGCAAACGGCTCCTGAAGAACTTCTTGGAGACGGTGGGGCTGTAGCCCGAACCACCCCGCATACGGTATAGGAGACGCCCCCCACAATAGATAGGAAATAATCCACTCTTATTGAAGTAAAACCCCGAAATGAGGTTTGCCGAGTGGCACGCTCTGTTGCATTTCGTCTGGCGTGAGAACCTGCTCTACTGGGTCGCACGCCGTGTCGAGCGCCACACCATTCACCGCTGGTTTTCAGATTTAGCTCTCGTTCTGGTGACAGCGCTTGTCCTGTGGCTCGTTGCGGTCGGGCTTATGAGTCTGATGCAGGGGTTCCCGATGGCGCTTTGGGGTACGGTGCTGTTCGAGATAACCGCTTGGTGCCATCTCTTGGTCAATATCAGCACTTTCCACACAGAACGCGCTCTAAAACAGTTCGAGAAGCGTCTTGGTGAAGACCTGCTCCTCACCAGAACTTCCCCCCTCTGGTTTTTGCTCGCTTCCCTGCCTAACTTCCTGCGAATACGAACCTATTTCTCAATTATATTTCTACCGTTTTATATCACCGCTTTCACTTGGGGCGGGTACGGCTGGACAACTCTGCTTACAGTGGTGCTGTTTCTGACACTGGTTTATTATTCTGATGTGGATGAGCGCACTGTACAAGCCTACCCTTGACAAGGTTATGGCTGCGATGGTGGTATCGGCAATCGCAATATCCATGTCGCGAGCGGAGCATTCACACAGTTTTCGCTCTTCTTATTACCATTCTCCTTGATACTATCGATGGGTGTCGGTATCCTAAGCCTGCCGATTTTGTACTTGCTACTCCAAGCGACACAGAGAAGCCTCACCCCGAAAGGTTATACCCGCTGGGCGCAAACTGTGGAGCAATGCGAGTAGGTGTTTGGGGATGCCCTCCACTTTTTCGCTCTGCCTGTCAGAATCACAGGTAGTGAGTGGTTTTTGATTGACTTCGAAAGCCCCAGTTCCCTCCAGACAAGCACGCCTGTCGCTTTCTAACTTGTATTCGGGATGATGGGGGCTTTGTAGGGGGTCACCGATGAAACGCTATGGCTTTACACTAATTGAACTACTGATTGTGGTGGCAATCATTGCGGTGCTGGTGGCGATGTTGATGCCGACCTTTGCGACCGCACGCCAACAGTCGTACAAGGCAGTCTGTGCGTCCAACCTGCGTCAGGTGGCGAAAGCGACCCTGCTTTACGCCCAAGACCACGACGAGTGTTTCCCACTGGGCGCGTATGTCGTGCGCTCTGGTGAAGCCCGAACCCTGAGAACCGTGTGGGGACTGCTGATGCCCTACACCAAGAGCAAGGCGGTGTTCCTGTGCCCTGCCGATATGCATCCTACCCAGCTCAGTGGGCTGGCGACGGAGTCGTCCGTGGGGATGCCACCTGCGGAGGGAGAACCCGCACAGGTGTCGCTAATGCCCAACTGGTGCTTGCTGGTGAACCACTGGGTCTACCCAGAGGTGCCGGCAGTCAGCTTGGCGCGCCTGCCCTTCCCCACTGGCACAGGCTTTTGGTACGATGGGGTGTTGGTCAGTGAGGACGCACGCCGATTTGAGCCAATAGGGCTGGTAGACCCACGCCATACCCGAAACGCTTTGGTTCCTGACCGCGTATGGGCGGGCACCGAGAGCCAGTGGACGGGGCGCATTCAGGCGGTCTATGTGGACACGCATGTCCGAAGTCATCCGAATCGCCTGCGCGCCGATGCCTCCCGTCGGGGCGACATCCTCCAAGTCACGGCACGCCCACGCACCGTGGACGGACGCACTGTGCCCGTGTGGTATTTGCAGGGCGGAGTCTATCACGGGCGGTCTGCCCTGTTCGGTTGGCCCAGCCGTCCCAGCCCGAACAATCCGAACCGCACTCTGCTCCAGTGCTACCCGCGCCCGAACTACTGCGAGGAGTGGGATTAGGGAGCGATAAGTCGCCTCATGCAAGTCTACCCCTGCACGCCCTGCGCTGTAGGGGCATTTTTGCCCCAGATTTCAGCAGACGGGTATACTTTTGGGCGATGAGCACCAAAATCAAACTCGGTTTGCCTAAAGGTAGTCTTCAAGAAGCCACCTTCAACCTTTTCCGCAAAGCGGGCTGGCAGTTCCACATTCCGTCGGGACGCTCCTACGAACCTGTCTCGGACGACCCCGAAGTAGAGGCGGTACTCTTGCGCCCTCAGGAAATCCCTCTTTATGTGCATGAGGGTGTGCTGGATGCAGGCATCACCGGCTACGACTGGGTGCAAGACTGCGGTGCCGATGTGCATCAAGTGCTGGAACTCCAGTACTCCAAGAACACCCGCAACCCCATCCGTGTTGTGATTGCGGTTCACAACGCCTCGCCCATCCAATCGGTTCAAGACCTGCAAGGCAAGCGCATCGCAACCGAGTATGTCCGCCTGACCGAACGCTATCTGCTACAGCACAGCGTCTTAGCGCATGTGGAGTTCTCGTGGGGGGCGTGCGAGGTCAAAGTACCTCACTTGGTGGACGCGATAGTGGTCAACACCGAGACGGGTAGCTCCCTGCGCGCACACAATCTGCGCATTCTGGAGGTCATTCTGCACTCCACCACGCGCCTGATTGCCAACCATTCGGCTTGGGCAGACACCCACAAGCGTGAGAAGCTGGAGAATATCGCGCTGATGCTACAGGGCGCGCTGAATGCTGGGGCGCTGGTCGGGCTGAAGATGAATGTCCACGAGAGCCACTTAGAGGAAGTTCTCAGCACGCTCCCTGCCCTACGCAACCCCACTCTCTCCCCGCTGAGCAATAAAGGTTGGTACGCGGTTGAGACGATTATTGAGGAACGCACGGTGCGCGACCTCATCCCACGCCTGCGACGCGCCGGCGCTGAAGGGCTGGTGGAATACCCGCTCAACAAAGTAATCCCATGAGAGCAGTGCATATCGGGCTAATGGTGAGCGTCATCGGACTGGCCGGGCTGTTGGGGTGTCAATCCCCCGACAGTTCCGTGGCGCCTGCGCAATCGGCTCCGCTTTCCGAGACGCAGACCACTCAAGAGCCTCCCCCCAAACCCGCCGAGAAGACCATCCCCACCTACGGATACCGCGTCGTCAACACCTACCCCCACGACCGCGAGGCGTTCACGCAGGGGCTGGAGTACTTCAACGGGTGGCTCTACGAAAGCACAGGGCTGGAGGGAAAGTCGTCGCTTCGCAAGGTAGAACTGCGCACCGGCAGGGTGCTTCAAATCCGACGGCTCAGCCCAGAACTCTTCGCCGAGGGGATTACCATTTTCAACGACCGCATCTACCAACTCACTTGGAAGAACGGCATCTGCTTCGTGTACGACCGCGACTCGTTCCGCAATGTCGCTGAGTTCCGCTATCCCGGGGAAGGATGGGGGCTCACCCACGACGGTAAGCACCTGATTATGAGCGACGGCTCCGATACGCTCTTCTACCGCGACCCTGGCACTTTTGGAATCCTGCGCGAAGTCAAGGTGCAGGCGAATGGCGTGCCCGTGCGCAACCTGAACGAACTGGAGTATATTGAGGGCGAGGTCTGGGCGAACATCTGGCAGACCGACATGATTGCCCGCATTTCGCCCAAGACGGGCGAAGTGGTGGGGTGGATTGATTTGGAAGGACTTCGCAATCTCCTGCCCGAGCGCGACCGCCTGCAAGCCGAAGTGTTGAATGGGATTGCCTACGACAAGCAGACGAAGCGCATCTTCGTCACGGGCAAGTTGTGGAGTCGGCTGTTTGAGATAGAGGTTGTCCCGAAAAGTGCTACGCCTTGATGGGCGTGGGTCATTCCTGTGTTCAGAGCCAACGCCCCCCCTACTTTGACGCCCCTTCGTTAGTTCCTGCGATCCCTACTACTATTCTGACACCCCCTTTCTGTCATTCTGAGCGAAGCGAAGAATCTCAACGACACCCAAAGTTCAGACCCTTCGCTGACGCTCAGGGTGACAGAGTGGGGATTGTCATTCTGAGTGCCCCCTTTTGTCATTCTGAGCGAAGCGAAGAATCTCAGCGGAACCCCAAGCCCAGACCCTTCGCTGGCGCTCAGGGTGATAGGTTGAGCTTTCGTGCTGACCTGAGGTTCACTGTTCAGTGTCACTGCTTCGCCCAAAGGTGAGCAGTTTTTTGGAAACCTGAACCCAACGGATTTACCCTTGTCAAATTTGCCTCTTCCCTACTTCGCTGTTTGGGCGACCTCATCGCGCACGGGCAGAGGCTCCAGAAGCATCTCTTTCGTGGCGATAAACGAGTCGCGGGTGTAGTCCGCCAGCTCGTAGTCCTCGCGCAGGACAATCGCTCCGGTGGGGCAGGCGTCTTGGCAGTAGCCACAATAGATACAGCGCAGGAGATTGATTTCGTAGCGCTCTGCGTAGCGTTCGCCGGGCGAATAGCGCACTTCGTCGGTGTTGTCGGCGGCGACGACCAAGATACAGCGCACGGGGCACGCCCCAGCACAAAGCGAACAGCCGATACAACGCTCCAAGCCGTTCTCGTAGCGCAACAGCACATGGCGCCAGCGCGTTCGGGGGAACTGCTCCTTGTGCGCCTCAGGGTACGAAACCGTGTCTTTCGGCTCCATAAAGTGGCGCATCGTGATTTTCATTCCCTTGCTAATCGGCTTGAGAACATCCCGAATAATATTCATCTTTGAGCCTCCTCCATCTGATACGGTTGCCCTGCCAACAAAGTTGCTTGGCGCAAGGCGGAGCGTGCTAAAGGCACCTTCGGCACTTCGTCTAAGGTGTAGCAAAAGAGGTCAAACGGCATTCCCACCTCTTCAAAGTAGCCGACATAGTCCAAATAGCGGTCGACCCAGCAGGGGCGTTCGCTGTGGCGCAAGAGGATTAGCAGATCGGCGTCGCTTCGCGGGGTGGCTTGATTGCGCGCCAGCGAACCGAAGAGGAAGACCGAATGCACTTCCGAGCGTTCCTGCACTAACCGCTCTGCCGCAGCGCGGAACGCCTGGCGCGCGCCTTCCCTATCGAGCCAGTAAATCGTCACAGAGTCGTACGATTCTTTGCGCACAAAGCGATGCATCTTCTGCGGTCTCCTTTGTGTAGTGTTCTTGAGGGCTACCGACGCTCCAGCCGTTGGGGTAGCGTGCGGGCACATAGTGCAGGTCTAACTGCTTTGCACAGCGTTCCAGTTCGGGGTAGAGGTCGGGGTCAATCTCTTTAGCCAAGCCTCGGAGCAGTCCCAGCACCGAATGTCCCCACGCCTCTGCCCCACGCTCGGTGTAGACCGCCTTGAGCGCTTTTTCGGCAGCCTGCTGGCTGATAAAGGCGCACCACTCGTAGAAGCCTCCTTGCAGTGCCCACTGCGCCGACTCCAAATCGCGCTGCGCTTGTGCCATCCAGTCCTCGCTTCGGTTCATTTAGGAACTTCCCTCGCTGAGCTGGGGCGTTGGAGAGGGCGATTCGAGCGCAGGCTGTGGGCGCGGGTTCAGTTCCAACAGCATCCCCAGCCGTTGAGTGCGAATTTTCTGCTGGAGTTTGATGAGCGCGTAGATGAGCGCGTCGGGCGAGGGCGGGCATCCCGGCACATACACATCAACGGGCACAATCTGGTCCACGCCCTGCACAATCGCATAGTTGTTGAAAATCCCGCCACACGAGGCGCAAGCCCCCATCGAGACCACCCACTTGGGCGAGGGCATCTGGTCATAGATTTGGCGAAGCACGGGCGCCATCTTCTTGCTCACGCGCCCAGCGACAATCATCAGGTCGGCTTGGCGGGGCGAGGCGCGGAACACCTCCATCCCGAACCGTGCAATGTCAAAACGCGATCCTGCCGTAGACATCATTTCAATCGCACAGCAGGCTAAGCCGAAGGTGAGCGGGAAGATGCTGTTGCGTCGTGCCCAGTTCACAATCTCATCCAGGCGGGTAATCAGCACATTCCCACCGACTTCCATATTCGGAATGGCGGGTGTCGCCGAATCCCGAAGCACGACCTCTTGAACACGCTTATCCATAGGTATCCCCTGTTAGATTGTACCTTATTTCACAAGCGGGGTGGCAAGCCTCACTGGTGTACCTTTAGCATGTGCGCCTACCCCACCCAGAACTTCAAAACTTCTCAGGTATACTTTTCGCAAATGGAGAGATTGAAAGACCAAGTGGCTCTCATTACTGGGGGCGGGCGCGGGATTGGTGCTGAGATTGCCAAACAGGTCGCCCAGCAGGGCGCAACGGTCGTGCTGATTGCCCGAACTGCCGAGCAACTCCAAGCGACGGCTGAACTCATTCGTCAGTACGGGGGCACTGCCTTCTGGTTCTCTGCCGATGTGAGCGATATGAGCGCAATGCGCGAGGCAGTTCAAAAAACGCTCGGCATAGCAGACCGCATCGACATCCTCGTCAACAACGCAGGGTTTATTCGTTCCTACGCGCCTATCGCCCAAAGCGACCCCGACGAGTGGTGGCACACGCTGGAGGGCAACCTAAAGGGAATGTATAACACCATCCGCCTCGTCCTGCCCACGATGTTAGAACAAGGGAGCGGACAGATTGTCAACATCCTTTCGGTGGCGGGAATGCGCGCCTTCAATGGTTTGAGCGCCTACAGCTGCGCCAAGTCCGCAGGGCTGATGTTGACTCGCGTTCTGGCGAAGGAAGTGCGCAAGCAAGGGATTCGTGTGTCGGCAGTGCTACCCGGCGCCGTAGATACCGCCATCTGGGGCGAGGAGAGCGCAATTGACCGCTCCAAGATGATACGCCCCGAAAGCGTGGCGCAGACCGTTCTACACATCCTCACCCTTCCGCCCGATGCGACGGTGGACGAGGTGCTGATTCTGCCTCAGGAAGGCATTCTGTGAGCCGACGATACGCCCATTCGGCGTGCTCTCGTAAGATAGGGTTCGGATGGTGGCGATAGCGCTCTATCAGGGGCAGGTAGCGCGGGTTGCCTGAGTTGCCCGCGACCACGAGCGCACTACGCACGATACCGTGCCATTTGGCACGCCGAACCGCGCTGCCCTGAAACCGCTCTTGAAATGCTGGCTCGTCCATCGTGAGCAGTTCGCTCAGGCTCGGCAGGGGACGAGGGCGAAAGCGCGCCTCGCGGGTCGGGACAGCACGAAGCGGTTGATGCTCACGCGGGCGGTTGAACGGGCACACCTCTTGACAAATGTCGCATCCAAACAGCCACTCGCCTATCGGGCGACGCCACTCTTGCGGAATGGCGTCTCGGTTCTCAATCGTGAGGTAGCTGATACATCGGCGAGCGTCCAGCTGATAAGGCTCCACCAGCGCGCCCGTGGGACAGGCGTCCAAACATTTTCGGCAAGTGCCACATCCACCCTCTGCTGGTGAGTCGTATGCCAGTTCTATCGTCAGCAGAAGCACCCCCAGAAAGAAGTACGAACCGCGGTGGGTGTTGATGAGGCAAGTGTTCTTGCCGTACCACCCCAGCCCCGCCAGCCAAGCCAGGTCGCGCTCCAAAACAGGTGCAGAGTCCACGCACACACGCCCCTGCACCTCAGGCTTCAGGGCGCAGATGGCATTCAGTAGGGTCTCCAACTTCGCGCGAATGACGGTGTGATAATCGTCGCCCAGCGCATAACGGGCGATACGGTAGTCGGTTTCGGGCAGCGTTTCGGGCGCGTAGTTCAAGCCCACGACGACCGCGCTCTGGGCACCCTCCAACAGGGCGGTAGGGGCAATCCGCACTTGGGCGGTGCGTGGGAGGTAGTCCATCGTGCCCGCATACCCACGCGCCAACCACAGCAGGAACGACTCAGCGTGGGGCGGACGCACCGCAGGCGCAAAGCCAACCAGCTCAAACCCCAAAGCGTGAGCGTAGGCGCGTATCCACTCGGTGAACTCTGCGGTTGTCCCCACGCCTTTAGGTATACCCTGCTGGCGTCTGGGTCTCTGCGTTATGCCAACTCAAACCGTAGTGATAGGAGCCGACACGACATCTGCGCCAGACTCCTGGAGTAGTTGACTGAGTTGCTCAAGGTCTGCCAGGTCAAGAGGTTGCTCTGAGTGTAGCACAACGCCCGTGCGACGGTGGCGTGCTTCGGGCACGAGCGATTGCAAAGCAGTCGGTTCGTTGGGGATGAGCGCCACCTCAAAAGCGTCGTGGGTGCGCCACAGTGCCAGCACCCGCGTCGGGTCGCCGTAGCCTGCAATCCCAGTGGCACGGATTTGCCCCTCCTGGCGGGCGATTTCCAACGCCTCCAAAGCCCCGCTCAACTGTGCCTCGCCCATCGGTTGGTCAAAGCTGAGGAAGTAGTAATCAATATGGTCGCGTCCAACGGCACAGAGCGTTTCAACGATGTGCGATTGGAGAAATACGCTGGCGATGCGCGCATCACCCGCCATGCTGATTAGATGCGAGGGGCAGATGATGGCAGTTTGCAGGGGCGGCGCGTATTTCCTCAACAGGTAGCCCCATAACCCCAGCGCGGGGGTGATGTCCAGCACCTCAATCGGCGTGTTGAGCAGAGCCTGCAGGATGGCTTCCGCTTGCTCTTCGGCAGTGCCTTGCCCGCGCAGTGAACCCGTCACCCAACGGGGATAGACCATACGATTCGTTCGTCCCAGAAGTACCTTATTCATCACCCTGTTGTGTCTCCAAATAGGCGCGATAAATCTCTAAGCCGATTCCCAGCCCCAGGAAGCGCTCGGGTTGGTTGGGGTCATAATCGCCCAACGCCACTTGGAGCAGGCGTTCAGCAGAACGGACTTGACCTGCTTCCAAAAGCGCCATTACCACGAGCGTATCATCACTGGGCAGAGCTTCGTCGGCGGTGGCTCGTACAGGCTGAAGCACCCAACCGCCCCATCGCATCGCATAGGCTACATCGTACAGCCCGCCCGTGGGGTCTGCATACTGCTCTTGGATGACCCGTAGCAAGCTGAGGGCGAACTGGCGGTTGCGCTCAGAAGGTTGGATTTGTTGGAGGCGCAGACTTGCGCAGGCGACCAAAGCAAGGTCTGGAAGCCAACCCGAAACTTGTCGCCGCGTGGTGTGATACAAGTCGCCCTGCACGGTGCGGAGTGCCCGAAGGGTCTCTATTGTGCGCAGGACAGCTCGGCGCGCCCAAAGGCTCTGCTCGCTCGTGGGGCTAACGACTTGAATATAGTCCACCAGAGCCACGATTGCGTAGGCATTCGCATCTGCCGAAAGCGTGTTGTCACGGGTCGGCGCGGGAGCCTCACGAGCGATTGCCATCAGTACGCGGGGGGGCGAGGTGGAGTTGCGAAAGCCAGGCGGACGCTCTTGCCACAGATGGTTCTTCAAAAAACGCACGAGGTCGTATGCAGTTTGGAGCAGTTCCGGCTCGTATCGGGAAGCCTCCGTATAGAGCCGCAGGAGCCGCGCCTGCTCAATCAGCCGTTTGGCACCCCGAGGTTGACCTTCGGGGGTGAGACCCTCGCTGAGTGCATAGAACCCGCCCTCGCTGGCATCCCACAAGGCGGATTGGCGCAACACTTGTAGCTCGGAGACGAGCCGTTCTTGAGCGATTGGGTCGCCCGACCGAGCGCGCACCGCAAGCCACTCCATCCAGTTCAGCCAATACCGTTCATTCGGCTGGAAGGCAAGCGAGGAGAGGGACTGGTTTAGACTCTCAAGGCTCTCGTCGGTCAAGGGCAAGGGGTTTGCCGAGCGTGCCCAGCGGTCTATCCAAGCTTTCTGCAGTTGCTCGGCACGCTGAGCGACGGTTTCAGGTTCGTTGCGATAGGCTCGGCTGATGCCCTCCAACAGGCGCATCAGTTCGGCGCGGGTCTCGGGCGCTTGAGCAG
>CAKZQI010000014.1 GCA_937139515.1 uncultured Armatimonadota bacterium | reverse complement strand
CATGACCGCCGCTTGGACAACGCAGAGGCTTCTCAACGAGGCGATGCGATTGAAAGGAATGAGATAATCAGCCTTATTCTGAGGGGTTTTGGTGTACATCCTCAGGTGAGGAATGATATCATCACCAGCTAGAATTTTGAGACTAAACAACAGAATAATCGCGCCTATGTAGAAAAAAGACCACCTGAACCAGCAGGAGTATCGGTACTTGTGTCGTATCGGATGTGGGGGCACGCCGATGCGGGTGTATAACCGAGCGATGGGGAACACGAGTTGGACGAGTGTGGAGGACTATCTGCCAGCAGGCAGTGCGCTGGGGTACGACCAGAACTGGCAGTTCCGCTATTCGGGTGGAGAGTTGTTGATGATGGGCGCGAGTGATAGGGCATCATCTTCTGCGTACTATCCGCATGACAGTGGACAGGTATACATCATGTCAGAACCTATACCGTGTAATTGCCTTTTCCAGCCTCAAGCGCTGCCTCCCTGTAGACCCGATGGGGGTTGTGGAGAGGATTGCAGCGGATTAGCCTCAGATCTACCATATCTGAATTCCAGTGGTACAGGCGGTTTCCCCCAGTTTGGATTTACAACGAACCATTACGTCGTGCAAGCATTCATTCTCCCTCCCCTTCTTATAGCAATTTTACGCGGATGCGCAGCGGGGCTAGGTGCAGACGCCTTGATTGGCATGGTGAGGTGGCTGGGGTGTGCATTAGGAGCTTTGGTTCTTAAGAAGCCGATAGAGTCGTCCTGTGGTTCTTTTCCTTTTCCAGGCTTGTGCGATATGGTAGCGTCTTGCTTAACTGGGGCACTGACTGGTGGTCTCGCACAGAAATTGTTTCCCAAGTTGGGGGACTATATTAGAGACCTCATCAGTGCCCTGACAGGTGCTTTTGCAGGTGGAATATGCGAGGCAGTAAGAGCACCTACACCTTGTCCACAGCCAGCGCCGAACCCGCCATCAGGTGGAACGTTGGGGCCTAGTACGCGTCCATTTCCTGCAGTATGATTGTATACATGCTGGAGGTGAACAATGAGAGAAGTGCACATGGAGATAGTGTTTACTATACTGCTCGGAATACTGCTCGGATTACTCGCACCCTGGTGGTTATCTATTTTGCACGAATTGCCTTGGTCGCGTGTTTCCTCTGTCATTCTTTTTTGTGCTCTCCCTATTGTAGGGGGAGTTACTTATGCTCGTAAACAACGTTTCCGAGGGAAAAGCTCAGAGGGTCAGGTAATCAGATTTGCTGCCGTTTACTGGTTTGTTATGACGCTTCTGCTGGCGTTTCTTTCTGGTGTCCTGCAGGCAGTTCGGGCGCCTGAGACGGGGTAGGTAGGTGCGCTTCCGTGGGCGAGTCGGTGGGTGCAGTGTCAGACAGCGTGCCTAAGCTATAAGGGGTGCCTCGTTTCAACTGGAACCATAAAGATACCTTGGCGCGTTGGAGCAAGGCTGGCTGGCGTATGACTGCGTGTTCGGTTATGACGAGGACGGGCGTTTGGTGAAGA
>CAKZQI010000013.1 GCA_937139515.1 uncultured Armatimonadota bacterium | reverse complement strand
GTCTCGCCTGCATTGTCGTTGAGAACCGCTTGGTGAGGGATGCCCATGCCACGGATGCGGGCGGGACGCCCGCGATCTCCGTGATTTTTTGAACACCCTCCCCCACGACTTGACTTTGAACAAAAATCGGGTATACTTTGCGTGCCATACCGCAGACAGCAGGTGCCCAGAAGAGGGCATAATCCGCACGGCGGACACCTGCCGAGGTTGAGGCAAGGAACGGTTGCACACGCGCCTTCTGGGCGCATCGCGTGCGAGCCTGCGTGTCTGCGTGGCTCGCTTTTCGTATTTTAAAACAGGAGGTGAAATCACCGATGTCCTATACACCGAAGGCGCCGAACCCGAAGAAGGTGGAACAGGTTGAACAGTTACGCGCGTGGCTGTCGCAGTCCAGCGCGCAAATCCTGGTCGACCCTCGTGGGCTGTCAGTGCGCGAGCTGAGTGAAATGCGCAAGCAGCTCCGCTCCGTAGGCGCCGAACTTCACATGGTCAAGAACACACTCTATCGCCGAGCGTTCAACGGCGATATGCCCGACGGGTTAGACCCGTACCTGAACGGGATGACCGCCGTGGCGTTCGTGATGGGCGACCAAGCTGCCGCAGCCAAAGCCCTCACCGAGTACATCAAACAGGCGAAGAAATCGGAAGTGAAGGTACTTGTGCTGGGCAACCGTGTCTATCCTGCCAGCATGGTGGAAGATTTGGCGAAACTGCCCCCGCGCGAGGTCATGCTCGCGCAAGTGCTGGGCGCACTCCAGTCCCCAATCAGTGGGCTGGTCGGCACGCTGTCTGAACTGATTGGACAGTTTGTGCGCACACTACAGGCTGTAGCCGACAAAAAAGCCGAAACTCAAGCCTAAGGAGGAACAGAAAATGGCAAAAATCGCAATTGAGGAGATGATTCAAGCGATTGATGAGATGACCGTGATGGAGCTCAACGAGCTCGTCAAGGCACTGCAAGAGAAGTATGGCGTCTCTGCCGCCGCACCGATGGCGGTCGCTATGCCCGGAATGATGCCCGCTGGCGCTGGCGCCGCAGAGGCACCCGCTGCCGAGGAGAAGACCTCGTTTGATGTTATCCTCGCCGCCGCAGGCGACCAGAAGCTGCAGGTCATCAAGGTCGTGCGCGAGCTGACGGGACTGGGACTGAAGGAGGCGAAGGACCTCGTCGAGGGCGCACCACAGCCAGTCAAGCAGGGCGTCAGCAAAGAGGAAGCCGACGACCTCAAGAAGAAGCTGGAAGAGGTCGGCGCCAAAGTGGAAGTCAAGTAGTTTGCCCTCACATTCAGACGCAGGTGTTAGAAGAGGGGTCATGGATGAGGGCGCCTGAACCCTCACCCGCCCCTCCACCCAAAAAGTCCATCCTGCTCTCCTGAGCGTTAACGAAGGGTCTGGGGTTGGGTTTCGTTGAGATTCTTCGCTTCGCTCAGAATGACAATCCCCCCAATGTCACCTTGATTGCCAGCGAAGGGTCTCTACTTCGGGTGGCACCGAGATTCTTCGCTTCGCTCAGAATGACAGAGGGGGGGCACCAGAATGGCACTCCCATCCTGTCACCCTGAGCGTCAGCGAAGGGTCTTGTCACTCTGAGCCGAAGGCGAAGAGCCTCATTCGCTCAGAATGACAACAAGTGGTGAGGGAGCGTCAAAATGTGTGCGGGCTGGTCAAACACCCTCGCAGGGATTTGACACAAGAACACGAACTAATAGACCATTATGAGTACCCAGCCCACTCAGGTGCGCCTTGCGTTCGGCGATGAGCCGACCACGCAAATGAACATCACTTGGCAAGTTCAAAGCGCTTTGGAGGACCCTGTGGTAGAGTACGGTCCGACTGCCCAGTTAGGAATGCGTGTCCCTGCCCAGCGTCGTACCTACCCCTACGAAACCGGCATCATCTATCACGCACGATTGGTGAACCTCAAGCCCGGCGAGCGGTACTACTATCGGGTGGGGAGCGCGAAAGGGGGCTTCAGCCGAGCCTACTCGTTCCGAATGCCCCTCAACCGCCCCCACGATTTCCACTTCACCGCGTTTGCTGACCACGGTACGACCCCTGCCAGCGTCCAGAATAGCCGAAATGTGGCGTCGCTCCAGCCCACCTTCCACTTCATCGCGGGAGACCTCTCCTACGCAAACGGACGCCAGCCGATTTGGGATACCTACCTCCAGCAACTGGAAGTGCTGGCGTCGCGTGTGCCGACGATGGTCTGTTTCGGCAACCACGAAAACGAGCGCATCGGCGACCAGCGTATCGGCTACATCGCCTCGTTAACGCGCTTCCCGATGCCTAACGATGGAAAATATTACTACACCTACCGAATTAGCAACACCCAGTTCGTCGCTTTCAATACTAACGAGCCAAACGATACCGAACAACTGGAATGGATCGATAAGACACTTGCCGAGGCGCGCCGAAACCCCAACAATCGCTGGGTGATTGTGTTTATGCATCATCCACCTTATGGCTCGACCGAACGGCGCGGGAACAACGAGCGCATCATCCGAACCTTTGTGCCACTCCTCGACAAGCATCGCGTTGATTTGGTCATCTGCGGGCACGACCACCTGTACGAGCGGATGTACCCGATGCGAGGGGGTGATGCACCCATCAAATCGGGCAATCGCTATCCGAAAGGCAAAGGTACCATCTACATCACCTGTGGCGGAGGAGGCGTCTCGCTCTACAACCTGATGCCCCAACCCACGCCGTGGACCGCCAAGCGCGAGCGCACCTACTGCTACTTGCAGGTGAAAGTGCCCGTGCGTGGAAGTTTGGTTGTCGAGGCGTTCCGAGGCGATAACAGCCCGATTGAACGCTTTGAAATCGTCTAAGGATGGTACTGGTCTAAGGATGGAGAAAGCACGCGAGTTCGTTTCAATCCGCTGGGTCTTCGCAGGGATTGTCATTGGAATCGTGGCAGGTCTGTGGATGAACCGCGCAGGTGGCACCGACCTGCCCTTTTTTGAAGTCGTAGTGCTTCTGGGCGACCTGTTCATTCGTCTTCTGCGAATGGTGATTGTGCCCCTTGTGATGACCTCGCTGATTAGTGCCGCCGCAGGGCTGGACACGCGGTACTTGGGGCGCTTGGGGAGCATCACGCTCACCTACTACCTCAGCACCGCCGTGCTCGCTGCGGGACTTGGGCTGGTGATTGTGAACTTGATGGACCCCGGACTGGGCGC
>CAKZQI010000012.1 GCA_937139515.1 uncultured Armatimonadota bacterium | reverse complement strand
GCCTGCATCGTCGTTGAGAACCGCTCGGTGAGGGATGCGAATGCCACGAATGCGGGCGGGACGACCGCGATCCTAGCGATTTTTCGAACACCCTCAGGCATAAGTAAGAGGGTAGAAAATCGTGGCACGGTCATCCTGCCCGTGAGCCAAAACAGATGTGGGCACGCTAAGCATGCTTGGGCAAGATACCCATACCACTGCTTGCCCAGTAGTTTTATAGGCTTATCGTGGCGCGCACAACCCCCGCGCGCTCGTGGCGTGCCACCAGCCGAACGGTGCCACCGTTGGGGGCGTGGATAACCCACTCTATCTTCGCCCGATCATCCGTTGGGTCGGAGTTCCAAACGGTGGCGGAGGCAGGCTTGTAGGCGCGTCCCTCCAACTGGCTCAGCTCCTCACGCGGTTTCCCTGTGCGCAAGGTAGCGCCTTCAGGCAGCTCAATCTCGGCAATCACACCGCGCACCAGTTTCTTCTCCAGCGCCTTCTTCGTGATGTAGGTGGGGAGCCAGCCTGTGTTCTGAACCACCAGCCGTATCTGGTACACCCCATCGCCCAGCGGGGTCGCTTTCGCCTCGTAGATCTCCAACTTGGGCGAAATCAGCAGGTGCCACACCAGCCAGTCAGGGAACAGCGCCACCTCCTTCTCTAAAAACTCTGGGGGCGGATTGCGCCATGCGTAGAGAGCGTTCCAACCACCCAACTCCACCTTGCCCAGTTGAGGATGCTCAAACTCGTACCAATCTACATATCCCTTACCGCCCAGCACCTCATCGCTCCACTTGAGCAGTTTCAGGTCGTCTTCAACGGGGTGTTCACGGTACCAATCTATAAATTTGTAGTCGGTGATGCCTGCTTGACGCTGGGGACTCCAGATTTCCACTGTCCAAGCGAACACGCCCATGTGGTCGTACATCCAGTCGTCAAACACGCCCGTGATGAACTCTTTAGGGTGGTACTTGAAGTCGTGGAACACGGAGATGTTCGGATAGCCCGTGATTTCAGTGCCTTTGGCGCCGATTTTCTGGTAGGTCCAGAGGTCTTCAGCAGGGAACGCCTCGTCAGGTTGGTGGCTATAAGGGCGCAGTAGCACTCCGCTCCAAGTGTGGAAGGTGATACCGCCCGTGATGTTGGGGTGCTTGGCGATGAAATCCACAATCGCTCGCACCTCAGGCTCCGAGGTGGGGTAGGGACCTGCGCCGTGTTGCTCGTGCTCTTGGCGCCAGTTGGAGGGGAAGTTGCGGTTGAGGTCTAAGCCTTCCTTGCGCGGTTGAATGTGCAAAATGGCGGGGTCAAACGGCTCCTCAAAGCGCCCTTCGGGCAGAATTCGGTAATAGTCGCCGCCGAACTCGTCAGGTTCACGACGCACCATCAGGCGGGGTTCGTCAGGATGCTTCTTCCAGTTGCCGTTCGGGTCGGGGATACGCATCATCAGCATTCGCCCGTCGCCGTCGATGTCTTCGGTGACCAGCCCGCCGATAGGGTCTTCGTCGTAGGGGTAGGGACGCGTGCTGGAGCGGATGATTTTCGGCTTATCTGCCAGTGCCCACTCGGCACCATCGGGATTGACACGCGGGCAGATGTAGAAGGCGCGGGTATCCAAACAGCGTGTGATTTGCTCGTGCTGTCCGTACTCGCTGGTGAGCCGATGGAGCAAATAAAGACACGCCGTAGAAGGAGATACCTCGCTGGCGTGGATGTTGCCGTCCACCCAGAGAGCGGGTTTCTCCTCGGCGTCTCCTGTGGCGAAGTTCGTCACGGTCAGGAGCCAGATGTCGCGCCCCTCATAACTCTTGCCGATGCTCGCTATCCGCACCAACTGGGGATACTCCTCAGCGAAAGCGTGGAGCAGGGCACTCAAATCGTCGTACCGATAGTAGGTATCAAACCGTACTTGTGGCATAGGTTCCTCCTTGAATAAGGAGTGGATTAGGGATGTCAGGCGCAAATCCTGCAGGAGACATCGCCCAAAGCCAGAACATAGGGCAGTGTCGGCAACCCCTGACTCTGTGAAAAAATGCACAAATTGCCGATAACCTATTGACAGGGCAGCCATTTTTGGGGTATCATAAGGGCACTATGGAGGGCTATTGCCCTGCCTGTGAGGGAGTAAGATGCTTAGCCTAACTAAGATTGTGATTAGTTTCACAATCTCGGTGGGTGCCGACAAGTGCCATCGGCAAGGTGGCTCTTTTCCGTGCCCACTTCAGCAGGAGAAAATTACCTGCCCGCCGAATATAAAAATCGGTACGAGGTGAACCTTATGTCACAGGTCTTTAGGCGTCATCACAATACGGTTGCGCGTGCAACAATTATTAGCGGAGTGTTGGCAGTTGTTGCCTTAGCGCTGGGCGGTTCCAGCTACACCCGCTCTGCTTGGTGGACTCAAACCAACGAGCCACCCGACCAGCCCGTGGCATTTAGCCACAAGCACCACTACGAAGAGTTGGGGATTGACTGCCGATACTGCCACTGGTCGGTCACCGAGTCGGCGCATTCAGGCGTGCCCTCTGCAGAAGTCTGTATGTCGTGCCACTCACAGATTTGGACGAATAGCCCGCTCCTACAGCCTGTGCGCGACGCCTACAACGAGAACAAGCCCCTCGTGTGGAACAAGGTGAACGACCTGCCCGAATTCGTCTACTTCAACCACAGCGCGCATGTGAACAAAGGCATCTCGTGCGCCACCTGCCATAACGGAATCGAGAAGATGCACCTGACCCACCAGTCGCAATACTTCTCGATGCAGTGGTGCTTGGACTGCCACCGCAACCCCGAACAGCACATCCGCCCAACAGGGGAAGTGTTCAATATGTACTACAAGACCCCGCGCAACGCCGACGAGATGAAGGCGCTGTTGGACAAGCACGGCATCCCGTACGACTCCAACAACATCCCACGCAATCAGCTGGAGCTGGGTGCCCTGCTGGTCAAGCACTACAACATTCATAAAGAGCAGTTGAGCGACTGTTCAATCTGCCACCGGTGAGGAGAGCGATGGAAGAGCGAAACGAACAGAAACCCCAAAGTGCAGGCGAACAGTTTTGGCGAAGTCTAGGCGAGTTAGAGCAGACGCCTGAGTTTGAAGAGCTGCTCCAGCGCGAGTTTCCGCGTCAGGCGGCGCCATTAGGCGATTTTGTGAGTCGACGCCAGTTCCTCAAGCTGATGGGCGCCTCGATGGCGCTCGCGGGGCTGTCGGCGTGTGGCTACAAGCCCCAAGGCCCCATCATCGCCCAATCGCGCACGCCCGAAGACCGTCTACCAGGCATCTCGCACTATTACGCCACGGCGGTCACGCTGGGTGGTTTCGCACACGGTGTGTTAGCCCGCGTCTACGAGGGACGCCCCATCAAACTGGAAGGCAACCCCGACCACCCCGCCAGCCTCGGCGCCACCAACCTCTGGACGCAAGCCGAAATTCTGAACCTATATGACCCTGACCGCTCGCAAACGGTGCTCAAGTTCGGACGACCGCAAACCTGGCAGGCATTCGGGGCGGAGCTGACGAACGAACTGGCGAAACAGAACATCGTGAAGGGTGAGGGCGTGCGCATCCTCACAGGACGGGTCACCTCGCCCAGCTTAGCTGACCAAATCCGCCAGTATCTCCAAGCGAACCCGCAAGCCAAGTGGTATCAATACGAGCCTATCCACCGAGATAATGTGTACGAGGGCACTCGCAAGGCGTTCGGCGAGTGGCTCAACCCCATCTACCGCCTGCGTGAGGCGAAGGTGATAGTGGCGCTGGATAGCGATTTGCTCTTCAACGAGCCCAGCTCGGTGCGCTATGCGCGCGAGTTCGCCGATGGACGCCGTATCCGAAAGGCTCAGCAGGAGATGAACCGCCTGTATGTCGCCGAGCCGATGTTCACCGTCACAGGCATGACCGCCGATGAACACTTGCCCATCGCCTCCAGCAAAATCGGGCGATTGATTGCCGAAATCGCTCGGATGGTGGGCGCACCTGTGCAGGCGGATGTATCTGGAAACCTAACTGAGCAAGAGCAAAAGTGGGCCCAAGTCGTGGCGGGTGACCTCGTGGCGCATCGGGGCGAGAGCCTCGTGGTGGTGGGCGAAGCTCAGCCCGCCGAGGTGCACGCGATTGCCCACGCCATCAACGCGCACCTGGGTAACCTCGGCAAGACCGTGGTGTTCACCCCACCGGTTGAAGAGAAACCCACCCTCCATATGGAGGATATCCGCCAGCTCGCTCAAGACATTGAACAGAACAAGGTACAGGTGCTGGTGATGATCGGGGTCAACCCCGCCTACAACGCACCTGCCGACCTGAAGTTTGAAGAGCTCATCCCCAAAGTGCCCTTCTCGGTGCATATGGGGCAATATGTGGATGAGACCGCCGCGCTGTGTGTGTGGCACCTGCCCGAAAGCCACCCGTTTGAGACTTGGGGCGATGCGCGGGCGTTTGACGGCACGGTCACCATTCAACAGCCGCTGATTTTCCCGCTCTATCCCAATACGCGCTCGGCGCTGGAGCTGATGGCACAAATCAACGGCAAGGCGGGCACTCAACCATTTGATTTAGTCCAGAACTACTGGAAGAACGCCAAAATCGCCCCCGCCGCTCAGTTCGATGCGGTATGGCGCAAGGCGGTTCACGACGGTGTGCTGGTGCGCACGGCTCGCCCCGTGAAGCAGGTGGCTATGTCGGCGAATCCACTCGTGGTGCAGGTGCCCACTGTGCTGGAATCTGTCCAAGCCCCAGCTGGGCGCACTTTTGAGATTCGTTTCGCTCCCGACCTCACGCTCTACGACGGGCGCTATGCCAACAACGCTTGGCTCCAGGAGCTGCCCAAGCCCGTCACGCGCACCTGCTGGGACAACCTGGCGTTTATGAGCCTAAAGATCTTCAAGGAGCTGGGGCTTTGGGAGAAGGGCACGATGGCGTTCAACGAGGACCCCGCCTTCGTGCGTGATGTGGCGCCGTTGGTGGAACTGCGCTTCAACGGGCGCACGCTGGTCTGCGCCGCGTACCCTATTCCTGGACATGTGGATGACGCTATCACCATCCATCTCGGCTACGGGCGCACGCGCGCTGGGGAGAAGGGTTCGGGCACAGGCTTCAACGCCTACACCCTGCGCACCACCCAAGCGCCGTGGTTTGGGCGCGGCGCCGAGGTAGTGCCCACACGCCAATCGTACCCTGTGGCGCGCACCGAAGAGCATCACCTGATTGACACGCGCAAGCCCGACACGATGGACAGCACCCAGCACCGCCCCATCCTGCTAACGGCGCTGTTGGAAGAGTTCAAGAAAGACCCCGAACTGAAGGAGAAACCCCACCGCAAGGGCTACGAACACGAACACCCCAGCATGTACCCCGAGCGCTGGCAGTATGACCAGTACGAGAACCCCGACAACCACCGCTACGCTTGGGGTATGGTGATTGACCCCACGCTGTGTACGGGCTGTAGCGCGTGTGTGACGGCGTGCCAAGCCGAGAACAACATCCCTGTGGTGGGCAAGGAGCAGGTGATGCGCCGACGCGAGATGCTCTGGCTGCGCATCGACCGCTACTTCAAAGGCTCACCCGACAACCCGAAGGTGTACCAAGCGCCGGTTCCCTGTATGCACTGTGAGCTGGCGCCGTGTGAGCTGGTGTGCCCCGTCGCAGCGACCGTGCATGACCACGAAGGGCTGAATGTGATGGTGTACAACCGCTGTGTCGGCACGCGCTACTGCTCCAACAACTGTCCCTACAAGGTACGGCGCTTCAACTTCTTCCGCTACACCTATATGAAATCGCCCGTTCTGCACCTGTTGCAGAACCCTGATGTGACGGTGCGCGGGCGTGGCGTGATGGAGAAGTGCACCTACTGTGTCCAACGCATTAGCAAGGCGCGCATCACCGCAAAGCGCGAGAACCGACGCATCCGCGATGGTGAAATCATCACCGCTTGTCAGCAGGCGTGTCCGACGCAGGCGATTGTGTTTGGTGACCTGAACGACCCCAACAGCAAGGTGCGCCAACTGCGCGACGAACCGCACAACTTCGCGATGCTCGGCGAGTTGAACGCCCGACCGCGAACGACTTATCTCGCAAAGATAGATAATCCCAATCCTGAACTGACTGGAGCGGAGGCAGACCATGCAGGAAGCCATTAAGACACGATTGCAAGAACCGCCCTTGTTTGAAGGGCAACAGACCGACGCTCGGATTACCGAGCAGATAGCGAGCATCGCCGAGCACCCGCATCCGCGCGCCTGGTTCCTGTGGTTCGGTATCGGCGCCGCGGGCGCCCTGATGATGGTTACCACCATCGTGGCTCTGCTGGCAATCGGTATCGGAATCTGGGGAGTCAACCAGCCGGTCGGCTGGGGGTTTGACATCATCAACTTCGTTTGGTGGATCGGTATCGGACACGCGGGCACCCTGATTTCGGCGATTCTGCTCCTTCTGCGTCAGGGCTGGCGTATGTCCATCAACCGCTTTGCCGAGGCGATGACGATTTTCGCCGTGATGTGCGCTGGGCTGTATCCGCTCCTGCACACGGGACGCCCTTGGGTCGCCTACTGGCTGTTCCCCATCCCCAACTGGCTGGCGATGTGGCCCCAGTTCCGTAGCCCGCTGGAGTGGGATGTGTTCGCCGTGTCTACCTACTTCTCTGTGTCGCTGTTGTTCTGGTACATCGGGCTAATCCCCGACTTGGCAACGATGCGCGACCGTGCCAAGAGCAAAATAGCCAAGTTCATTCACGGTATCTTCTCTTGGGGCTGGCGCGGGTCGGCGCTTCACTGGCTGCGCTACGAGCAGGCGTATCTGCTCCTCGCTGGGCTATCGACCCCGCTCGTGCTCTCGGTGCACTCTATCGTGTCGTTTGACTTTGCGATTTCTATCGTGCCAGGTTGGCATGTGACGATTTTCCCACCCTACTTCGTCGCTGGGGCTATCTTCTCGGGCTTCGCGATGGTGCTCACCCTGGTTATCCCGTTCCGCATCCTCTATCCCGCCCTGCGCGAGTATATCACGATGAAGCATATCGACATGATGGCGAAGGTGATGCTGGCGACGGGTCTGATTGTGTTCTACGGCTACCTGTGCGAGATGTTTTTCGGATGGTACAGCGCCAACCAGTTTGAACAGTATTTGGTGGTAAACCGCTTCACAGGACCTTACTGGATGACCTTCTGGGCGCTTCTGCTGTGCAACGGAGTCATCCCGCAAATCCTGTGGTCTCCCAAGATGCGCCAGAACTTGGTGGTGCTGTTCATCTTATCCATCATTATCAACATTGGGATGTGGTTCGAGCGCTTCGTGATTATCGCGATTAGCCTACACCGTGACTTCCTGACCTCAGCGTGGGGTCAATATGTCCCGTTCACAGCCGACTGGACGATGTTCATCGGCTCGATCGGCTTCTTCTTGATGATGATGTTCCTGTTCGCCCGCTTCATCCCGATGCTGGCGATGGCGGAGCTGAAAGACCTGTGGCATCGCCTGTATCACGGTGGGCATGGCGGAAATGGGCATTCTGGCGCCCACACCCCCGCTCCGCGAGGAGGTGGTCAGTAATGGCACATGTGGAGACCGCACTCAAACTGCACGGCATCATCGCCGAGTTCGCCACGACCGACGAGATTATTGAAGCGGCGAAGCGCACGCGTGAGGCAGGCTACAAAAAGTTTGACTGCTACACGCCGTTCCCCGTGCATGGGCTGACCGATGCGATGGGCGTGGAAGACTACAAAGTGCCGTGGACCTTTTTCTTCGCAGGGCTGTTCGGAGCGATTGCGCTGTTCGGTCTGCAGGTCTACACCAGCGTGATTGACTATCCACTCAACATCGGTGGGCGCGACCTGCTGAGCTGGCCCTACTTCATTCCGATTACCTTTGAAGGGATGGTGCTGTTTGCGGCGTTCACAGGTGGGTTGGGAATGCTCGCATACAACGGGCTTCCGCGCCCCTATCACCCCGTGTTCAATGTACCCCAGTTCGAGCGCGCTAGCACCGACCGCTTTTTCCTGTGCATCGAGGCGAACGACCCGAACTTTGAACCGAGCCGAGTGTACGAGTTCCTCAAGTCGCTCAACCCAATCAGCATCAGCGAGGTGCCAGAGTGATGAGACGAAAGGCTTTGTTTACGGGATGCGCGCTTGTGCTGGCGATGGGGCTTACTGGATGCCGAACCGATATGTGGGTTCAGCAGAAGGTGGAGGCGCAAGGCAACAGCGAGTTCTACGCGCTGACCGACCCGGTCGCAGCGTTCAACGGCAAAGTCTACGGCGATGGCTCGCGCCCAATGCCACCGAACACGATTGCGCGCGGGCGACTGCAAGACCCGAATGACCCCCTCCTAACAGGCAAAGATGCTCAGGGCAACCAGATAGACTATCTGCCCAAGCCGCTCAAACTGACACGCGAGTTTCTGGCGCGCGGGGAACAGCAATACAACGCCTTCTGTTCACCCTGCCATGGGCGCGCAGGCGATGGCAAGGGCATGATTGCCCTACGCGGTCAGTGGCCCCGAATGCCCTCGTCGCTGATTAGCCAGCGCGTGCAGAACATGCCGTTGGGCTACTACTTCGCTTCTGGGATGAACGGCTTCGGGATTATGTACGGCTATGGCACACGCATGACTCCCGAAGATATGTGGGCGGTCTCGGCGTACATTCGCGTGTTGCAAGAGAACGCACGCCTGAGCGGGCTGGAGATGACGGATGCGCCGAACACGCCTATCCAACAGGCACAAAAACCATAGGGAGAGATAGACGATGGCAACAACCACCGCAGAACAGCAGGTTAGGGAGCGAATAGCGAATGGGCGTAAACTGGCGCTCGGCGCGCTGGTGCTGGGGCTGGCGGGTCTCGGCGTCGGCCTAGCGACCGATTCCAAAACCGCTTTCCAAGCCTACCATCTGGGCTTCTTCTATTGGTTCGGGATGGCGTACGGCTGTCTGGGCATGAGCCTGCTCATCCACGCCGTGCGCGGCAAGTGGGGACTGCCCCTAATCCGCATCTTCGAGTCGGGCGCACGCACCATCCCCTTCATCATGCTCGCCTACTTGCCCGTGCTTCTGTTCGGGATGTACCCCGTGTACGAGTGGACGCATCAAGATGTCCTGCAGACCGACGCGATTGTTCGGGCGAAGTCGCCCTTCTTCTATGCACCCGCCAGCTATGAGGGACTACCCATCTTCTTCTATGTGCGCTACGCTATCTATCTGATTGCATTTACTTGGCTGGCGAACTACCTGTGGAAGTCGTCGGTGGCTCAAGATAGTGCAAAAGACCCACTGGAGGCGGAGGCGATTTCGCGAGGTCGCTCTGGACCCGCTGCGGGGGGCATCGTTGCCTATATGATCCTGCTCACGATAGCGATGGTGGACTACGGTCAGTCGCTCCAGCCCCACTGGTTCTCTACGATGTATGCGGTGATTATGGTGGTGAGCTTCGGCTACAATGCGCTGGCGCTGGCGGTCTACATGGTTCTGCGCTGGCGCGATATGGAACCCTACGCGGGCAAGATTAACTATATGGACTATCGCCGAGACTGGGGCAACCTGCTGTTCACGCTGACCGTGTTCTGGTCTTATGTATCGTTCTCCCAGTTCTTGATTATCTATTCGGGCAATCTGTACGAGTTCACCCAGTTCTATCTCCTGCGCAACGATGGGGGCTGGCAATATCTGGCGTACCTGCTGGTGATATTCCAGTTTTTCGTGCCGTTCTTCCTGTTCTTAGCGCCCCGCACGAAGAAGATTCCTCAGCAGTTGCTGGTGGGCACAGTGCTGGTGATGGCGATACGAATCGTGCACATCTTCTGGGAGATCAAGCCGATGTTCAGCAAGACGCTGGCGATTAGCCCGTTTGACATCGCTGCGCTGGTGGGCTTTGGAGGGCTGTGGTTCTACCTCATGTTCGGCTTCCTGCTCCAGCGCAGTCTGCTCCCGCAGAACGAACCACGCCTTGCGGAGGTGGCCCATGGACATTCTTAAGCCCGTAGATGCCGACGAGTTGAAGCAGATACAGCAACAGCCCTATGAAGAGCGCGACCTCTCGGTGCGCGCAATGGCGCAGTTCCTGGTGATTATCTTCTTTACGATTGTCGGCTCGCTGATTGTGGGTTGGTTCATCTATCAGTGGGTACTGCCCAAAGAGGAACCGAACCTGCCTTCGGTGCGTAAAGAAGCTTTGGAGAGGCAACTGCCTCCTGAGCCGCGCGTGCAAGGGTTCCCGATGCGCGACTGGGAGGAGTTCGTCGCTCAGGAAAATGAAAAAACGAAGAACCTGCCTCAGGCGAAGGAGCGCATCCTTCAGCAGGGGCTTCCCCGTTCGGGGGTGATGAACAATGCGAACCAAACTATGTAAAACGCTTATTCTATCTGCTCTATCGCTTGCTGTGCTGAGTTCGCTCTCAGCGCAGATGTACCGCCGGCCAGGCGAGGTCGGGCAGACTCAACAGCAGGAGGCACAGCGCGTATTAGACCAAGTCGGCATCCAGCAAAAGCTGGATAGCCAAATCCCGCTGAACCTCACCTTCCGTGATGAGACGGGCAAGACCGTGCGGCTCGGCGACTACTTTGGCAAGCGCCCCGTGCTGATTACGATGGTGTACTATGAGTGCCCCATGCTCTGCACAGTTATATTGAACGAGCTCACTCGCTCGCTCAACGCTCTGGACTTCACGGTTGGCAAGGAGTTCGAGGTGGTCACGGTCAGCATCTCGCCGACTGAGACCCCCGAACTGGCACGTAAGAAGAAGGATAACTATCTGGGTTCTTATCGTAAAGACCGTGCGCTTGCCGAGCAGGGTTGGCACTTCCTCACCGGCGATGAGAAGAACATCAAGCAGCTGGCGGATGCGATTGGCTTCCAATACACTTACGATGAGAAGACCAAACAGTATGCACACACCGCCGCGGTGATGATAGCGACCCCGCAGGGCAGGCTGGCACGCTACCTGATGGGAATCGAGTATTCGGCGCGCGATCTGAAGTTCGCCCTTACAGAAGCGTCGGAAGGCAAAATCGGCAACCCGGTGTTGGGCGCCGTGATGTACTGCTTCCAATACGACCCCGCAAGCGGTTCCTATGGCTTGGTCGTGTTGAATGTGGTCAAGTTGGCGGGCATTATCACGGTGCTATCCATGGCTTTGCTAATAGGCGGTGCGGTGCTGTTAGAGCGCCGACGCGCCCAGAATCTAATTCGTCAAGCCGACGAAAACGACATACAAGAGGTGAAATAGCGATGTGGAACATTCCGTTCGTACCACCGACTGCTGCGAAAGAGGGTGCGGCTATCTCCAATCTCTATTGGGCAATCAGTTTGCTCGCTATCTTCTTTGGAGCGATCGTGCTGTTCGGGGCGGTCTTCCTCGCTGTTCGCTACCGAGCGAGCAACAACGATGTGGACCGCTCTAACCCCGTTGACAGCGACCTCCGAATGGAGCTGACCTGGACGCTGTTGCCGTTGTTCCTGGCGTTGGCGATTTTCGGCTGGGCGGCGAAGCTGTATGCGGACATCTACACGCCCCGCGAAGGCGGATACTACGAGGTGTTCGTGATAGGCAAGCAGTGG
>CAKZQI010000011.1 GCA_937139515.1 uncultured Armatimonadota bacterium | reverse complement strand
AGCGCCTCTAAGCCCCCTCTCCGTTTACGGAGAGGGGGTTGGGGGTGAGGTCGATACAGATTTTTCAAACACCCTCAAGCGAAGTTCACAGCTCAAGGCTACCCTCTTGCGTCTAAAAGTGGGCAGGCATTTTAGGAACTTATGCTCAACAAATGTAGCCTTGTCAGGTGGTACTTGCCCCTGAACAAATTTGTCCCCTACGCCGAAAATAGCTCTCGGTAAGGGTTATGGCAGAGCGTATCCTAATCGTGGATGATGAGGAAGACCTTCGCTATGTGCTGGCGCGCCAGCTCCGCAAAGACGGTTATCAGATTGACACAGCCTATGACGGAAACGACGCCATAGAGAAGATGCGCCAGACCGACTATGCGGTCATCCTCACCGATATGAAGATGCCCCGCCGAGATGGGCTGGGGGTGGTGAGTGCTGCACGCGAGCTGTTGCCTGAAGCCGAGATTATTGTGCTTACAGGGCACGGCTCGCTGGAGAACGCGCTCCAAGCGTTCAAAGCAGGCAATATCTTTGAATATCTGCTCAAACCGTTGGACGATATTGCGGTGCTGAACACGATTGTCGCGCGCGCGCTGGAGCGACGCAACCTGCGCTTGCACAACCGCCAACTTTTTGAGCAACTCCAGCAAGCTTATGAGGAGCTCAAGCAGAAATCGGATCAGCTCATCCAGCAGGAGAAGATGTCAGCTGTAGGCACGCTCGCTGCGGGGGTAGCGCACGAGCTGAACAATCCGCTGACCGCCGTGGTCGGCTTCGCTCAGATAGTGCAAGAAAAACTGACCAGCAAGCGCCCTGCGAACTGGAACGACACCGAATACGAGCGCTTGCTACGCTCTATTGAGAATTTGGTACAGGGTGCCCATCGCGCCCGTGATATTGTGTCCACTTTGCTTCGTTTCGCTCGCAGCTCTCGCCCTGAAGCGCGCACGCTTGTTGACCTACACCAAGTGCTTCGCGATACCTTCATGTTTACGGAGCATCTGTTCCTAAGGCACGGCATCACCTTGCAGAAGCAGTTCACGGATGAGACGCCCACGATTTTGGCGAACGCCTCACGACTCCAGCAAGTGTTCACCAACATATTCATTAATGCTCAACAGGCGACCCCTACAGGGGGCGTGGTCACCGTGCGCACGGTCTGTGACCACGAACGTGGTGGGGTCTGGGTGCATGTGGAGGACACAGGCGTCGGCATCCCACCTGAGGAGCTGGAGCGCATCTTCGAGCCGTTCTACACACGCAAACAGGAAGGCACGGGGCTGGGGCTTTCTATCACGCGCCAGATTGTGGAAGAGCACGGGGGCGAAATCCAAGTGCGAAGCGAGGTCGATCAAGGCACTTGCGTCTCGGTCTTCTTGCCCACCACCAGCGTGAGCGAGCAAAATCCACCCCAACCCTATCTCCCCCAGTCGCTGAGCGCGTAGAGCCATCGCACGGGTGTTTTGAGGGGGAAGGCACGCTTATAGAGGCTGTGTTGCTCTCGCAAAGCCATCATCCCTCATCGCACCCGAACGCGCATCATACAAAGCCCTGCCAATGCCATAAACCCCGCTCCGTATAAAAACACAATCCGATAATCTCCACCCAATCGGTCAACCAACACGCCTGCAAGTTGCGGTCCCAACACCGCCGAGAGGTTAGAGGCTAAGTAGTACATCCCCGTCATAATGCCCGCCCTCAACTGGGGTGCTGTGTCGTACAAGGCAGGGAGCGAGTTCACATTGATGAGCGCCCAGAACATCCCCGCAGGGATGAGAAACCCTATCATCATCCAGAGGCTCTGCACGAAGTAGCCATAGGTCATCATGCCAATCAAGCCTGCAATTCCTGTCAAAATCAGGGGGCGTCGTCCGAGTTTGGTGGCGAGCAAACCGCTCGGCACAGCGAACGCCACGAAGGTCAGCGGCAGAAGGGCTACAATCATGCCCATCCTGCCCGGCTCAATCCCCAGCACCTGTCGCCCGATGAGCGAGAGGGTCGCCTCAATCGCTGTGAAGCCCATGAACCAGCTGAAAATCGCTCCCAACATCCAGCGCACCGAGCGGTCGCTGGCGGACAGGAGACCGTGAAGGCTTTCCAAGAAGCCCGCCTCGTCCTGTTCTGAGTGTCCCAGCGGCTGACGCGGTTCGTGGATGAACAGGAGTGCGATTATCAAGGCGAGCGCCATCATCGCCGTTCCGAAAAAGAAGGGCGCAGGACGCCCCAGCTGGTCGTACAATACGCCCCCAAGAAAATACGCCAGCACCGCACCGGCCCCAAGCATCAGGTTGATGATTCCGTTGGCGAGACTGCGCTGACTGGAGGGATAGAGGTCGCCGATAAGCGCCACACCTGGTGAGCGGAAGAGCGCGTTGCCGAAGTTCGTGAGGAAAATCGTGAGCATCACCAACGGCGCACTCGGCACGAACGGCACGAGCGCAAAGGCTGTGCCCGCTATCGGTGCGCCCGCCAAGACCCAAGGCTTGCGACGCCCAATCCGCGTGCGCGTGCGGTCGGACAGCGTGCCCACAATCGGCTGAAGGAACATATTGATGTAATTGTCCCAAGTCATCACGAACATAATCAGCGTAGCGCTGAGTTGCATCTCTTTGAGGAAAATCGGCACAAAGTGGTTGAAAATCGGCATCACCATCCCCATGCCCATAAACATCGCCCCCAAAAACAGGGTGCGCCCCACAGGGAATCTTGGTTCCGTCGTGGTGTCCATCGTCCATACAGTTCCTCTCAAGGTGGTATAATCCCTTCAGTGGCACGCGCAAAGCGATGGGCGTGGTCAACGCTCTGGGCAACGATCCTTTCGCTCGCCCCGATAGCGGGGATGTGGCTCGCTTTTTGCGCGTGTTCGGGCACGCTTCAGGCGAACTGCTGTCAAAAAGCTCCCTCCCAGGCTTGTTGCGCTCAGCAGGAGCAGGGTGGATGCTGTGGCAGCTCTGCCACCGATTGCGCCGAGCGATGCCCCGGTTGCCACAAGTTCAACGACCCTCCGAACCCTCTCGCCTTCAGCCGAGCTGAGTTAGGAAACACTGAGTGGGCACTGATTGAGTTTGAGTTGCCCACGCTGGAGAGGGTCTCGGTATCGGTTTTAGGTTGGGGGCTACCGACTGTTCGGAACCATTCGCCCCCGCTTTACCCCTTAGTTCCCCGTGCGCCTCCTG
Organism: uncultured Armatimonadota bacterium; assembly: GCA_937139515.1. Lineage (GTDB taxonomy): Bacteria > Armatimonadota > Fimbriimonadia > Fimbriimonadales > GBS-DC > CAKZQI01. The sequence goes on along the minus strand of CAKZQI010000011.1, from coordinate 13,066 downwards.
CTTGTTGAGCCGTTCTGACCCTCGCTTCGGTGCCCTGAAAGTGGGCGCTGAGGTTGCTAAGTCAATCGCATCACACGATCACGCTCAACCCAGGAGGAAAGCAATGAGACACTGGATACTTTTTGGAATTTTCGCGTATGGCTCTATGCCGTTAGGATTTTCGCAAGAGGGCAGTGGTGGCTGTCCTGCTTGTGTGGTGATACAGTCGCAACAGCGCAGTGATGTGGAGGTCGGTTTCGCCGAGCTCACCGTGCCCAGAGGTCAGATGAGCTGGTTCACGATTGGCTCGCCCAGCTCGGACGAGAACCGCTTCCGCACCTTCTTCAAGACGGGGATTACCGACCGCTTAGATGCTGGTCTGGGCTACTCGCACTATGGCGAGCGCACCACCCTGCAGATTACCTACCAGCTAACCCGTCAAGATGAGCGGACACCCGTGAGCCTGCTGACAGGCTACGGTTTCTCGTCCACCTACACACGCTCCCAAGAGGGTTTTTACTTGATGGGCGTGCGTACCGACGGCAATCTCTCGTTGATGGGAGGCTGGCAACGGCTTCGGAGTGGGCGCGATATCGGGTTCATCGCCGCAAACTACCGCTTAGACCCCGACACCGCGCTGATGTTCTATTCCCATCAGCCGACGATGGTGGGCGAGCCGACTTTGTACAACCTGGCGCTCGTTCGGCGGTTCGGCGAGTGGAACTTGGGTATCTGGTGGTTTCACCCCACCAAAGAGAGCGATGTTGGCATCTCGGTATCGCGCTCGTTTGCAATAGGCTGGTAGGGTGTCCCCTCTCCCGCAGCGCCGGGAGAGGGGAGTGCTCGGTTCATTCCCCCTGCATTTAGCAGGTGTCCACCATATCCTCGGTCTGTACACCCTAAGCGCAGGGGGAAAGAACAAGTGTGTCGGTTCCCCACGCTTGCGGGGAGAACCGTTCTCTACAACCAAGTTATCTCTAAATCTTGCGCTCGTACAAAAAGACGCCGTCGGTGGTGCCCAACACAAGACTGCCTTTCCAACCTCCCAGCGCCACAATCCCGGCACCCACGACCTCTATCATGGTGCGTTGGAGCGTGGAATCGAGCCTTACCAGCGCCCCGCGTACGGGGGCAAACCGCCGAGTTGGCTCTTCACATAGCCCCACCCATCGTTGTCCTTGGTAAGAAAAGAGGCTGGTTGCTCGCAAAGGGTAGCGCAACTCCACTCCCCCCTCCAAGCGGAACGAGTGGCGATGAAGGCTCTTAGCAGTTGTGGCATAGCTGTAGAGGGTCAACTGGTTCTCTTCCGTCACGACCCATTGTAGGCGCATGTTTTCGTAAATAGGGCGCCCCCCTGCAGGAAAGTTCTGCACATCCACAGGCTGGAAGCTCCTGTCATAAGCCGTTATCTTATCCCTGCTGATTGCCCACAAGTGGAGAGGGCTAACGCTCAGCGATAGATGGCGCTCCTGGGTGATAGGCTCTTCCCAGCGCTGGCGTCTGGGGTCGTAGCGGAACAGTCCCCCTTCCGTCGCCACACACAGGTCGCTTCGGAAGACCACAAGGGCAAGCATTTGAGCCGTTCGGCGGTCGTTGGTGGGAATGCCTACCGATTGAGCGCGCCCCGCGCCAGAGCGCACCCAACACAACCCCTCGCCCGTGTTGGTTGTGAACCATACTGCGGTGGGAGTTGAGGCGATGTCCCTAACGGTAGCGCGTTCCGCATAGCGCGTTGCGGTGGTACTCGGCGGGTTCAACTGCCACAGCCCTTCGCGTGTGCCCATCCAAATACCTGAACTCAACACTGTAAGGCATTCTACGGGGAGGTCTATCAACGGCGTCAAGGGTTGTTCTTGAATTTTCTGCTTCATCGTTCGCCCCTATGTACGGGACGAGTGGAGCGTTGGGAGGTTTCATCTTTGCTCAAGAACTTCCGCTCGCCTGCGTCAAAGCGTTCTGCTTCGCCCCTTGCTTGGCAAGTCGGTCGGCGCGGCGGTTCTGCTCGCGCGGGATGTGGTGCGCCCGAAACTCGGCGAACTTCTTGCCCCGCTCACGCACCTGCTTCAAAAGACGCAACAGGTGGGGTTGGTGCACCTTGTAGCGCCCCAGCCACTGTTTCACGAGGAGCTCGCTGTCGGAATACCAGTTCAGGTGGGTAATCTGATGCTGGTGTGCCAGTTCCAGCCCCCGAACCAGCGCCCTGTATTCGGCTTCGTTGTTCGTGGCGGTGCCAATCGGTTCCGACAGTTCGGCGAGGAGGTTGCCCTCAGCGTCGGTCAGCACGACCCCAATCCCCGCCGAACCCGGATTGCCCAACGATGCGCCATCGGTGTACAGGTTTGCCCGGCGCACCTCGTAGCCTAATTCCAAAGGGGCTTGTCCCATAGGTTCTCCTGCTCCCTCACTCCACCTCCACCGTAAACGCACTACTGGGCTGGACAACGCGAACGATAACGCCATTTTGAGAGCGCGCCCACCCTGAGCGAATGTTTGGAATCTGCCAAATCAGGGCGTCCATGTCGTCCACCGTCTCGATCGGAACCCCGTTCACCCGAATGGAGCGTGGTGTATCCCAACCGACAACCCACAAGTAGAGCGCAGGGAGATCACTGGCAGGGGGCACAACCTGGATTTTGAGCCTGCCCTCCTCCTCTTGGAGCGAACGGATACCAGGAGCGGTGCACGCCACGAGCCTGCCACCCGCTGTGCGCGCCAGCAAAGTCTTCGGTTCAAGGTGGATACCGATACGCTGTGCCAGACAGGGTACTAGCAGGCGCGGGTTCAGGTTCCAAGTGTACTCCTCGCTCCCTTTCGGAATGCTGAACGCGTCGGGGTAGAACCCTTCCCAGCGCGCGGAGCGGTCGCTCACCCACTCCTGCATCTGCACAGCACAAAGCGTAATCGTGTCGGCAAGGCGTTTCCAGTCGTGGGTGGTGTCTAACTCTGCCAGCCGATAGAGGGCACGCGCATAGACCAAGCCGTTCCACTGGACGGCTATGCCGAACCACGGTTGTTGATTGAGCCAGGTGGCGCCAAAGGCAGGGATGGTGGCTCCCCGCATAATCGGGCGGTCGGTAAGACTCCATGTGTACACAAATGGCACGCCCCGCAGTGCCCACAGGCGCGCTCCTTTCAGATAAGCCTCGTCGCCCGTGAGGATGTAGGCGTCCAGAAGCACCTGAATAGCGTGGGGCACAGCGAGCAGGTCGGGCACATAGAGCGGGAGTTCCCAAGTCTGGGCACCCTCAGGGCGGCGCTGATTGAGCAAGAAACGCGCCGTGCGCAGCAAGCTCTCTCGGCTGGCGCCGTCTAAAGTAAGAAGTGCGTACTGTCCAACGGGAACTGCCTTCAGCGCGCTCCAGCCTGAGGCGGTATCGCCCGCTTTGCCCAGTTGGTTGTGGCGTGGGGTCTGGGGTTGCCACTCCCAGCTTCCGTTCGGACGCTGGCTCTGGCGCAAGCGCGCCACCTCGTCTGAAAGTGCCTTGAGGGTCTCTGGAAACCGCCCGATGTAGAATGCCAACTCCCAGCCGATTTGTTCGGGCAGGCGTGCCGAGACCGCCTCGCGCACCTGCTCCAAGGAGCGCTGACGACGCAAATCTTCAGGGAAGAGCCGATGCCCAAGCGTCCACAAGCCGAGCGCAACCAGAGGGTCGTATTCGGTCGGTCCGGTGTTGGTATGGAGCCACCGACGCTGAGTACCATCATAGGCGTTGAGTAGCCCCTGCACCGTGAGTGGAATAGAGGCGAGGTCGTTGCGCATTGGAGCAGGCGGGTAGGGCATCCCCACACGCTGAAGGTACTGGTCAACCGCCTCGGCGACATCGGTGGCATCGGCGCGCACAACGAGGCTGGCGCTCAGCAAGACCGAAGTGCCTTTTAGCAGGCGGAACGGCTCACGAGCGACCTCACTGTTCTCATCTGCCCAGCGGGGTATCGCTGGCGCCCACAAGGCGAAGCGATGGTTCGCACCTTGCTCCAAGAAGTTCGGCGAGGCGAATAGCGGGTTCGGCGCACGCAAAACCCCCGACCAACCCGCTTGAGGGTCCCATTCCATACTGACCAACAGCCCGCGCCAACGCACCGCCATCAAGGGCACTGTGACTTTCAGCGGGTCAGGCGAAAAACGCAGATGAGCGGGGGGCGACACATAGCGCGTGTCGGAAGAGCGCTCGTCCCCAATCAGGTACTCCAGTCCCGGAAAGAGCGCCTCATCTTTCGCAGAGCCGAACGAGCCATCGCCGATGCGCAGGTCAGGAAACCGAAATCGGTAAAGATGCGAGTCGGTCGTGGCGGTGATGCGCCCCGTCATTTCCAAGCGGTTGCCGTTCAGTCGGAACTCCACCGTCCCGCGAGCGGTTAGCCCGAGGGTGCCCTGCACAATCACGCGCATCCCCTCAGGGTTGGGCGTGATGTCTTGAGGAACCAAGCTCACGGTCTTGGGCGAACCGCCCTCCACATTGACCACCGCTTCGGCTACTGGTGCGGAAGAGGCAATCGGCACCCAGTCGCCTCCCACTTTGGCGAATACCCGAAGCGCGCTGGGCGCGCCCCACGCAGGGCTAAACACCACACGCAAGAACTCGTTCTGGAGAACGACCTGCTCGCCTGCCTTCTCGGCGCGGTTCCCTTGTGAGGGCAAAGAGGGCAAGTTTGGCACGACCACAGGGTCTATCAGCACGGTGTCGTTGCCTGCGTCCGAGCGCAGGAACAGGCTCAGGCGCGGGCGCGCCCCTACCCGAACAGGAAGGACGACCTCGCGCGCGGCGCTCGGCGGAAGAAACTCGGTGCTCACTTGGGGCGTGTTCAGGACTTGCGCGTCCTGCAGGCTGAGTGCGCTCAGGCGGAGCTGAGTGCCCAACCAAGTACCTGCCCCCACATTCTGGATGACGGCGACCAGTTCCGCCACCTCGCCCGGCTGATGAACGCGTCGGCGCGTGTTCACGCTGACCAACCGAAGCCGAGGCTGGAGCGGGTAGACACGGGCGGTCGATTCAGGCTGGAGTTCACTAATTTGTGCCGAGCGTGCGCCTGCGAAAGCATACTGGAGCCACAAAACGCCTTGTTCTGGGATAAGCGCACGCAAAGAGGGCTGATTGGGTGCGCTCAATACGAACTCGTCGCCAGGGCGCCCCCGCACCTCCAAGACGCCCTCAGGAGGCAGTTCGCGGGCAACGCGCCGTGCGAACCGCTCGCGTAGGCGTACCAATCGCGCCTCAGCGATATACGCCCAGTCGTAGTTCGTGTTGCCACGCCCATCTACTTCAAAGATGATGGCGACCTCTCTGCCGGCGTAGGAGGTCAGATCGGCAGAGAGTTTGTACCAGCCCTCCCCAAGAACCTCTTGTGTGCTGAGCGTGGTTTCTCCTAACAAAAGCCGTGCGCGAATGCCGTCGTGGGGGCGCTCGGTGTCGGTGCGCGGGATGTCATCCGAAAGCCCGACCCACGCCATCAGCACCAGTCGATCGCCTGGGTTGACGGCGGGCAAGTTCACCGTGAAGCGGGCGCGTGCGGGGCGTGCTGTTGGGTGCAGTTGCGCGCCCAATCGCTCAACCCCACCCGAGCGCACCTTCTGAAGGCGCGAACTGCCCAGAGCGTCCGTAACCTGTGCCGTGTGCCAGCGCGCAGTGAGGTCTTCTAACAGGTGGACACCATCGGAATAGGGCTGAGCGTAAACACCGAGAAAGAGTGCCAGCCAAACGCCTAACCAACCGATTCGTTGCATTGGAAACTCTATTCGCCCCTTCCTCTGCTTCACCTGCCTGAGAGAGGATTGTTCGTTGGTTCAAAGTAGCGCCAGCCTCCCACTCTTTGAGTGCCCTTTTGTCAGTCCTCTCACCCCCCACTGTCATTCTGAGCGAAGCGAAGAATCTCAACGAAACCCCAAGCACAGACCCTTCGCTAACGCTCAGGGGAGGGTGCTTGAAAAATCGTGGCACGGGCATCCTGCCCGTGGAGCGAAGCACGCAAGCCACAAGGTAGGATAGGATGTGTCCGCTGGGAACGCAGGCGTCTCGCCTGCACTGTTAATCTCTTGGGCAAGATGCCCAAGCCACGAACGGCATCCTGCCTGTGAAGGGCATGCTTGGGCAAAGATGCCCAAGCCACGAGCGGGCGGGACGCCCGCGCTCCCAGTGATTTTTCAAACACTCTCGGGTAAAAGAGACTTTCACCTCCTCAGCAGGGTACCCTTATTAAGCGAAAGTGCCGAATCGCTTAATAAGGCTTTCGGTTATCAACGAACGCTTAATAAGGAGGTGTAGGGTGAAACGCGGTCGGACAGGCGAGTACGAAATCAGTATCGTGGGGGGCGAGCGTATCTACGCCTTCGTTCCTTTCCCCCTACCTCCCGACCCTCCGCTGGAAATGACCTCCGAACGCCAGCGATTGTTGGAGCGCGCGACCCTCGCTCTGGGACGCCTTGACAGCATCTCGCTACTATTACCCGACCCGAACCTATTTTTATACAGTTATGTGCGTCGTGAAGCGGTGCTCTCGTCCCAAATTGAAGGCACCCAGTCCACCCTGACCGACTTGCTTCGGTATGAAGTGGCTGGGGCTGGAGGTATGCCGATTGAGGATGTCACAGAGGTCTCCAGCTATGTCTCGGCGTTGGAGTATGGTCTAAAACGGCTCCAAGAGGGCTTCCCGCTCTCAGGTCGTCTTATCCGAGAGATGCACGCTGTCTTGCTGGCACAGGGGCGTGGAAGTGAGAAAGAGCCCGGCGAGTTCCGTCGCTCGCAGAACTGGATTGGTGGGACGCGCCCCGGCAACGCCCAGTTCGTGCCTCCGCCTCATCATCGGGTTGGGGAGTGCATGGCGAACCTTGAACGGTTTCTGCACGACCCGAACTCTGCTTATCCCAGTCTCGTCAAAGCAGGGTTAGCCCATGTACAGTTTGAGACCATCCATCCCTTTCTTGACGGCAACGGGCGCATAGGTAGGCTCCTCATCACCTTCATTTTGCACCGCGAGCAGGTACTCACTCGCCCGCTACTCTATCTGAGCCTGTACCTCAAAAAACACCGTGAGGAATACTACCGCTTGCTAAATGCCGTGCGCTTTGAGGGTGATTGGGAGGCGTGGATTGATTTCTTCTTGGAAGGGGTTGACCAGACCGCAACGAACGCTGTTGAGACGGCGAGGCATCTGGTTGAACTCTTTCAAAATGGTGCGCAAGCAATTCAGCAAGTTGGGCGGCGGGCGTCCACCGCGTTGAATGTCTTCCGGCTCTTTTGCCAAAAGCCTCTGCTGAGCATCCCACAAATCAGTGAACAGGCGGCGCTGTCTTACCCCGCAGTGTCTAATGCGATTCAGGTGCTGGAAGCGCTGGGTATCGTGGAGGAGATAACCGAACAGCGTCGCAACCGCCTGTTCGCCTATAAAGAATATCTGCGTATCCTTAGCGAGGGGACAGAACCGCTATAATCCCTGCTGTGGCACGGCACTCCCCCAGCAAACCCTTTTACCCCGAACTCGGGTACAATCCTGCCCGTATGAGCGAGCGCAAGAGGGTATTGACAGGCGACCGACCGACGGGCAAACTCCACTTGGGGCACTATGTCGGCTCCTTGCAAAACCGCGTGAAACTCCAAGACGAGTACGAGTGCTACTTCCTTATCGCGGATCTGCACATGCTGACCACGCGCCCCACCCACGAAGACATCGAGGAGATGCGTGAGAACATCCGCCAGATGGTGCTGGACTACCTTGCTGTCGGGATTGACCCCGCCAAATCCACCATCTATCTGCAGTCGGCGGTGCATGCGGTCTACGAGATGAACCTGATTTTTGAGATGTTGGTGACCTTGCCTCGCCTAACGCGCCTGCCCAGTATCAAAGATATGGCACGCGCCGCGAACCTTGACGACGAGTCGGTACCGTTCGGTTTGATTGGTTACCCTGTCCTGCAGGCGGCGGACATTTTGATGCCCCGTGCGCATTTGGTACCCGTTGGCAAGGACAACGAGGCGCATGTAGAAATCACCCGCGAGATTGCCCGACGCTTCAACAACCTGTATGGCGAGGTGTTTCCCGTTCCCGATGTGTTGCTGAGCGATGTGCCGACGCTGGTAGGCACCGACGGCAAGGCGAAGATGAGCAAAAGCCTCAACAACGCCATCTTCCTCTCGGATGATCCTAAAACGGTGGAGAAGAAGGTGCGCGGGATGTATACTGACCCCAACCGCATCCGTGCCGACATTCCGGGCACCGTGGAGGGCAACCCGGTGTTCATCTACCACGATGTGTTCAACCCCAACAAAGAGGAAGTGGAAGACCTCAAGGCGCGCTACCGCGCAGGCGCTGTAGGTGATGTGGAGGTCAAAGAGAAACTCGCCCGTGCGCTCAACGCCTTCTTAGACCCCATCCGTGAACGGCGCGCCCAGTACGAGAAAGAGCGCGGGCTTGTGGAAGAGATTATCTACATAGGCACGCTCAAAATGGGCGAAATCGCCGACCAGACACTGGATGATATGAAGCGGGCAATGGGACTGCGTGGGATTTGGCGCAATATTGAGCGTAAAGCCCGCGAGCGAATGAAGCAACAGACCGCCCTTCCACGCCCTTAAAGCCATAGTTGCGAGGTATTCTTTTAGCAGGTGAGCGTTATGCAACCTCCCCGTGAGCAGGCGGAACAGCGTGCCGAAGCCGAACGCCAGCGTGCTGAAGCCGAACGCGAATCACGCCAACAGTTGGAGGTGGAGTTAGAGCGTCTGCGTGCCAAACTCGCCGAGCAAGGCATTTCGCTGGAGAACCTCTCGGGCTAAGGGTTCACAGGCTCCGTGAGGTAAAGCACGAGGCACTTGCACGCCCCGCCCGATTTGATGAACTCGCTCATCGGCACCTCGTAGACCGTGTAGCCCCGCTCTTCCAGATAGAAGCGAAGCACGGGACAGCCCGCGGGCATCACCACCTGCTTGTCTGCGACCACTGAGTTGCAGGCGAACCGCAATGCCTCCTCAGGCGTGACGGGAATCGTCTCAAAGTGCTGTTCTATCACCCGACGAGCGTACCAATCAAAGGCGTCAGGATAGTAGGCAACAAGGCGCCCGCCCAACGGAAGGAAACAGGTATCCAAGTGATACCAGCGGTCGTCTACCAGCTCAAGACTCAGAGTTGGAAACCCCGTGAGTTCGCTGAGGTAGCGATGGGCACAGATGTCAGTGCGTTTGCGGTAGCCCGCCACGATGGTGCCGTCAATCAAAAAGGCGTCTCCTTCGCCCTCAAAAGCGCAGTCCGACGGCATCAGGTGGACTTGGTAGCCTTGTTGGCGGAACCAATGCTCAAAGTAAGGCTCTTCCACTTGGCGTTCGGGGTGTCGGAAGCGGGAGAGAACAACCTGTTTGCCCGGAAGAGGCAGCCCGGCGTTGGCGGTGAACACCATATCAGGTGCCTCGCTCGCCTGCTCTATCAGGGCCACCGGAATCCCGACCTGTTCGGTCAGCGTTTGATACAGCTGTTCCCACTGTTTCCAAGCCTGACGCTTGTCGGGCTTGTCGCTCAGGTGCATCCAGGCGTTGATTTCATAAAGTAAGTCGTAAGCGCTCGGTGCGCACATCAGTAACTGTACGACACGGGTCGCTGGCTTCGCGTTCAAAGGCATCGTTTGCATTCGGCACTCCGCTATTTTCTTCGGTAAAAGGGTTAGACTGCAGAAAACCGTCAAGCGTTTCCCGCGAGTCAATTATGCCACAGTTTTGGGCATGCTTGAGCAGGCAGGGAAAGGCTCTGATGAGGGCAAGCAAGGGATTGTGGAAAGACAAAACCACCTTGTAGTCTTGAGCGTACGCGCAGAGTCTCGGCTCAGAGTTTCTTGAGGATTCTTCGCTTCGCTCAGAATGACAAAATGTGATATTATCTCGTGAGCGGAGATCAACGCCTCCTGCTTCACGAAGCAGAGTGTACTTGTACAACCTGATGTCCCATTCGTCACCCTGAGCGATAGCGAAGGGTCTGATAGACTGCTTGGGTTCTGCCTTCTCACGGAAAAGGAGGAGGACTGTCTGAGCGCGCTTGGCTTGGAATGTACCGTCGAGAGTATTGTTTCTGTCCTGCCTCGCCTGATGCGTACTGACGAAGGAACCTCCTACAGCACATCCATCTTTCTCAGGAGCTCTTGAAGTCGCTGGCGGGTGCGCTCTGAGACGGGCACCAACGGCAAGCGCACCACCTCTTCAATAAGCCCCATCATCGCCATCACACACTTCACAGGCGCGGGGTTCGTCTCCCAGAAGTTGGCTTGCATCAAGGGCTGGAGCCGATAGTGCCACTGGCGGGCGGTCTCCAAATCACCTTGCAACGCCGAACGCACCATCTGAGCCGTCCATTCGGGCAGTTGGTTACCAATCACCGAGATGACCCCATCCCCACCCATGATCACTGTCGGAACGGCGAAGATATCATCGCCTGCATAGACCGCAAACCCTTCAGGACGCTCTTGGATAATCTCCAGCGCTTGGATAAGGTTCCCGCTCGACTCCTTGACAGCGACCACATGGGGCACTTCGTTAGCGATTCGGAGCACCACTTCGGGCAGGTAGTTGCGCCCCGTGCGTGAAGGCACATTGTACAAGATAATCGGGATGTCGGCGCGCTCAGCGATGGTCGCGTAGTGGCGCAGAAGTCCCTCCGGTTCGGGCTTGTTGTAGTAGGGCGTGACCGATAGCACGGCGGTCGCCCCTGCACGCTTGGCGTGCTGAGCCAGCTCCACGGCTTCGTGGGTGGCGTTGCTCCCAGCGCCGGGGATAACAGGCACGCGCCCGTTCGCCTGCTCCAGCACAATATCCATCACCCGCCGATGCTCTTCGTGGGTAAGGGTGGCACCTTCGCCCGTGGAGCCTGCAGGCAACAGGGCATCCACACCTGCCGAAATCAGGTGGTCAACCAGCTGTCTCAGGCGCGGCTCATCAACAGAATAGTCGCTTCGAAACGGCGTGACCATCGCCACGCCCAGTCCTCTAAAGGGCATCGTTCGCATCGTTGTCCTCCCAGTTTGTTTTAGGATTGTAGCACACGGTCTAACACCTGTTCTAAGCTCCAGAAACCCGTGTGCTGGGGGAGCCACTCGGCACAGCGAACTGCACCGTAGGCGAAGCCGTCTCGGCTCTTGGCGCGGTGGGTCAGCTCAATCCAGTCGTAGGGACCGTCCAACAGTAGGCGGTGAGTGCCGAACTCGCTTCCAAGACGGATGGTACTTAGGATGAACTGCTCTTTAGGCAGGCGCGCTTGGGCGGGTGGTGCAGGCACCCAAGTACGGGGCGTGGTGAGCTGCGCTTGAAGCCGTTCCGCCAGTTGGCGTGCCGTCCCGCTGGGTGCATCGGCTTTGCCCCGATGGTGGATTTCCTCAATCGCCACATCCCATCCCTCAAGGCGCAACAGCTCGCTGGCTAACGCCACAGCATAGTGGATGAACCGTTGAACCGCAATAGAGAAGTTTGGGGCGTACAGCACGCTCCCACCTGCTTGGAGTACCTGTTGGGCAAGGGTTTCGCGCTGGCTATCCCAGCCTGTCGTGCCAATGACCAGAGGGCGTTGGGTTTGGAGTGCCAACTCTACGGTGTCGGGCACGGCACTGGCATGAGAGAAGTCAATCAGCACCTTTGCCTCACGCACAAGCGCCAGGCGTTCGGTGGGAGGAGTATCGCGTCGGATTGCGCCTAACACGGTATGACCGCGTGCGGTGGCAACGCGTTCAACCGCCTGACCCATGCGTCCATAGCCAATCAGTGTGATTCGCATCGCTTTGGCTCCTTAGGGGGGACGCACTTGAGAGAGGCGCACGCTACGGGGGACTCTGCGGGATTCCCCAAGAGAGTAGCGCTCCACCAAGCGTCGGCTTGGCGACAGTCTGAATGGTCTTCCCATTCAGCCCAACCGTGAGGGATGCCGTTCCGCTCACAGTTTCGGCGGGGAACCCTTTCGGGAGCGGTCTTCAACTCGGCGGTCTGGCGCTCCGTACTCTTGTTCACCCGCGACCTCTACTCCATCTGTCCCTTCTGTCTGCACCCGCTTGCAGACGGGAATAGTATACCCAGTCTTTTTAGGGTGTCAAGGGGGGTGTTTGAAAAATAGCAAGCGGATAGTGCAAACCCGTGTTTGTTAGCCCTCACCCTCCCCTGCCCTCCCTCTCCCAAGGCTTTGGGCGAGGGAGGGAGCCTGCCTGAGGGTTCCCCACGCTTGCGGGAGGAACCTGACGGAGGGGGGCACGACACCCTGACAAGGGTACATCACTTGAGTTCAAAACATGCCGACACGCCTCTACCTTGATGCCTGTTCGTTAGCCCCTCGCCCCCAACTGTCATTCTGAGCGCAGCGAAGAATCTCAGTGCCACGCTAAGCAGAGACCCTTCGCTTCGCTCAGGGTGACAGGGTGGGCTTGTCAGGTGGAACCGAAGCTCCCTACTCAGGGCTACCTACTTGCGTTTGAAAGTGGGCAGGGTTCTGGAAAATTGAACTCAACAAATGTACCCCTGTCAGGGCACGATACCCCTACCCAACCCTCCCCCCAAACGCATGGGGAGGGAGAGATTGGTTCCCCACGCTTGCGGGGGGAACCTGAAGGAGGCGGGTAAGAAACCCCAGTGGCTTGGGTACAATACACAGTAGGCTCGATGACGAGCTATGAGGAGGGATTACCATGAACCGTATTGAAGCGAAGAATTTGATTGGCGGTCAGTGGCAGGAGTCGGTCTCTGGGAACCGATTTGAGAGCTACAACCCTGCAGATACCCGCGAAATCCTCGGCAGTGCTCCCCGATCGACAGCAGATGATGTGAGCAAGGCAGTCCATTCCGCACGCGAAGCCTACGACTCGTGGCGACGAATGTCCCGTGTCAAGCGCGGTGAATATATAGACCAGTTAGCCCAACTCATTAAGCGAGACCTGAATTTCCTCTCGGAACTGGTGACGCGCGAGTGTGGCAAGCCCATCAACGAGGGGCGCGCCGATGTAGTCGAAGCGCTCCATATGGCTCAGCTGGTAGCGGGGATGGCGCGTATGCCCCACGGCGAGATTATTGAGAGCGAGATTGCTGAAAAAGATGCCTATATCCTGCGCAAGCCGAAAGGAGTCGTCGCTTGTATCACCCCG
>CAKZQI010000010.1 GCA_937139515.1 uncultured Armatimonadota bacterium | reverse complement strand
AGGTGTCTCGCCTGCACCGTTGTTCAGAGTCTTGGGCAAGATGCCCAAGCCACGAAAGGTAGCACGGGCATCCTGCCCGTGAAGGATATCTTGGGCAAGATGCCCAACCTACGAGCGGGTAGACGCCCGCGCTCCTAGTGATTTTTCAAACACCCTCAGGGAGGTATCTTGCTGTGGTAGCACCCAGTGGCGAGCTTCGGTTCACCCCGAAAAGCTCGCCCCGTCACCCTGAGCGATAGCGAAGGGTCTCCGCTTGGGGTTTCGTTGAGATTCTTCGCTTCGCTCAGAATGACAAAAAGGGGTACTCGCAATGACAGTTCCTGCATTAGCCTCCCCTCCGTTTATGGAGAGAGGGGACGGTTGAGACTGTTCACTCAGCGTTTCAGGCTCCAGTCAGGTACAATCTTTTGTGATGACCGAGTCTCCTGTTTTGGTTGGGATGAGTACCTCTGAGTTGCGTGAATGGGTCGCTACCCAGTTTTGGGAACCCGCCTACCGAGGCAACCAGATTGCGCAGTGGGTCTACCGTCGGGCGGTCGATTCGTTTGAGGCGATGAGCGACCTGCCCGCACGCCTGCGCACGCGCCTCAGCGAGGTTGCCCTCATCACGCCCAACCAAATTGACATCACCCAGCGTTCTCGCGATGGGGTCGTCAAAGGCCTGCTGAGGCTGTCCGATGGCAACGAGGTGGAATGTGTGCTGTTGCCCTACGAAGAGCGTGTGTCGGTCTGCCTCTCCACCCAGGTAGGGTGTGCGATGGGCTGTCGGTTCTGCGCGACGGCACAGGGGGGCTACACACGCAATCTCACAACGGGGGAGATGGTAGACCAACTCCTGCACCTCCAGCGGCTCAGCGAGCGACCGATTACCCACTTGGTGATGATGGGCATGGGCGAACCCCTGCTGAACCTGCCGAACTTGGTGCGCGCCCTTCACCTCATCCACGAGGAGGTCGGCATCAGCATGCGTCGGATGACCGTGTCCACCGTCGGGATTGTGCCGAAAATTTACGAGTTAGCCGAGCATCGGCTCCCAATCACGCTGGCGATTTCTCTGCACGCCCCCGACGACGAAACGCGCGCCAAGATTATGCCCGTGAACCGCAAGTGGACGGTGGAGACGCTCCTCCAATCGGCACGCGACTACTTTGAGCGCACCCACCGCCGAGTGACCTTTGAGTACCTGCTCCTGCGCGAGGTGAACGACACTCCCGACCACGCACGCCTACTTGCCCAACGGCTTCGGGGCGTTCCTTGCTTGGTCAATCTGATCCCGTTCAACTATGTGCCCACACCCGACCAGTACCAACGCCCCGAAGTGGAGCGCGTCCAGCGCTTCCGCCAGATTTTGGAGCAGGCGGGCATAGAGGTCTCCCAGAGGATGGAGCGAGGGCACGATATTGACGCCGCGTGTGGACAACTCCGAGGCAAGCATCGGGGCAAACCCATCCCCCTCAAAATGAGCTACTCGGTCAGTCATTAGGACAGGGCAAAGTGTCCCGCCGAACTGTCCCCTAAAGAAAGCCCTGCACACGGGTATAATTGGCTATATGACCGATTTACGCTCCGTGACCGAATCGTTGCAGGAGGCTCGCCGACGCTTGGATGCGATCGGGGAGCATCTTTGACCTCGCCCGCCTGAAAGCCGAGTTGAACCGCTTGCAGGCACAGACCGAGTCGCCCGAGTTCTGGAACGACTCGGCGCGTGCTCAAGCGACGATGCAAGCTATCGCCCGCCTCAGAAACCAGATTGAACCCGTCGAGCGCCTCTTTCAGCAGGCTCAGGAATACGAGGAGTGGCTCGGATTGCTCCAGTTGGAACCTGATGAGGTGATGGCGCAGGAGATTGCTGTCAAAGTCGCCGAGCTGAGCCGTGAGGTGGAGAAGTTAGACCTGCTCACCTTGCTCGGTGGCGAATATGACCGCAACAACGCTATCTTAGAAATCAACTCAGGCGCTGGCGGTACGGAGGCGTGCGACTGGGCGCAGATGCTGTTGAGAATGTATCTGCGCTGGGCACAACGGCACGGCTACCGCACCGAAATCGTGGACGAGACGCCCGGCACCGTCACGGGCTACTCCAGTGTGGGCGTGTTGATTGAGGGCGATTACGCCTACGGGATGCTCAAATCGGAACACGGCGTCCATCGGCTGGTACGAATTTCGCCCTTTGACGCCAACAAGCGACGCCACACCTCGTTCGTGCTGGTAGAGGTGATGCCCCAAGTGGAGTACACCGATTACCAGCTCAAGCCCGAAGAGGTCAAAATAGAGACTTACCGTGCGGGTGGGCACGGCGGGCAACATGTCAACAAGACCGAGTCGGCAATCCGCGCCACTCACCTTCCCACGGGGATTGTGGCGACCTGTCAGAACGAGCGCTCCCAGCATCAAAACAAAGAGGTCGCGCTCAAAGTGCTGGCATCGCGTGTGGCAGAGTACTATCGGCGCCTTGAGGAACAGAAGATGCGCAACCTCAAAGGCGATGTCGCTCCTGCCGAATGGGGACATCAAATCCGTTCGTATGTGCTTCAGCCCTACACCCTCATCAAAGACCACCGCACCGACTACGAAACGGGCAATGTGATTGCTGTGTTAGATGGTGAGATTGATGGCTTCATCGAGTCGTATTTAAGGTGGAACGCTTCTAAGCGCTCTACCGTCGAAACCCAATAGGAGATGATGACGATGCGGATCTGGTTATTGGGCGTGTTGTGTGTGTGGATTGGGGCATATCTTTGGGGTGCGCCTCAGGGTGGTTCGCTCAGCAATGTGGGCGAGGCGCCGAACCCTGTGGCACAGACGGTTGTGGAGGCGATCCGTTCTGCCGCCGGTGCCGATGCAGGCATGCTCGGCTCGGCGTTCTTCAACGAATCTTACCAACTGCCTTCTGGCGTGGTGGATGCCGATGCTATCCTCAAGGCACTTCTCTATCCTGACGACGAGGTGGTCGTGGTCAGCCTGAAGGGGGAACAAATCCTGCAGGCGTTGGAGCGAGCGGTGGAGCTGTACCCTCAGAAGAACAACGCTTTCCTGCAGCTTTCAGGAATGGAAGTTCGGTTCAATCCGAAGGCGGAGGTGGGCAAGCGTATCGTGAGTGTGCAAATCGGCGGGGCGAAACTGGAACCCTCGCGCACCTACCGCGTGGCGATGACCGCACCGCTGGCACGGGGCGCACTCGGCTACTTCCGTATCTGGAGCCGCGACCAGATTACCACCAGCACAGGGCAGACGGTCGCCGAGGCGGTCAAAGCCTACTGCGCACGCAGCCGCACGCTGGTGGAGTACCCTTGCTGGGTCGCTTTGTAAAACAAGCGTCTCAATCTGTGGCTTGGGCATCCTTGCCCAAGAATGCTCACTGCGTCCACACCTGTTTTTGTTCACGGGCAGGATGCCCGTGCCACGATATGGCTTGCGTGCTTTGCTACACGGGCAGGATGCCCGTGCCACGATATGGCTTGCGTGCTTTGCTACACGGGCAGGATGCCCGTGCTACGCTTTTTCAAACACTTTACCACTTCCTTGACGCTCCTTCGTCAGCCTCCTCACCCCCCACTGTCATTCTGAGCGCAGCGAAGAATCTCGGTGCCACCCCAAGCGTAGACCCTTCGCTTCGCTCAGGGTGACAGAAAGGGGGCGTCGGAATGGCAGTGGGAGTGCAGGGGAGCTAATGAAGGGGCTTCAAAATAAAGGCAGGATTCCCTTAAACAGTGTCGAATCTATCCGTCGGATGCCGACTATCATCGATAATATCCAAGTTCGCCTGCTGGACGAGCTGCGCAAGTTTGTAGGGAGCGCGACCGAAGCACGCTTCTGCGTGGGCTATTTCAATCTGAGGGGATGGGATGCACTGGGAGAGCTGATAGAGACCCTTCCCATCCAGCCCAACAGTGCGCCGTGTAAAGTGCTGGTGGGGATGATTGGGCACGACCTCCTGCGTGCCAGCGATACCCCTCCCACAATTGACCGCACTCACGTCGCCCAACAGCGCAAGTTGCTGATAGAAGAGTTTGAACGCCAAATGGTGCGCGGGGTGCCCACTATGCAGGCTCTCTATTCTATGCGGAGGCTTGCTCACCAACTGCGCAAAGGGCAGGTTCGGGTCAAACTCTTCGTGCGCTACCCCCTCCACGCCAAACTTTACTTGCTCACCCGCAACGACTACGTCACACCCCTCATCGGCTATGTGGGCAGTAGTAACCTCACCTTCGCAGGGATTGCCCAACAAGGCGAACTGAATGTGGATGTGGTAGACCAGGACTCCACCCAGAAACTGCTGGAATGGTTCGAGGAACGCTGGAACGACCCGACCTGCGTGGACATCACACTTGACTTGCTGGACTTGCTGGAAAACCGCTGTTGGGCAAGCGAGAAAATCCAGCAGATAGAGAACCTGCCCTACTTGGTTTATCTCAAGATTGCTTATCACCTCTCGGAGGATGCTCGGCTGGGCACGCAAGATTTCAAAGTGCCCAAGATACTGGAAGAGACCCTGCTGGATTTTCAGGTGGCGGCGGTACAGTTGGCGAGTCGGCTTCTGTATCGGCATGGGGGCGTGCTGATTGGCGATGTGGTGGGGCTGGGCAAGACACTGATGGCGACCGCCGTAGCGCGCATCTTCCAAGAGTTTGACGATAGCAACACGCTGGTCATCTGCCCGCCCAAACTCGCTCCCATGTGGGAAAGCTTCCTCCAGAAGTACCAAATCACAGGCAGGGTCATCTCGTTGGGTAAAGTGACGGATGAGCTGCCTGACCTGCTTCGCTACCGCACGCTGATTATTGACGAGAGCCACAACCTACGCAACCGCGAGGGTAAACGCTACAAAGCGATTTTGGAGTACATTGAGCAGAATGAACCGCGCGTCATCCTGCTCACGGCGACCCCTTACAATAAGCAGTACCAAGACCTCAGCAACCAGATACGGCTGTTCAAAGACGAGAAGGACATCCTACCCGCTCGCCCCGAACAGTTTCTTCAAGCGTGGCGCCAGAAAGGCAAGAATGAGGCAGACTTTCGAGCGCAGTATCAAGCCCCCTTGGAATCGCTCATCGCCTTTGAGAAGAGCGAACACTCGGAGGATTGGCGCGGCCTAATGCGTCTGTTTATGGTGCGCCGAACCCGTCAGTTCGTCATCAGGCACTATGCTCACTATGACCCCCTCAAAGACCGCCACTATGTGATGATTGGTCAGAAGCGCTACTATTTCCCTGTGCGTCAGCCCAAGACGCTTACACTGAACGACACGGGAAGCCAATACGACCGCCTGTACAACGAGTCTGTCGTCGCCGTGATTGAGCGGTTAGCCCTCCCACGCTACGGGTTGGGTGAGTACATCGATGAGTCGCAACTGAACAGTGCCTCCCCGAAACACAAGCAGATTATTGAAGACCTTAGCCGAGCGGGCAGGCGCCTCATCGGCTTCTGCCGAACGAACCTGTTCAAGCGGCTGGAGTCCAGCGGGGAGGCGTTCCTCAAGTCGGTGGAGCGCCACATCATTCGCAATCTGATTACGCTCTGTGCGCTGGAAAAAGGGTGGGAAGTACCCATCGGCACCCAAGACGCCCTGCGCCTGGACACCAGCCTGACCGACCTGGACGCCGAGCTGGACACCACCGACGAAGAAACCACCGAAGAGATTGACCCCCACAGTCTCTACCTGCTGGAAGAGATGGCGAAGGGTGCGCCCGACGAGGTGTACCAAACCCTCTACCAGAGGGCATGCGACTACTACAAGCAGTACCGCAACCAGTTCGCAAAACGGTTCCGATGGCTTCCTGCGCACTATTTCCTACCCCAGCTCAAAGACCGCCTCCAAGAAGACGCAAAGGCGCTCCTGACCGTGTTGTGCAACGCTCTGCCTTGGAACTCCGACGAAGACCCCAAGCTCCGACGGCTCCTCCAACTGGTCCAGCAAGACCACCCGTTGGACAAAATCCTCATCTTCACGGAGTACGCCGACACAGCCCTCTACCTCAAGAACTATCTCACAAAGCAGGGCGTGGCTCATGTGGAAGCCATCACCAGCGAGACGAACGACCCGGTTGGCATCACGCGCAGGTTCAGCCCCAAGTCCAGCGGCGGTCGGCGCCCTGGCGAAGATGAAATCCGCGTGCTGATTGCCACCGATGTGCTCAGCGAGGGGCAAAACCTGCAAGATGCGCATATCGTGGTGAACTTTGACCTGCCGTGGGCAATCATTCGGCTCATCCAAAGGGCAGGGCGCGTCGACCGTATCGGGCAGGAACACGATACCGTGTTGGTCTACTCGTTCCAACCAGCGGAGGGCGTGGAAAAGATTATCCGCCTGCGCAATCGGCTCACCCAACGGCTCAAAGAGAACCAAGAGGTCATCGGCACCGACGAGACCTTCTTCGGGGAGCAAGCGAAGGAGTTCCTGCACAACCTCTATGCCGGAAAGAAGGGCATTTTGGACGACGACGCCGACGAGAGCGAAGTAGACCTGACCAGTTTAGCCTTGGAGGCGTGGAACAACGCCAGCGAGGAAGAGCAACGACAGGCGCTTGCGCTCCCACCGCAAGTGTACGCCACTCGCCCCCACGAACCCACCCCTCAAGACCCTGAGGGCATCATCAGCTATGTACGCCTCTATCGGGGTGAGGAGCGCCATGATATGCTGGTGCGCCTTGATAGGGCGGGCAATCTGGTCTCTCAGTCGCTGAGCGGGCTATTCAGCAAGATTCGCTGTGCCCCCAACACCCCAAACCTGCCCGAAGACCCTGAAAAACTGGACATCTTGGGGCTGATTGCGAAGGCGGTCGACTCGGCGCGCGCCGATGCACAATCGGCTCAAGGTGCGCTGGGCACTCAGCGCAGTGTGCGACGACGCCTCTACGAACGCCTGCGCCACGCCCTTGATAACAGCCTCGCAGACACACGACTGCGCGAGCAAGCCCAACGGCTCTGCGAACTGCTCCATACCTATTCGCTCAAGCGCACCGCCGAGGACAAGCTGCGCCAGCACCTCAAGATGGGCATCAACGACGCCGAGCTAATACGCGCTCTATGGCAGTTTCAAGAGGATGGTCAACTGCTGAACTTGGACGACGCCCTGCCGAACGCCGAGGTGGAGGTCGTCTGTACGATTGGGTTGAGGACGCCATGACCCCTGTAGAAGAAGCGATTCGTGAGTTAATCCGCCAAAGAACCTGGGCACGCCTGTTCGGGGAGTGCCTCCATTGGAACCTCTCGGACGAGAGGGAACGCACTGTCACGCAAACCAATAACTCCTACCGCGTGGAATCGATTGCCCACTTGGCGGGGGTAAAAGTGTTTGGGATTGTACCTTTGGAACAGAGCGCAACCCAGAAATCGGTGCGTCAACGCCTTGCCGAGCAGATTGAACAGATTGCCCGACACCACCTCATCCTGTTCGCAACTCGCAGAGTGGTCTACTTGGTTATGAGGGACGGTGGGGGCTATTACGAGACCTCACTGACCCCCGACGCGCCCAGCGTAGCTCAGGTGAGTTCGCTCGGGCTTCTTCGTTTCCCGGTGCAAGAGGAACCTACGCTTGATGCGGTGCTGGGGAAGCTCAAACAGATGTTCTATAAACGCCAACCCGAACGAGGTGAAATGATGGACGCCGTACAGCATGCACTGATACAGTTAGAAATCGCCATTCAGAGGACGAAGCAAAATGCGGGCACACGCGCGCAACAGGCGTTTGAGAGAGGCTCTGCCCAAGAGTTGGAACAGTTGACGGAGGTCAAGAAGCAGATAGATGACTTTGAGCGCAAGGTGCAAATCCTTGCCAGCGAGTGGGAGGCGCTCGCCAAACAACACCCCGACTTGCCCGTACCGACCGAGAGCCCCGCACCCGAAACCCCCGCTCGCTCTTCAAAAAAAAGGAGCCATGAAAGGCAACCCCGACCAGCTAGTCCTGCCCGAAATCATATCCCCTACCGAGAGTACCAACTCGCCATCTTAGAAGTTATTGAACAGGCTGGGGGCACTGCATCGCGCCAGCAGATTTTGGACTGGGTCGAACGCAAATTCGGGCGCAGGTTTACTGGCTGGCACCGAGAAAAACTAAAATGGGGAGACACACGCTGGAAAAACCAGGTGGGTTGGGGAATTCAAACACTCAGGCAGAAGGGTTACTTATCTTCTGGATACGACAGAGCCTACTACACCATCACCGACGCTGGACGGGAATGGCTCAACCTGCAGCGAGGCGAACGCTCTCAAGGGTGAGTGTAGTGGAGCGTTCTACAAGGCACCCTTTTTTAGACCCTTCGCTTCGCTCAGGGTGACAGGGTGGGGCGTTTGAATTGAAGCGAAGCTCACTGCTCAGGGCTACCTGCTTGCGTCTAAAAGTGAGGGTGTTTGAAAAAACACTGGGAGCGCGAGCGTCTCGTCCGCTCGTGGCTTGGGCATGCTTGCCCAAGCATACCCTTCACAGGCAGGATGCCCGTGCCACGGTTTTTCAAACGCCCTCCCGTTCACCGAACAGGAACAAACCGCCCTTCCGAAAAGCTCCACAGCATACGACCTTCAGCGAAGTTCTCGGCTAACTCCAAGCGGTTGCCCTCCATTTTGCGCACGGCGGACTGCCACTCGGCGTAGGCGGTGTCGCCTTCGGGCTTCAGGAACAGGTCTTCAGGGCTGGACAGTTGGGCGACACCGTTGCGATACTCAATGGCGACTTCAGGGCGAAGGCGCAAGGTGAATCGGCTCAATGAGGTGACAGGTTGACGCACTTCGGGCGCGAAGAGGGCTATCGCATCGCCCAAACTGGTGCGCCAGATGTAGGCGCCCCGATAGTGGTCGGGGATGCTAATCAACCATACAGGTTCGCTGGGAGAGGCTTCAAGCAGAGATTGGAGCGTGGAGCGAGCTATCTCGCCTGCAGTGTGCCAACTGCTTGCCATGCGCCAACTGCCGACCGCATACACCCCCACTAAAAGAAGCATTCCGTAGCGCGCCGTTGGCACACGCCAAAGGGAGTAGCCCACCATCGCCCACCCAATCACTCCGAACGCGGAGGCGAGATAGGTGTACCGACTGTTGAGCGGGTGCCCCAAAGCGGGCTGAAACGCCAACACAGGCACGAGCGCCAGCAGAACCACCCCGAACCACAATCCCCAACCCTTCGGCAGGGTTCCGCGCGCTTTCAACAAGCCCCAACCCCACAGGAGCCACCCCAGCACCGTGAGCGCAATCAATGTCGTGTCCACGCCATCGCGTAGGAAGCTGAACAGCACGGTCGGGCTGACCATCTGAAGCCCATAGCCCGCCAAATGAACGCCCAACCGATAGGGCTGTTGGAGCGCTTGCATCCCCTCAGGATAGCCCCCGACGCCCTGAATGACGACCGTGCGCACCACCATATAAGCAAACAACACGCCCACGAGCGCCAACGCCCGACCCCATCGTTGAAACCCCGAACCACCCAAAAGTATCAGCGCAATCAAAGGGAGCAAAGCGATCGACTCCTTCGCCACTAGCCCCAGCCCGAACAGGAGCCAAGCGAGCAGGTCGTAGAGGTTCCATTTGCCACGCTCGGAAGCGCTCAGCAGGCAGAGCAGGCTTGCCAATCCCAGCGCACAGGCGGTCAGGTCAGCACGGCTCGCTATCCACACAACGGCTTCGGTATGCGCAGGCAACATCCCGAACAGCGCCATCGCTCCCAGCCCAACCCACCCAGATTGCTCAGGGGGATGACCACGCCCCATCAGCCAACGCACTGCCAGCCGAAACACCAGCACCATGCAGACCAGGTGCCACCCCAACGACACGAGATGATATGGCAGAGGGTTCAGCCCCCAGAGGCGGTAGTCCAAGTAGTACAGCGCAGAGGTCAGCGGGCGAAAGAAGAGGGTGCCAGGGGTAGAGGCAATTCCGAAGAGTCCCTGTTCCTGCATTCTGCGCAGGATGAGGTGGTCATCGGCGACGAAAAAAGCATTGAGGGCAGGCAGGTAGACCAATGCACCCAGCGCCAGTACTGCCCAAAATGCCCAAGGTTTCATAAGCCGAACTCAGTCTCTAAATTACCGCTCATAGAGAAACTCATCGCCCTAATAAGGGTACATTCGTTAAGTTCCAGTTTTGGGCGCTGACGGTAGCACCGAACTGCGACCTTCGGTTCAAACCGAAAACCCCGCCCTGTCACCCTGAGCGTCAGCGAAGGGTCTCTACTTCTGGTGGCACCGAGATTCTTCGCTTCGCTCAGAATGACAAATCGCCCACTCGTCACCCTGAGCGATAGCGAAGGGTCTGTGCCTTGAGGAGCGTTGAGATTCTTCACTTCGCTCAGAATGACAAATCGCCCACTCGTCACCCTGAGCGATAGCGAAGGGTCTGTGCCTTGAGGAGCGTTGAGA
>CAKZQI010000009.1 GCA_937139515.1 uncultured Armatimonadota bacterium | reverse complement strand
TCAGACTGGGAGCATTTGCGCAAAGAGTTCTTGCCCCGAATATGCGAGCAACTTCAGATTCCTGCCGAACAAAGACAGGAAAACGCCAAGAAGCTCTCCGACGAGCTCCATCGTACGAACTCCCCAACGGAGATTTTGAAGTCGCTCCCCGAGTCTTACCACCTCATGGCGCTATCTGAACCGTGGCAGTTGGGTGGTTACTCGGTGTTATGTCAAATGAATGAGGCGGACTGGGCGCGCCTTAGACAGGGGGAGATGCTCTTTTTCAGCACGCGCAACGGAAGCCTACCCAAACGGATCCTGGACGAATGGAAGGCATCCACCGAGTTGTACCTCCGATCGGTTTATCCAGAAGGGTCACCGTCGGATAATGATGAGGATGTGAATGAGACTAAAAAGGAGCGCGAACAAGCATTAGCGCTTCTGCAATCAGGTGAGGAGTTGCGGGTGTGTCTCTGGTATGCGCCAGAGGAGCAAGAGTTGCGCACTTGGCTGGCAGTGCTGGACGCCAACGGACGCGATGTAAATCCGTTGGCAGAGATGAACCTCTTCGGACACAGAGTGCTCCCAATGAAAAATCCTGCTACGGAGTTTGCTACACAGATTTCTGCATTGGCTGAGCTGGTTGAGCCAAGCCAACAAGCGTCATTCCCCAAACATGCGGGCTACGACAAGCGACTACCCCAATATCAGCCTCCAGGCGTGCAAGACGACTGGTTCAGCTGGCTCGGCGAGCTAATGGTGCAGATGGCGAGTGTGTCAGAGATTTGCTTGGTGGCGGAGTACTACCCGTTTGAGTCTACAGGATTTGCCTACAGCTTCGCGTTTGCAGTGCCGTTTCCAAGAAAAGACTACACTTGGAACGAGTTTTACCGTTTGTTAGGGGTGGCGAATTACGGGTTTCAGCAAAGCGAGCAGGGTTGGCTGGTGCTGACCTGCAAGCACCGTGAGCGAGCCCGCAAGACCGACATCCCCCAAGCGAGGATAGCGCGCTGGTTTTACAAACCGAACTACCGAGGTATTCTGACACTGGACGATTTAGGG
>CAKZQI010000008.1 GCA_937139515.1 uncultured Armatimonadota bacterium | reverse complement strand
TACTCAGGGCGACCTACTTGCGTTTGAAAGTGGGCAGGGTTCTGGAAAATTGAACTCAACCAGTGTACCCTTGTCAGCCCCCGACCCCCCTCTCCGTAAACGGAGAGGGGGCACAGGCACACAGGCTCTCCCTCCTCTCTGCTTGCGGAGAGGGGGGACATAAGGGGGTGAGGTTGAAGGACTACCTCAACCCTATACCCTTCACTACGCTCAGGGTGACAGGGTGGGGGAATTGTCATTGTGCCCCCCTCTGTCATTGTGCCCCCCTCTATTGTCATTCTGAGCGAAGCGAAGAATCTCGCCGAAACCCTCAGCACATACCCCTCGCTACGCTCAGGGTGACAGGGCGGGGTTTTCGCTCTATCCAAGCGACCGGAGGTATTCTATTCCCTCGCGCTTGATATTTTTTAGGCATTCCCCGAAAGTGTGAAGCACTCTCCTTACTTTTACGAGGCTTGCTTCAAGCGCAGATGGGGTATACTAAGAGTGGAGGAGAACAGAATGCCGATTCTCGGATACATGGGTACGCAGGAGTGGATGATACTGCTGGTAATCGTGCTGGTGCTGTTTGGTGCAAGCCGTCTGCCTGCGCTGGCACGCTCGATTGGTGAGGCACTCAGCGAGTTCCGTCGCGCCACGCGTACCGAAGACGAAGCGGAACAAGCGCATAGCCATAAGTGAGACCTATTGCACGGGCAGGAGCGCCAGCACGCCACCTCAACACCCTGCCCGTCCCCATCGGCTGGCAGGGCATCAGCCTTCAAGTGCCTGCCGAATGGTATCTCAAAGGCTATACAGGCGACTGGCGTGAGGGCTATCTCCAAATCGGTTCCCCCACCACTACCGAGATTGACATCAAGTGGGTACGCTCGCGCCGTAAGACCGACCTCCATTTTGTACTCCAACAGTTCCTAAAACGGCTTGAACGCGACAAGCGCAAACGACGCCACAAGTTCACTGGCTCCATTCAAGCCATCGATGACCACCTGCTGGAGTTCCGTTGGAGCGCCGATGAGCGAGGCTTGGGGCAAATCCGACGCTGTGCCGAATGCCAGACCATCGTCCTCATCCAAATCCGCACTGCTTCCAAGCACGAACCACTTTATCAGATTGCCCGCCCGATTTTTGAAACCCTGACCGACCACCCCGACGAGGAGGGGTGGGTGCGCTGGAGCCTGTACGGGCTGGATACCGCCTTGCCGGCGCGCTTCCGACTGGAAAAAGCCCAAGTGCTCACAGGACAGACCCGCTTGCAGTTCCGCTATCGCCGTGAGCGGGTGCTGGTGGAACGAATCGCCCGCGCCGAACAACTGCTCAAAGGCTACAACTTCGAGGAGTGGGTGAACCTCTGGCTCAAGTGGGAAGCCTATCGGGGCGAGCGCGAGCCGTTTGAACAAGAAGGCGACACAGGATTGCACCTTTCCACCCAGCTCGGTCTGGGCGCGCTCATCCCAGAGAGCCTCATGAGCCTCCCCGTCCTGCACCTACCCGCCTACCGCGTGCGGATGCTGGCTTGGCTATGCCCCCAGCGCAACGCCGTGTTCCATATCCTGCACCGAAGTCCCCGCCGAACCGACCTGCTGGAGGAGGTGATGGCGCGCACCCTATGCCACTGAAAACGCTCTTTCGCAAACGCCAAGCGCCCGCCGTAGACCGCAAGCAGGTTCTGCGCCTGTACCCCCTGCGCAATCCCACCGTGCGCTATGAAGAGCGCGAAGACGATACCTGTCTGCTGATTGTGCCCGTCAAACCCCGCGGAGTGTTCCGATGGCTCAGCAGGATATTCAAACTGCCCAGTGAACATCGAATCGAGCTGGACGAGACGGGTAGCACCGTGTGGCGTCTCTGCGATGGGGAACACACTGTGGAAGCCATCGTGCGCCACCTGGTGCAGACCTATCGGCTGGAACGGCGTGAGGCGGAGTATTCGCTGTTCGCTTTTCTGAACACGCTCTCCCAGCGCGGGTTTATCGCCTATCTCAAGAAACGACGATGAGTACACAGAAACCGACCGTGGGCACAGGCACGATACGCAAGCAGGTTCAGTTGCCGATTTCGGTAGCGTTTCGGATTGCCCTGCTGAACATTCGGGTGCGATTCCTGCGCTCGCTGATTACCGCAGCGGGCATTATGCTCGGAATCGCCTTCTTCGTGGCGGTGCGCTCAGCATCGCTCTATGCGCCCCCTTTTGACCCCAACGACCCTGTCGCTGTAGAGACCGCCACGCGCCAAACTTGGCTGGTGGTGATGAGCCTGCTGATGTCCACCGTCGGTATCTCCAACTCGATGCTGATGGCGGTCACCGAGCGCTACAAAGAGATTGGCACGATGAAATGCCTCGGCGCGCTCGACTCGTTCGTGGTCAAATTGTTCTTTTTGGAGTCGGGCTTGCTGGGTGTGGTGGCGTCGTTCATCGGGTTCATCGTGGGCTGGCTGTTGGTGTTTTTGATTAACTTGGTGCGTCAAGGTGCGGTGGTGTTCAGCGCAGCGAGTTTTGGGGACTTGCTGGTGGTATTGGGGCAAGCGATGGCAATCGGAGTGGTGCTGACGGTGATTGCCACCATTCTGCCTGCCGTCCGCGCTGCGAAAATGCCCCCTGCCGCCGCCCTGCGCGTGGAAGTCTGAGCGCGCCCGTCGGGTACAATCTCAAGCGGGCAGTTTCTCCCCCTTAGTTGAGGAGAAGAGACCGTGAGTACGAAATATATCTTCATCACTGGTGGCGTTGTCAGCTCTATCGGCAAAGGGATTGCTTCGGCGAGTATTGGTCGGCTCTTGCGCAGTCGCGGCTTCCATGTGGTTCCCCTCAAGATGGACCCTTACATCAATGTGGACGCAGGCACGATGAACCCCTACCAGCACGGCGAAGTATTCGTGACCGACGATGGCGCCGAGACCGACCTGGACTTGGGGCATTATGAGCGCTTCATCGATGTGAACTGCACGCGCAACTCCAACTTGACCACAGGGCGCGTCTATAAATCGGTGATTGACAAGGAACGGCGCGGGGACTATCTGGGCGCGACGGTGCAGGTCATCCCCCACATCACCAACGAAATCAAGGAGCACATCCGCCTCGTGGGGCGCGAGCAGAACGCCGATATCGTGATTGCCGAAGTCGGGGGCACAGTCGGTGATATTGAAGGTTTGCCGTTCCTGGAAGCGATACGCCAGTTCCGCAAGGATATGGGCGCCGAGAATGTGATGTACATCCATGTCACGCTGGTGCCCACCGTGGGTCCTTGGGGCGAGCTGAAGACCAAACCCACCCAGCACAGCGTCATCAAACTGCGCGAAATCGGGATTACGCCCGATATTCTTATCTGCCGAACGCGCGTGCCCTTGTCCGATGATGTGCGGGAGAAAATCGCCCTGTTCACCGATGTAGACCGTGCGGCGGTGGTCGAATCGCTGGATGTGGACACCATCTACGAGGTTCCGCTCATTTTTGAGACCGCAGGATTGGCAGAGCTTATCGTGAAGCGGTTGGGACTACCCGTCCGCACGCCCGACCTGACGGAATGGAGCCGAATTGTGGAGCGCATCAAGTCGCCCAGTCGCGCTTGCACGATTGCGCTGGTGGGCAAGTACACCAACAACCGCGATTCGTACATCAGTATCTGCGAAGCGTTTCAACACGCAGGCGCCGCCAACGACGCCCGCGTGCATATCCGATGGGTGGAGTCGACCGACCTGGAGACCTCTGACCCTGCGCAGGTATTTGAGGGGGTAGATGGCATCTTGGTGGCGCACGGGTTCGGCGAGCGCGGGGTGGAGGGCAAACTGCGCGCCATTCAGTATGCCCGCGAGAAGCGTATCCCCTTCTACGGCATCTGCTATGGGATGCAGATGGCGGTCGTAGAGTTCGCACGCAATGTGTGTGGGCTACAGGGCGCGAATACCGAAGAGGTTGACCACGACACGCCGTACCCTGTGATTCATCTCCTGCCCGACCAACACGGCGTCAGCGACAAGGGGGGCACGATGAGGCTGGGCGTCTATCCCTGCCGACTGAAGCCGAACACCCTGTCCGCCCAGCTCTATGGCGATACCATCGTCTACGAGCGTCATCGCCATCGGTACGAGTTCAACAACGAGTTCCGCCCGATTCTGGAGCGTTATGGCTTAGTGATTAGCGGCACCTCGCCCGATGGACGCCTCGTGGAGATGATAGAGTTGCCTGACCATCCGTTTTTTGTGGCGGGACAGTTCCACCCAGAGTTCCGTTCGCGCCCGACCAGCGCGCATCCGCTCTTTGTGGGGCTGGTGCGCGCTGCGCTGGAACAGGCGAACCGAATGCCCTACGCGCCTGCGGTGGTGGAAACCGTTGTGCCTGTTGCTGACCAAGCCCCCTAAGCCTCCAACCGACGCACTTCGGGCACAAACAACAGGAAGAGCGCAAACACGGCACATATGCTCACGCACATCAGCACAGCCGTCTGTGAGCCGAAGGTCTGCGCCAGTTTTCCAATCAGCAACGCCGAGAAGGGGGCAGGCGCATTGATTGCCCATGTGTGGAGCGACACCACCCGCCCGCGCAGATGGTCGGGCGCCGCGGTCTGTAGGGCGGTGTTCGTGCTGACCAACTGCATCACGCCGAACATCCCCGCCAAGATTAGCAACCCCTTCGCTATCAGGGGGTCATTCACAAAGGCGAAGGCGATAATCGTCCAAGCGAAACCGTTCGCGGCGACCAGTACCAACCATCCGCGCGACACCTCCCCCGCCAAACGCGCCACCAGCAACAGCCCCGCCAACGAGCCGATGCCCGCAAAGGTGTAAAGCTGACCCAGACCCGTTTTGCCAATCTGGAACACCTCTTCAGCAAACACGGGCATCAACACCAGATAGCCCAAGCCGAACATGCTCAGCACCAGCACATTCAGCCAAAGCATCAGTAGCCCACGCCGAGCGCGCACAAACTGGACTCCCTCGCCCAACGAACGCACCAACCCGACCGACTTGCGCTCGGTGGACGCCGATTGAATCTGGAGGGTCATCAGCGCCAGCAGGATTGCCGAAAAGCTCAGACCGTTGAACAGGAAACAAGGAGCAGGACCGACCTTTTCCAACAATAGCCCCCCCAGCGCAGGACCGAGAATGCGTGAGGTGTGGAACGCAGCGGCGTTGAGCGCAATCCCGTTCGCCAGGTCTTCGCGCGCAACCAGGTGCGCCACCAGCGACTGACGAGTGGGCAAGTCCACCGCCAGCACCAGCCCGTTCAGCAGGGATAGCACCAAAACATACTCGTATCGGATTAGCCCCATAAAAGTCAAAGCGGCTAAGGTGAGCGCGCTTAAGGCGAAAAGGCTCTGCGTAATCAACAAAATTCGGCGACGGTTGAAGCGGTCTGCAATCGCCCCGCCCAACGGCGAGAGAAACAACATCGGCAGACCACTCACAAAACCCACCAATCCTAACAAGAACTCGGAGCGCGTGAGGTCGTAAACCAGCCAGCTCTGGGCGACATTTTGTACCCACGAGCCGACGAACGAGAAAAACGCCCCGACCCAGTACCGTCGGAACTGGGACGAGCGCATCGCCTGAAAAGTCTTACCTTGCCAACGACCGTTGGAACGCCTCCCCTCTGAGGAAGAAGAAGGCTCTGAGATAGGTGTTTTCAACGCCAGCCTAATAGTACCCCACAGGGCACTGAATAGGAATCGGCTTCCAAAGCCCGAATAATTGGGATATGCATCTCAATTGGGCAACTTTCACCGTCAACAAGCGGTTTCCACTGACTATCAGCCGAGGCACCACCGCCCAAACGACCAATGTGTGGGTCTCGGTGGCGTATGAAGGCATAGAGGGCTGGGGCGAGGCGTCCCCCTTCGGAATTGGTGATAAACGCCAGACAACCGAGACGATTTTAGAGGGATTGCAAGAGGCGCGGGAACTTGTTCGAGAGTTTCATCCGCTCCAGCGGGAGGCGATTGAGCGGACACTGAGAGCGCACGAAGTACCGTCCGCTGTGCGCGCCGCCATCGAGACCGCCCTGTGGGATTGGCTCGGCAAGCGTGCGGGGCTACCCGTCTGGCAAATCTTGGGGCTGGACACCGACGCGATTGTGCCCACCTCGGTGACTATCGGCATCAACCCCCCTGAAATCGCACAGGGGCGCACGCTGGATTGGCTTGAGCTCACGGGGGCGCGCTCGCTCAAAATCAAACTGGGCAATCCCGAAGGGATTGAGGCGGACAAGGCGATGTTCTCTGCCATTCGTGAGGTGGCACCCAAGGAGGTCGCGCTTCGGGTTGATGCGAATGGGGGCTGGAGCCTAAAAGACGCTCTGGTGATGTGCCAGTGGTTAGCCGACCGAGGTGTGGAGTATGTAGAGCAACCCTTAGCACGCGGTCAGGAAGAGGCACTTTCAGAACTCTACCGCCAGTCGCCCCTCCCGATTTTTATTGACGAGAGCTGTTGGGACACCCGCGATGTCGTGCGCTGGAGCGACCGCATACACGGCATCAATATCAAGCTGATGAAGTGCGGAGGCTTAGGCGAAGCCCTGCGCATGATTCACACCGCTCGTGCGCTGGGGATTCAAGTGATGTTCGGATGCTACTCCGACAGTAGTTTAGCCATCACCGCAATGGCGCACCTTGCACCCCTGGCAGACCACTTGGATTTGGATAGCCATCTCAACCTGTTGGATGACCCGTTTGTGGGAGCGTCGCTTCACGAGGGACGAATTGTTCCCTCTTCCGAGCCGGGCTTGGGCGTATCGCGCAGGGAACTGTTGGGATGAAGGAGACTCTGCACGCGATTGTCGGGGCAGCGGGCATTGTGCCCCCGACGCAGGCGAACCTGCCCGATGAGTTCAGCCCTCTCACAGTGGTCGCACCTGCCAGTGAAGCGGAGGTCGTGAGCCTGCTGGAGAGTGCCGTTGGGCTACGCCTGCCGTTGATGGTCGCAGGTTCTGGCACCCATCTGACTGCCCTTGACCCACCTCAGGGGGATTGGTGGCTCCTCACGACGCGCCGAATGAACCGCGTGGTGGACTACTCGCCCGAGGACTTAGTGATTACCGTTGGAGCGGGCATGACCCTTGAGGAACTGCAAATCCACCTCCAGCGCCACCGCCAGTATGTTCCGTGGAATGTTGCCCTTCCCGCCCAAGCGACTATCGGCGGGATTGTTGCGAGCAACCGTGCTGGCTCGTGGCGCTATCGGCACGGCACCCCGCGCGACCGCTTGTTAGGCGTGCGTGCGGTTCGGGGTGATGGTGTCGCTTTCAAAAGCGGTGCGAAGGTGGTCAAGAGCGTCGCTGGCTACGATTTGCACCGCTTGCTATGTGGCTCGTGGGGCACGCTGGCGGTACTGACCGAGCTCACGCTCAAGGTCTCGCCCGTGCCTCAAGCGATAGAGGCGGTGGGCTGGTACTGCCCGTGGAACCAGTTGGAGCCGACGCTTGCAGACCTGATGCGTGCCCCGCTTCAGCCCGATGGCATTAGCGTCATCTGTCATCACACAAGCCCCGAGACCCTGCGCGCTGTTGGAGCGAAGACTTTTGAGGAGAACCTCACGGTTTCCTCCGAGATATCCCTCACTCTCCCCAGCCCTCCCTCTTCCGAGGATTCGGGAGAGGGGGCGGGGGTGAGGGCAGATTCAGAAAACCTCACCCCCCCGTCCCCCCTCTCCGCAAGCAGAGAGGGGGGAGCACTGGCGCATTCCCCCTCTCCGTTTACGGAG
Organism: uncultured Armatimonadota bacterium; assembly: GCA_937139515.1. Classification (GTDB taxonomy): domain Bacteria; phylum Armatimonadota; class Fimbriimonadia; order Fimbriimonadales; family GBS-DC; genus CAKZQI01. The sequence goes on along the minus strand of CAKZQI010000008.1, from coordinate 522 downwards.
AGGGGGTTAGGGGGTGAGGTACAAGCCGCCTTCCCTCCTGTAGAAAACTCGCCCACCGTCGGCACACTCCTACTGGAACGAACCGTCCCCATACCTTTAGAACAGGAGCAAACACTGGGCGAAAATGCCTCACGAACGCCCTTCATCGTGCTGGAGTTCTCTGGAACCCCCGAAGGAGTGGCGCGGCAAACCCTTTGGCTCCAAGAACGAGGCTATCCCGTCCAGCCTGTGTCCCCAGAGCGGTTGGCACTCTGGAGGGACTTGCTGGCTCCGCGCACACACCTGCTGATGGTCAAACTGCTCCTGCGCCCTTCCCAAGTCGCCGAGACCCTGCAGGAGTGGACCGCACGAGGTGTGGAGGCGCTTGCCCACGCAGGGAGTGGCATCGTCTACCTCTGGTCAGACCAGCCTGAAGGGGTCGTTGCGGTGCTGGAACGGCTCCGTGAGGTCTCCTACAAGTATCAAATCCTCAACCTGCCGTTTCACTGGCAATCGCGAGCGGCATGCTGGTGTATGCGATCT
>CAKZQI010000007.1 GCA_937139515.1 uncultured Armatimonadota bacterium | reverse complement strand
TGTACTACTTGGCGATTAGCCGATACAATCGGGATGCGCTGGGCTGTGGTGATGGGCTGATTTGGAACAACACGCCGTTCGGTGCTATCCGCTGTCCCGATGGCCCCGAGTCGACCTCGCGCGTGAACAGCTGGGCGGGTTCCACCTCTGCAGGCAGTTATGTGATTAATCTCACGGGCGTACGCGGTGCCACGCGCAACGACCCTGCTGACTGTCCGCCTCCACCAATTGATTTGTGGAACGAGCAAGTGAACGGTGGTGGCGACGCGGGCGACCTGCCTGCAACCGCCCAGATTGTGAGCCGACCCGAAGCAACTCCGTGCCAGACCGCAGTGACCCGCATTCGCGGTGAACACGAGATAGACGGCGTGGATATGTATGTCATCTGTATCACTGAGCCCGGTAGCTTTGTGGCAAGCACGATTGGTGGTGCCACTTGGGACACCCAACTCTGGCTGTTCCGCTGCGATGGTACGGGCGTGGCGTTCAACGACGACTCGGATGGTGTGCAATCGCAGATAGATAACTCATCGGGCTGTATCGCTCAGTCTGGTATCTATCTGCTGGCAGTTAGCCGATACAACCGTGACGCAATCGATGCAAATGGCAACCTTATCTGGAACAACTCGCCCTTCTCAGGAGTCCGCTGTCCTGATGGACCGGGCGCTGGGAGTGCCATCGCGGGTTGGACGGGCAGTACTCCTGCAGGCGGCGCCTACACCATCTCCTTACAGGGTGCGTACTTCGTCAGCCCGCAAGGGTGTGATTCGGGTCCCGCTTGCGAGGGCGATGTGGACAACAACGGCATCGTAGACGACGCCGACCTACTGATTGTGCTGTTCAACTTCGGCAACAGCGGGTTCAGCATCCCCGGCGATGTGGACAATAACGGGTTGGTGGACGACGCTGACCTGCTGATTGTGCTGTTCAACTTCGGTTGCGGGGGCTAACCCCTGAGAGACGGTGGCTGGAGGCTTGTCCTCCAGCCCCTTTCTTGCGTTGAACCCTGACCAAAAGCCCACACACGAACACACTCACCCCATAGAGTGCGATGCACCAGTCGCCCCAACGAACGGTGGGCGTTAGTACGCTCTCAGTGCCCACCGCGCGCACCTGCACCGCAGGAGTGAACGATGGGAGCCGTTGCACTTTGCCTGAGGGTGCGATAAACGCGCTCACACCCTCAGGAGCCGAGCGCACCACCCATCGGCGCGTCTCCACCGCACGCAGGATGCTGAACGCCAAGTGCTGGTCTAATGCTGGGGTATGCCCAAACCACGACTCGTTGGAGCCGACCACAAGCAGGTTCGCCCCCTCCCGCACCATCGCACGCGCTATCCACGGGTAGGTCGACTCCATACAGATGACCGCTCCGATGCGCACCCCGCCCAACTCCAGCGGTTTGAGGGCTTGCCCTGCGAGCAAATCGCGCTCCACTATGCCGAAGATGCGCAGGAAGCCTAAAAACTGACGGTAGGGCACATGCTCACCCAGCGGGACTAACTGCACCTTGTCGTGATGGCGCCAAGTGCCGTCGGGCAAGAAAAGGTGCACCGTGTTCGTCCACTGCTCGGTCTCTGGATTAGCCACGCGATAGCCCCCTGTGAGGATGGGTATGCCTGCACGCTGGGCTTGCTGGCGCCACCAAGCGAACGCCCGCGCGCTGTCGGGCATCGGGTAAGGCTCCATCACTTCGGGCAGGACAATCAGGTCGGGCTGTTGGGCGCCCGCTTGTTGGATGAGCGTGGCAAGGTCGGCACGCACCGCTTCCCACTCGTGAGGCAGGTAGGCGCGCGCCAAGTCCACATTCGGCTGAACAATCGCCACCCGCGCCGTTCGGCTGGGTGGCTCAGACCAGACCTGCAGAAGCCCATACCCCGCGCCGAGCCAGAGCATCAAAAGCCCCGCGCTCACCGCCTGCCACACCCATCGTCGACGCCCACCCCACAGCGTCGCAAACAGCAGGAGGCCGTTCCAAAACAGAATCCAGAACTCCAACCCCCAAGTGCCGAGCGTGTCAATTAGTTGGATGAGCGTCGGCTGGAAGGCGAGCGCAGGCGCAAAGTGTCCCCATACGAAGGCGAACTCGCCCAGCCCGCGTAGCCACTGGCTCAGCGTCCAGAGGCTGGCGACCCCGAACGGCACGAGCCAAGCGGTGGTCGCTTGCCCTTTCAGTGGGAGCACCCAACGCACGACGCCCCAGCCGAACAGCCCCGTGGTGAGCGCGGTCAGCCCTGCCAAAAGCAGAAGCCCCAGCCAGCTCAGGGCGAGATTGCCCGTCTGCAACTCCAGCAGGTACAGCAAGGGCAGTCCGAGCGTGGTGTAGTAGAGCACACCCCAGCCCCACGCCAACCAGAAAGGGCGTCGTGCCTGTGCCAGCAGAGCTATCAGCACCGCAGGCATCACCAGCACCGCCCACCAGAGATAGCCTGGCGGATGTGCCAGCCCCGCCACGATTGCCGAGCTTGCCCACAAAAACCCACGCCCAACACGCCCCTTCACCCTTACGCCCCCATCTTGAAAAAGCGCATCAACACATACAGCAGATAAACCCCGCTCACAAAGGCAATCCCGAAAATCACGGCAATCCAGATGCCCGTGTCGTCGATGAGCATCGAGAACATCGCCACGAAGTACAACACCACCGTGATCAGCGCCACGCGAACCAGTCGTTTGGCATCGGGGTTCGCAGGGCGAATAATGTTTCGGCAGACGGGGCACTCAGTGGTTTCTGGGGCGTCGGGTTCAATCCGTGCGCCACAGTGGGGGCAACGGCGTTCCATAGCCAGATTGTACCTGATAGAGCGCTCCCTCGTCTATAATTTCGCTATGCGACGCAAGGCGCTGTTAGGCTCTGTCGGGTGGTTCACTTTGGTGTATCTCCTCTCGGCTTGTGGAGGAGCCGTAAATGTCGGGGTCAACCTGCCTTCTCAGGCGGATTTTGTGGTGCGGGTGAACGAAGAGCGGTTCATCATCCGCCTAACCCGCCCCGACCAGATTCTGCGTGCCCGCCAACTGCTGGCGAGCCGAGAGAATAAGGTCGTGCGAGGCACGCTCCGCGATGGCAACGGCGGTTACAATCGCGACCCCGTTCGCGGTCAACAATACAGCTGGCACTTAGACCCGCAAACGATAGAGTTCTTCGATGTGGCGCTGGAGGTCTGCGATGGGCTCCCCTCTTATGTGGAAGAAGAGAAAGCTTATTGGCTGGAACTGGGCTACTACTGCCCGTGGGCGGCGGTGATTGAGCAGGAGCTCTAACTCAAGCGGGTATACTTTTCTGCGGAGAGAGTGATGGAGACCTCAAGCCATCAACCGCGCTGGAGGCGTGTGCTCATCAAACTCAGCGGGGAAGCCTTTGCAGGCGAGAGCGGAGTCGGGCTGAACCCTGAGGCGATTGACTACCTCGCCCGTGAAGTGATTTCCGTCCACCAGCTAGGGGTACAGACCGCCGTGGTGGTCGGTGGAGGCAACATCGTGCGCGGCGCCACGATGGCGACCACAGGCATCGAACACGCCACCGCCGACTATATGGGCATGCTGGCGACGGTGATCAATGCGCTCGCTCTGCAGGCGGCGATTGAGCGACACGGGGTCGACACCCGTGTGCAGTCGGCGATTACGATGCAGGCGGTCGCCGAGCCGTTTATTCGTCGGCGTGCCATCCGCCACTTGGAGAAGGGGCGCGTCGTGATTTTAGCCGCAGGCACGGGGAACCCCTTCTTCACGACCGACACCGCCGCGGCTTTGCGTGCAGTGGAGCTGGGCGCCGAAGCCCTGCTCAAAGCGACCAATGTGGACGGAATCTACGACCGCGACCCGCGTAAACACTACGACGCCACACGCTTCGAGCAGATTTCGTTCGAGGAAGCGCTTCAACGCCAACTGCGCGTGATGGACTTGACCGCCTTCACGCTGTGTATGGAGCGCGCGCTCGAAGTGGTGGTGTTCAATATCTGGGAAGCGGGCAACGCCCAGCGCGTCGCACGAGGCGAACCTATCGGAACCCGTGTGTCGATTCAACCTAAATCGTAAGGAGGCAGAGTACGATGTCCAGAAAGCACGAGGAAGATGCAACCCCTAAGATAGACGCGCTCTTCAAAGATGCCGAAGAGCGTATGAAGCATGCGATTGACCACCTCAAGCAAGACTTGGCGGGCTATCGCACGGGGCGCGCCAACCCTGCGATGGTGGAGCGCCTGATGGTGGACTACTACGGCACGCCCACCCCCCTGCAGAACATCGCCGCAATTACCGTGCCCGAACCACGCCAACTGCTCATCCAGCCGTGGGACCAGTCCGCCGTGCCTGCTATCGAGAAGGCAATCCAAAAGTCCGATTTGGGCGTGAACCCTGTCAGCGATGGGCGCACCCTGCGCATCACCCTCCCCCCACTGACCGAAGAGCGACGCAAGGAGCTCATCAAGCAGGTACACAAGCGCTCAGAAGAGGGGCGCGTGGCAATCCGCAACATCCGACGCGACCTCATCGAGCACCTGCGCCAGATGCAAAAGAACAAACTGATGTCCGAAGACGACCTCAAACGCTATGAACAGCAAGTCGAGAAACTTACCCACAAATACACGGACGAAGTGGACAGAGTCCAGAACGCCAAAGATGCGGAGTTGAAGGAGGTCTGATGCAGGCAGTGGACTGGCGCGCCGAAGCCCGAGCGCACGGCATCGACCTCACCCGCCTGCCTCAGCACATCGCACTGATTATGGACGGCAACGGACGCTGGGCGAGTCGGCAGGGCTTGCCACGACTCATCGGGCACGCCAACGGGCACACAGCGCTCCGCCGACTGGTTCACGGTTGTGCGGAACTGGGCATCAGGATTCTCTCGGCGTACACTTTCAGCACCGAGAACTGGCGACGCTCGGCAGAGGAAGTGCAGGGCTTGATGAGCCTGCTCGCGCGCTCCGCCCGTGAGGAGCTCCCCGTGATGGTGCGCAACGGCGTGCGTATTCTGTTCAGTGGGCGTCTGCATCAGCTGAGCTCCGAACTCCAAGCGATACTTCGTCGCGCGGAGCAGGCAACACAACACAACGACCGTATCATTTTGCATATGGCAATCAACTACGGCGGGCGCGTGGAGCTGGTGGACGCTATGCGCGCCATCGCTCAAAAAGTGCAACAAGGCACGCTCTGCCCCGAACAGATTGACGAGCAGGTCATCCAAGCGCACCTGTACCAGCCCGACTTGCCTGACCCCGACCTGCTTATCCGCACCGCAGGCGAACAGCGCACCAGCAACTTCTTACTGTGGCAGACCGCCTACACCGAACTCTACATCACCCCCGTGCTGTGGCCCGACATCACGATGGAGCATATCTTGGAGGCGGTGCTGGATTACCAGAATCGCGAGCGCAAGTTTGGGGGCGTGCCTGCGGGCGCCTCGGCGCGCTAACGGCTCCGCTCCGCCTGCAGGGTCTGGGCGGTCTCCTCTGCCAAGCGCATCCACTGCTCCAACGAGAGCGCTTCGGCGCGGGTGGCGGTGGGAATGCTCGCTCGCCTCAGGATTGCCGAGGCGCGGTCGGTGTCCTCAAACAGCGTCGAGAGGGCGTTGCGCAAGGTCTTGCGTCGCTTGCCAAAACCCGCACGCACCAACCGAAACAGCCACTTCTGCTCAAAAGCAGGCAGTCGGTCGGGCACGGGTGTCAGGCGCACCAACGCCGAGTCGACCTCAGGTTGGGGATAGAACGCCGTCGCCGGCACCCGCCCCAGATACTCCGCTTGGGTGTGGTACTGCACGAACACGGACAGCGAGCCGTAGGCAGGACTGCTCGCCTTCGCGGTCAGACGCTCCGCAACCTCTTTCTGCACCATCAACACCATCAGGGGGATGCGCTCCTTCGCCTTAAGCAGGTGTTCAATCAGGGGCGAGGTGATCGAGTAGGGGATGTTCGCCACCACTTTGGCGCGCTCCTCCCCACGCAACAACTGCTCCACCGACTGGCTCAACACACTCGCTTGAATCAGCGTGATATTGGATAGGGCATGCTCCTCGATAAGCGTCTGCAAGATTGCCACAAGGCGGGCGTCCACTTCCACAGCAATTACACGGCGCACACGCTCTGCCATCAGGAAGGTGAGTGCGCCCAGACCAGGACCGACCTCCAGCACCCCATCGTCGGGTTGAAGGCTCGCCGACTCGAGGGCGCGCAGGGCGACACGGCGGTCGGTCAGAAAGTTCTGACCCCAGCCTTTGGAAGGGCGCACGCCATACTCGTCCAACCAAGCGCGGATTTGCCGAAGCGAAAACGGGTTCAAGGTCTCCATCAGGTACAATTCCTTACCGTATGAGCATACCCAATAATGCCCGGTTGCAAGCGGATGTACTCATTCAGGCGTTGCCTTATATTCAAAAGTGGAGAGGTTCGGTCTTCGTCATCAAGTATGGTGGCGCTGCGATGGTGGATGACCAGTTCGCCCTGATGGTGATGCAAGATGTGGTGCTGATGCACTGCGTGGGCATTCGTCCTGTGATTGTGCATGGGGGCGGTCAGGAAATCTCCGATGCGATGAAACGACTGGGCAAGCAACCCACCTTCGTCAAGGGGCTTCGTGTCACCGACGCCGAGACGATGGAAATCGTGGAGATGGTGCTCACGGGCAAGACGAACCGCAGACTGGTGTCAGCCATCCACCAGCAGGGGGGCAAGGCGGTCGGGCTTTCTGGCAAGGACGGCGCATTATTGATTGCACGCAAAATGGAGAGCGACCCCGACTTGGGTTTCGTGGGCGAGATTGAGCGCGTCCAAACCGAGGTGGTGTACTCACTTCTGGAGGCAGGCTATATCCCTGTGGTCAGCCCTATCGGAATGGGGCGCGATGGCGCCACTTACAACCTCAACGCCGACCATGTGGCGGGCGATTTGGCGGGCGCCATGCAAGCCGAGAAACTCATCCTGATGACCGATGTGCAGGGCGTGATGAGCGACCCTGAAAAGCCCGACTCGCTGATTTCGGAACTGACCTTCAACGATGCCCAGCGCATGATAGAGAGCGGGCGCATCGGGGGCGGGATGATTCCCAAACTGCAAGCCTGTTTCAAAGCGCTGGAACAGGGTGTACCCCGTACCCACATCATCGATGGGCGCACGCCCCACGCCCTCCTGATCGAGGTGTTTACCGATGCGGGCATCGGAACGATGGTGCGCCGATAAATCGGGTACAGTATGCTGGAGGCTGAGTGATGAACTACCGAGAAGAGATTT
>CAKZQI010000006.1 GCA_937139515.1 uncultured Armatimonadota bacterium | reverse complement strand
GAGCGTTTGGCGGTGGAGCGTGGTTTGCGTCAGGGGTTGGAGGAAGGACGCCAGTAGGGGCTACAACAAGGGCTTCAGCAAGGGTTTCAGCAGGGGATTGTTCAGACCGTAGAGACCCTTTTGCGGTCTCGGTTTCGCGAGGTTCCCGAAGAGGTGCACACTCTCTTGCTGGCGGTCAGTGATGACGCGCTTCTACTTCAACTGAGCGTGCAGGCAGTGCAGGTGTCGTCGCTGTCGGAGTTCACTGAGACGCTCCGCTCTATCGTGAACAAGCCTCAGGGTCAAAACGAAGAAACTCAATAAAGATACTATTCGTAAAGATACCGTAAGTCAGAGGGATAACCATGAACGAGTCAACTGGGACTTGGAAGGGTCCGCTTGTTCAAGTGGATGAGAACCGTTGGCGCATTCCAAAAGATTACAAACCTGGAATGCTTGTCGACGGAATCATCTACGCCAGCAAGCGTATGATTGAGAATATCAAGCAAGACAACGCTCCTGAACAGGTGGCGAATGTTGCTTTTATGCCTGGGATTGTCGGGGCATCTATCGCAATGCCCGATATTCACTGGGGGTACGGGTTCCCGATTGGCGGTGTCGCCGCGATGGATGCGGAAGAGGGGGTCATCTCGCCCGGTGGGGTGGGCTACGACATCAACTGTGGCGTGCGCATGCTCCGCACCGACCTCACCGAAACCAAAATCCGCCCGCGTTTGAAGGAGCTGGTTGACCAGATTTTCCGTGACGTGCCCGCAGGGTTCGGGGGGGAAGGACTCATCAAGCTCAAACCCGACGACCTGCGCCAAGTGATGCTCAAAGGCGCTCAGTGGATGGTGGAGCACGGCTACGGTAGGGAAGACGACATCCTCCACACGGAGGCACTTGGACGGCTGGATATGCCCGACCCCGATGTGATTACCGACAAAGCCATCGAACGCGGGAAAGACCAGCTGGGAACGCTCGGCGGCGGCAACCACTTTCTGGAGATTCAGGTCGTAGATGAAATCTATGACCCAGAAGTCGCTGAGAAGTTCGGCATCACCCAAGTTGGGCAAGTGACCGTGATGATCCACACCGGTTCGCGCGGGTTCGGGCACCAGACCTGCCAAGACCACCTTGAGGTCATGGAAGAGTCGTACCACAAGTACGGCATTCATCTGCCCGACCGTCAGCTGGCTTGCGCGCCCATCCAGTCGGAGGAGGGGCAGACCTATCTTCGGGCGATGCACTGCGCGGCGAACTTCGCCTTCGCCAATCGTCAGGCGATTGCGCACTGGGTACGCCAAGCCTTTGCTAAGGTGTTCCACAGCAAGCCCGAATCGCTGGGCATACGCCAAATCTACGATGTGGCGCATAACATCGCCAAGATTGAGGAGCACATCGTGGACGGCATGCCCCGAAAAGTGTGTGTCCATCGCAAGGGCGCAACTCGTGCATTCCCGCCGGGACACCCCGAAGTGCCCGAAGTGTACCGCGAGGTGGGTCAGCCCGTGTTGATACCGGGCGATATGGGGCGCTACTCGTTCCTGCTGGTCGGCACCCAGACGGCGATGGAGCAGACCTTCGGCACAACCTGTCACGGGGCAGGGCGGATGATGAGCCGAAAGGGCGCGCTGCGTGAGGCGAAGAACCGCAACATCGCCCAAGAGATGGCTCAGCAGGGGATTATCGTGCGCGCTCAGAACAAAGCCACCCTCGCCGAAGAGGCATCCTACGCCTACAAAGATGTGGCGAATGTGGTGGATGTGGTGCATAATGCAGGCATCTCGCGGAAGGTGGCGCGCGTACGCCCGATTGGAGTGGTCAAAGGTTGATGGCACACCCCACCAACTGGCTGGAAGTTGACCTTGACGCGGTACGGGCAAATGCCCAGACGGTGCGCGCCATCCTGCCTCACCCCGCCGAACTGTGGGCGGTCATCAAAGCGGACGCCTATGGACACGGGGCGGTGGAGGTGGCGCGCGCACTGACCCAACCGCACCCTGTAGCCCAGCGCCTGATTGTTGCCACTCTGGATGAGGCGGTCACCCTGTGTGAGGCGGGAATTGGGGCTTCTCTGATGACCCTCTACCCCTACACCTATCCCGACGAGTGGGAGACCGCCCACCACTACCAGATTGAGGGCGTGATTGACAGTGTAGAAGGCTACCAGCAGGCGTGCCGATTGGCAGAGCGGAATGGGTGGCTCCTCAAGACACATCTGGAGATTGACACGGGCATGAGCCGATTGGGCATTCCTGCCACTCAAGTGGAGCGATTTGCTGAGCAGTGGACACCCAACGCACCGCTACAAATCGTGAGTGTCTTTACCCATTTCGCCAGCGCCGACTCGGACAACACACTCACGCGCCAGCAGTTGGAGACATTCTTGGAGGCAGTTCGTCTGCTCAAAGCACGAGGCTTCCCCTCCGTGCCGTTGCATGCTTGCGCCAGCGCAGGCATCCTGAATCTGCCCGACGGCACCTTAGACGCCGTGCGGTGTGGGCTGATGGTCTACGGTGTGATGCCCACCTCTGGTACAGAGCATCCTCTTGCCCAGAGGCTCAAACCCGCACTTACTTGGCGGGCACGCGTGTTATCGGTTCGTGAAATTCCCGCGGGGCAGGGGGTCAGTTATGGTTGGCGTTTTCGTGCCCCACGCCCGATGAAGGTCGCTACGCTGGGAGTGGGCTATGCCGACGGCTACCCGATTGGACTGAGCAATCAAACCCCTATCGCATTGGGGGGGCGCGTTGTGCGCCAGATTGGACGCATCTGTATGGATATGCTGATGGTGGACGCCACCGAGGTGCCTGACTTGCAGGTGGGAGACTGTGCCACGCTGGTCGGGCGCGACGGCGAAGCCGAGGTTCGCATAGAGACCCTCGCCCAAATCTTAGACACCACGCCCCATGAGCTTACCACCCGACTGGGCAGTCGCCCCCACCGAAGGTTTCGTGTAGGGGCGTTGGTTTGATTACTGGGTTATCCACACCTGCAAATCCGAAAAACGAGCCTGAAGCTCGGGTGCCACTACCAACGCCGTGCTAAGCGCATCCGCCAACACAGGGTCTGAGTGCAACACCGACACCTGACGAAACTCGGGCACGGGATAGCCTGTGCGCGGGTCAATCAGGTGGCAGTAGCGTCGACCTTCCGCTTCAAACCACTGCTCGGAACCGCCCGAAGTGCCCAGCGCCTGGTTGCACAAAATCAACTCTGTTTCGGGATTGATTCGCACTGCCCAGCCTGAACTTTCGGGGGGCGCTCTTAAGGCGTAGAAAGTGCTACCTCCCGCATCCACGAGGGCATTGTCTACCTTCAAGTCCTTCAAGCTGCGCACACACTCGGCGATTGCCCAGCCTTTGCCGATGGCGCCGAAACTGAGTTCCACACCGGGCACCGCGTAGTAGACCCAACGCCCCTCTGGTTCCAGAAGCACCAAATCCATCCCCACATGCTCCAATGTCGCTTCAATCTCTTCAGGGGTGGGCACGCGGTATTGTTTCTGTACAAAGCCCCACAACCTCAGCACGGGGGTGATGGAGGGGTCAAACGCGCCGTCTGTCCGTTCCCAGAGCGTTTTGCACAGTTGCACGAGGCGGAACATATCAGGCTCCAGTCGAACGGGGTGCTGATGCGCATGGGCGTTGAGATAGCACAGGTCGCTGTCGGGCTGGTAGAGGCTTAGTTGGCGCTCTAAGCGTTTGACCGCCTCGCGCAGTTCTAAGGCGACCGCCTCGCCCTCGCTTTCGCTCAGGGTGGGCACCCAAAGCCGATAGTCGGTGCCCATCGCACGCCACTGATAGACTCGGCTCATTTGCCCAAAATTGCGCGCAGGGCGGGTTCCAACTCTGGATAACGGAACGCGTAGCCCGCTTCCAACAGTCGCTGGGGCAACACGCGGGAGCCTTGCAAGACGACCTCTGCCATCTCGCCCATCATCAACTTGATGGCGAAGCCCGGCACCCGAAACGGCGCAGGGCGTACCAGCACGCGCGCCAGCGTTTTGGCGAAGGTGTTCATCGTCACGGGGTTGGGCGCCGTGAGGTTGAACGCGCCCGACAGGCCGTCGCGCTCCATCAGAAACTCGGTGGCACCTACGATGTCGTCGATGTGAACCCAAGAGAGCCACTGCTCGCCCGAACCAATGGGACCGCCTACGCCCAGTTTGAAGGGGGCCAACATACGCTCCAGCGCACCACCACCCTCACCGAGCACCACGCCGATACGAAGGTAACATAGCCGAACCCTCAGCTCGGGTACGCGCTCCGCTGAGCGCTCCCAGTCCAGCCCCAAATCCACCAGGAACCCCTCGCCGGGCGGGGTCGACTCGGTGGCGGTGGTGGTGGGCGATTGGTCGTAAATGCCGATAGCCGAGGCTTGGAGCCACACGCTGGGGCGCTCAGAGAGCGATTCCACTGCTCGCACGAGGCACTGGGTGGGCACCACTCGGCTGGTGCGCAACCGCTCTTTCACGGCGGGCGTCCAACGCTGAGCAATCGTCTCGCCTGAGAGGTTCACGAGAGCGTCGGTCGTTTCCAGCTCGCGTGCCCAATCGCCTACCGTTTGACCGTCCCAGCCGACGGCACGCGCGCCCTGAGGGAGTTTGGGCTGAGTGCGTTCGGGGTTTCGGGTCAACACCACGACCTCATAGCGAGGTACCCACGCGGAGAGCATCGCTTTGCCAATAAACCCGCTGCCACCAGCAATCACAATTTTCATACACAGCGATTGTACCCCTCTGTGCCCCCAATAATTCCTGAATAGGACTAAAGACCTAATTGGGGTACTCCTAATCGTGGTATACTGCTGTTGGCAGAGATGGAATCGAGTTCCTATGAGTGGTATTTTCGCCTATTCGGGGGCTTAGAGGCGCAGTCAGGTTCTCTGGTCATCACACGCTTTCGCACGACGAAGACGGGCTTGCTACTGGGCTACTTGGTTGCTCAATCGCCCCATCGGTTTGCCCGCGAGCAGTTAGCGGAACTCCTTTGGCACGACTCTGAGCCTGAGCAGGCGCGTGCCAGCCTCAGCGTGTCTCTGAGTGCTCTGCGCCAGGCCCTCACTACCCCCCACCAACAAGAACCTCTGCTCATCACCGATCGCACTTCGGTCGGCTTGGACACCCGTCGTTTCGTTTCGGACATTCAGGAGTTTGAACAAGCCATTCAAGTCGCCCAATTCAGCCAAGACATCGCCCAACAGCGTCAAGTGCTAATCAGAGCGCTAGACCTCTATCAGGGTGAGTTTATGGCGGGGTACTACGCCGACTGGGTTTCAGACAAAAGCCTAACTCTCCACTTCCAAATCCTCAGCGTTTTGGAGCGATTAATAGCGCTGGATACCGAGACGCCTGACCGCCTCACGCTCTGGCTCCAGCGACTGGTGGAGTTAGACCCGTTCAATCCCCAACGGCTGGAGCAGCTCGTTCGGCACTATGAGGCGCAGGGGAACCATGAGTTAGCCTACCGCACCTGCGAGGCTTGGCAGAAGCGCTGGGCAAACGAGATGGAAGGTGCTCCCCCAACTTTGGTTCAACATTTGGCAGAACAGGTTGGGCGACCTCGTGGGCGTCTGCGATCGCCTACCGCTCACCGTCCACCGCCTCACGAGACGCGTCCCGACAAACCTCCTACTCTGAGCACACCCGCCCCTATCAATCCCGCCGCTCCCGCTTCCTTGCCCAGACCCGCTCATCCGTGCTTTGGGCGTTCCGCAGAACTGCAAGAGATTAGTGAGTTGATACGGCGGTCGGCGTGCGTCACGATTATCGGTTTGGGTGGGATGGGCAAGACCCGCATGGCTCTGGAAGTCGCTCACCACTTTCAAGAGTCGGGCGAGTATGCACCCCACTGGGTGAGCCTGCTGAGCCTTTCCAACGCTGAGGAAATTCCCCGTGCGATCGCCGAGTCGTTGGGTCTGCCTGGAACCTACCACCCTATGCGCCAGCTGGCACTCTACTGCCAAGAGCATCCCGATACGCTGGTGGTTTTGGACAACCTGGAGCACTTAATGCCCGAAGCACGCTCGGTGATGGCGGAGCTGTTGGAGGCAATCCCGCCTTTCCGCTGTTTGGTGACCTCGCGTATCCCCCTCCATATTGCGCAAGAGCAGAGGTTCACTTTGGAGCCGTTGGCGCTGGGAAGCTCGCACGAATCACCGGCACTGCAAATGTTTCTGGCGTATGCTCGCAAAGTGCGCCCCGACTTTCGGCTGACCGAGCAGAATAAAGAGGTGTTGTGTCGCTTGTGTGAGGCGTTGGAAGGTGTGCCCTTAGCGTTGGAGCTGTCGGCGACCCGCTTGAATGTGCTGACCCCACGCCAGATGTTGGAGCAGATGGAACATCGGCTCAGTTGGCTTCGCACGCGACACCACGGCGTGCGTGAACGCCACCAAAGCCTGCGCGCCGTGCTGGATACCACGATGACCCTGCTCTCCCCAGAGGCGCAAGAGGGCTTCACACGCTTGGCGGTGTTCCCCTGTCCGTGGACTTTGGAACAGGCGCAACAGGTCTGCTTCCCCGAAACCTCTACAGAGGTTGTGCAGGAATGGCTGGAGGAGTGGATAGAGGCGGGTTTAGTGCGCGATAGCCATCAATCCGAAGCGGTGTTCGCTTACATGATGCTGGAGGTAGTGCGCGAATATGCTCTGGGACGGCTTGACCCCTCGGCGCACGATTTGCTTTGGCGCGCGCATCGGGATTGGGTGCTCCAAACAGCGCAAGCGTGCCAATCCGAAGCGTATCATCAGGGCATCGTGGAGTGGCTCCGCTACTGGGACACCCAACGCCTGAACCTGTGGCAGGCGATTGAGTTCTCGCTTCTGTCGGGAGAGCCTGCGCAGGTGGTTCACCTGATGTGGGCGACCCAGCGCTACTATTTTCTGCGCCCCTATCTCGTCAGGGCGTTAGGTTGGTTAGACCAAGCAATAACGGCTGGAATAGACCCTGAAGAGCGCCTGCGCGCAGGGGTGCTGAGGTGCCACTATCTGTTCCGACTGGAACGATTTCCCGAAACCTATCACGAGGCGCAGACGCTCCTGACGCTTTGCACTCCAGACCATCCGCTTTACGGGTGGGTGCTGTACTGGCTGATGCACAGCGCGTATATGGTGCGCGATTTAGCATTCTTGGAAAGCCACCGTGAAGAAGCGTATGCGCTGTGGCAAGCCACTGAGGAACCTGCGCTTTCGCTGGCGTGGAATCGGCTCTTTTTCTATCTTGTGCCCTGTGATGACACGCATGGATGGGTCGCTCAGTATGGGCAACAGGCACAGCGTTCAGGCGACCCTCTGCTCATCCGCTACGCAATAGAGTGGCAGTCGGAACACTGGATGATACACGGGGACTACGCGCGTGTCTGGCGCCTGATGGATACGCTGGAACAGAACCCTCTCACTCAGGATGATGCTTTCGTGCAGTCGGTGATACTCATTACGCGCGCCCTCTGTCATCTCCACGCGGGACGGCTGGAGTTAGCCGAGCCGTTGATACACAAGCGTCTGCAGTTAGACTCGGAAACAGGCACCCATCCAGAGCCGACCCTTATCACTCAGCTAAGCCTACTGCGCCTACTGGGGCGCTATGACGAGGCGCTACAGCTCGCTGACCAACTGCTGATGAGTCCAACTGTGCAGGAATGGTTCCACCTGAAGGCGTCCACTTTGGAGCTGTTGGCACGAACCGCGATGGATGTGGGCGACTGGCGCCTTGTGGAAGATGCTATAGAGCAGGCGATGCAAGCACGCTATCAAGAGGCAGACCCCTATCGCACCCACTTCACGGCAGTTGCGCACGCCCTCGTGAAAGCGCGTACCCAACCTGAAGAGTCGCTTGCGGAGCTGGAACGCTGTCTTCAGCACTGGCGAGGAGTGGGCGTGCGTCCTCAGCAAGCCAACACACTGATGGCGATGGCAGAGGTATTCCTTTATCTGGAACGGCTGGACAGCGCTGAACACGCCATCACCGAAGCCTGCCAGATCAATCAAGCGTTGGGGCGTTCGATCGGCGTCGCCTCGTGTAAAGAAACTTTAGCGCGCATTCGCCATCGTGAGGGGAGAAGCCTTGAATCCCAGCAGTTGCTTCAAGAGGCAGAGAGCCTGCGCAATCAGACGGGTGCCCCACGCCCACCCGCTTGGCAACTATAAGCTGCCCAGTGCCCCCAACAGGGCAGGTATAATTGCCAGCGAAGGAGTGGGTTATGTCAATCATAGAGAACATTCACGCCCGCGAGATATTGGACTCGCGTGGCAATCCGACTGTAGAGGTAGAGGTGGAGCTAGAAGACGGTTCAAAGGGGCGTGCTGCGGTACCTTCAGGAGCCTCCACAGGCGCTCACGAAGCATTAGAACTGCGCGACAACGACCCCGAACGCTACTTGGGACGCGGAGTACGCAGCGCCATCGAGAACATCCTGGAGCGAATTGCCCCCCAACTGGAAGGGATGGACGCCTTAGAACAGCGCGCGATTGATGAGACCCTGATAGAGATAGACGGCACCGAGAACAAGTCGGAGCTGGGGGCGAACGCCATCTTGGGGGTCTCGCTGGCGGTGGCACACGCTGCGGCGCAATCATGTGGACTGCCGTTATACCGCTATCTTGGGGGAGTGGATGCGCATGTGCTACCTGCGCCCTTGATGAATGTACTCAACGGGGGCAAGCACGCCGAGGGTGGGGCGGATTTCCAAGAGTTTATGATTGTGCCCATCGGCGCCGATAGCTTCGCCGAGGCACTCCGATGGGGCACGGAGGTCTACCATCATCTCAAGCGCGTCGTTCACGAGAAGGGCTACAGTGCCACCGTAGGCGATGAGGGCGGGTTTGCCCCTCAAGTCACTACGGCTCAAGCCGCGCTGGACCTGATAATGGAAGCCATCCAACGCGCGGGCTACCAGCCGGGCGAACAAATCGCTTTGGCGTTGGATGTCGCCGCCACCGAACTTTACAAGGGGGGCTACTACATCCTCCGTGCCGAAGAGCGCACCTTAGACCGCGACCAGATGATACGACTCTATGAAGAGTTGGTCAACAACTATCCGATTCTTTCTATTGAGGATGGGCTGGCAGAGGATGACTGGGAAGGCTGGAAAGCCCTCACAGCGGCGCTTGGAACCAAACTGCAACTGGTGGGCGATGACCTGTTCGTCACCAACCCCACACGGCTGGCGAAAGGAGTGAGCGAAGGCTGTGGCAACAGTATCCTGATCAAGCTCAATCAGATTGGCACGCTGACTGAGACTCTGGACACGGTTCGCTTCGCCCTGCGCAACGGCTTCTCCACGATTATCTCGCACCGCTCCGGCGAGACCGAAGACACCACGATTGCCGACCTGTCCGTGGCGACCAACGCCGGTCAAATCAAGACAGGCGCGCCTTGCCGAACCGACCGCGTCGCCAAATACAACCAGCTCCTGCGCATCGAGGAAGAACTGGACGCCAGTGCCGTCTATGCTGGCAAATACGCTTTCGGACTCGCATGAGACGCACAAAAATTATTGCGACCCTCGGACCCGCTATCAGCGACCGCGAGAAGCTCTTCGAGCTGATTGAAGCGGGCGTGAATGTCGTACGGCTCAACACTGCGCACGGCGATTGGGACACGCGACGCCAGTGGATTGACTGGATACGCGAAGCCGAACAGCAGTACGGTATACCCATCGGCATACTGTTGGATTTGGCAGGTCCCAAAATCCGTATCGGCACGCTCAACGAGCCTATCCGACTGGAAACAGGGCAGTCGGCAGAGTTCGTGCTGGCGAATGAGCAGTCCGATAGCGCCATCCCTCTGCCTATTGCGGAGCTGTTCCGCGCGGCACGCCCCAACGACCGCCTGCTGATTGATGACGGGAGCATCGAACTGCAGATTACCCGCGTGGAGACAGAACGCTTGGAGACGGTGGTGTTGGAAGGCGGTGAACTGCGTTCGCACAAGGGCATCACGCTTCCACATCGCACGCTCGCCCTCCCTTCCATGACCCCCAAAGACCGTGAAGACCTGCTCCAGGGCATTCACGTGGGCGTGGATTGGGTGGCGCTCTCGTTCGTGCGCTCGGTGACCGATGTGATGAACTTGCAGGCGCTCATCAAGGAGTATGGCGCGGAAATCCCCGTGATTGCCAAGATTGAACAACCTGCAGCGCTGGAGGACTTGGAAGAGATTGTGCAGGTTGCGGATGGCGTGATGGTCGCACGAGGTGATTTGGGGGTGCAAGTGGACCTTGCCGATGTACCGCTCATTCAGAAGCGTATCATCCGCCTGTGCAATCAATATGCCAAGCCCGTGATTACTGCCACTCAGATGCTGGAGAGCATGATTCGGGAAGGGCGTCCCACCCGTGCGGAGGTCACTGATGTGGCGAATGCCGTGCTGGATGGTACAGATGCTGTGATGCTGTCGGGCGAGACCGCGGTCGGGGCGTACCCAACTCAAGCCGTGCGTTGGATGGCACGAATCGCCGAAAGTGCCGAAGAATCGCTGGATTTCGGGCGTGCCCTGCTCAACTCCCAGCCCCAATCGCACGGTACGACCGAAGCGGTTGCCCGCGCAGCGTGTGTGGTCGCCGAGATGGTCGGCGCTAAGGCAATCCTGACCCCTACCACGCGCGGGAGCACAACGCGTTGGGTGTCCCACTTCCGACCCCAGCAGCCGATTTTGGCGCTTACGGAGAGCGACCGCGTGTGGCGCCAGATGAGCCTTTATTGGGGCGTCGCCCCGCTTCGTATTCCCCATGTGATTCACACGGACGAAATGACCACCCAGGCGTTGATCGCAGCGCGTAAGACCCGACTCGTGCGTGGGGGCGACCGCGTGGTGCTGACGGCGGGCGTACCTGTGAATGTGCCGGGCAATACCAACATGATTCAGGTGCTCACCGTAGAGCGCTGAGACAAGAGAGCTATCGCTTCGGTACAATTACGCCCGATGGACTACGCGGTGATTGTGGTCGGCACAGGGCACGCTGGGTGCGAATCCGCGCTGGCGACGGCACGGATGGGCTGTCGCACGCTCGCTATCACGATGAACCTCCAACGCACCGCCCACATGCCCTGCAACTGTAGCATCGGCGGACCTGCCAAAGGGCACCTCGTGCGCGAGATAGATGCCCTCGGCGGGGAGATGGGGGTCACCATCGACCGCACGCTCACTCATATCCGATTTGTGGGCACTGGCAAGGGACCTGCCGTGCGCACCCTCCGTGCCCACGCCGATAAAGACCACTACCCGCAGCGAATGCTTCAAACCCTTCAGGTGCAGGAGAACCTCACGCTGATGGAAGGGGCAGCGGCGAGCCTGCTCGTGCGGGATGGGGTCTGCTACGGCGTCCGCTTGGAGGATGGCACCGAAATCACCGCGCAGGCAGTTGTGGTGACGACGGGCACTTTCCTCAACGGGCTTTGCCACATCGGGGAGCGCAAAATCCAGTCGGCACGGTTCGGCGACCGACCCAGCACGGGTCTGACCGAAAGCCTGCGCCAACTGGGTTTTCGTATCGGGCGCTTCAAGACGGGCACCACGCCCCGCCTTGATAAAGACAGCGTAGACCTCAGCCAGTGGCAAGTGGTGGCCTCGGAGCCGTGCCCGCCGTTCTCCTTCAAACACGACCGCCTGGAACCGCCTCGCCCGCTCCTGCCTTGCTGGCAAGCACACACGAACGAGCGCACCCACGCGATGATTCGGAAGAGCCTGCACCGCTCGGCGATGTACGGCGGGCACATCACGGGCATCGGTCCGCGCTACTGCCCCAGCATTGAGGACAAAATCGTGCGCTTCCCCGACAAGACCAGCCACCCCGTGTACTTGGAGCAAGAATATTGGGACAAACCCGACCTGTATGTTCAGGGGATGTCCACGAGCCTGCCCGAAGAAGTCCAGCTGGCATTTCTCAAGACCATGCCCGGGCTAGAAGAGGTGGTGATGCTCCGTCCGGGCTACGCGGTGGAGTACGATGTGGTCTATCCCGACCAGCTGTATCCCACGCTGATGACGAAGGCGGTTCAGGGGCTGTTTTTGGCGGGGCAGATTAACGGCACATCGGGCTACGAGGAGGCATCGGCACAGGGGCTGGTGGCGGGCATCAACGCAGGGCTGTATGTCCAACGGCGCGAACCGCTGGTGTTAGACCGTGCCAGCAGTTATATCGGCGTGCTGATCGACGACTTGGTGACGAAGGGGGTTGAAGACCCCTATCGGATGCTCACGGGGCGTGCGGAGCATCGGCTCCACCTGCGCCACGATAATGCCGACGAGCGTCTGACCCCCATCGGGCGCGAGGTCGGGCTGGTGGATGGTGAACGCTGGCGCCGTTATCAAGCGCGCGCTTATGCAGTGCGTGCCGAGCTGGAGCGATTGGAACAGTTGGAAATCAGCGGGCGCCACAATCCGCAGTTGCTTGTGTTGGGAGGCACGCCGGTGAACGCACGGGTCTCTGCGCGCGAGTACCTCCGCCGACCCGAAGCGACCTACGCCATGCTCGCCGAGCTGTTTCCGCCCGAAACGCCAGTGCCCCCCGAAGTCGCAGAGCAGGTGGAGATTATCGCCAAATACGATGTCTACCTGCGTAAACAGCGCCAGCAGATCGAGCAGATGCGCAAGGTAGAACACTGGCGTATCCCCGACGATTTGGACTACGAGTGTCTCAGTGCCATTTCGCGCGAGTCGCGTGAGAAGTTAGCACGGGTGCGACCACGCACGATAGGGCAAGCGGCGCGCATCCCTGGCGTACGCCCCGCCGATATTGCCTGCCTGATGGTCTATCTCAAGGGCGCTAACGGACGGTAAGGTATACTTCGCACGGTGAGCCGTATGCATGCTCAATCACTGTCAAAACTGGACTACATTCCCATCAGCGCCCTACCCGACGAGGACGGTGTCCCGATGGAGAACTTCCTGCACCGATTCCAGCAGAACCTCCTGTTGGAGAGTCTGACCTACCACTGGCGCGACCGCCAAGACTACTTCGCGGGCGCCAATATGTTCGTCTATTTCAGCTACGAGCAAGCCGAAGAAGTCATCAACGGCGAACAGAAAGCCTATCGCGGTCCCGACTTTTTCGTGGTGCTGGACACGACTTACCAACCCCCGCGCACGAAGTGGGTGGTCTGGGCGGAGGGAGGGCGCTATCCCGATGTGATTGTGGAAATCCTCTCGCCCAGTACCGAGCAGGTGGACCGCGTGGAGAAGATGAAACTGTACGAGCGGGTGTTCCAAACTTCGGAGTATTTTTTGATTGATTTTGAAGGTAAGACGCTGGAGGGATACGAGCTGCACCTGAAGCGCTACCGAGCGAAGGAGCCGAACCCTCAGGGCTGGCTATGGAGCGCCCAACTGGGGTTGTGGTTAGGGCTGTGGGAAGGCGTGTATCAAGGCTATCAAGCTCGGTGGTTTCGGTTCTACACCGAAGGAGGCGAGTTGGTGCTGACCCGCGCCGAGGCGGAGCAGGAAGCGCGCGAGCAAGCCGAACACCAAGCCGAACTGGAGCGCCAACGCGCCGAAGCCGAACGCCAGCGTGCCGAAGCCGAACGCCAACGCGCCGAAGCGGAACGGATTGCCCGTGAACAGGCAGAACAACGTGCCCAGCAAGCCGAGGCGGAACTTCAAAGGCTACGCGCACTGCTGGCGCAACGGGAACCGCCCGAAGAATAGCCCCCGAAGATTTTTTCCACCCAAATTGGGGGCAAATCACCAATTTTGCCCCAAATTCAGCCCCAAACCCTTGACAGGTAGACAAAAAGTAGTGTACAATATTCTACATATGGGAGCCACCATCCCATCTGCTGTTCTTAGCGAAGCGACCACAGTCCTCCCCTAACGCTTGGGGAGGACATTGGAGGTGAACCGATGGCGAAAACACTGACACAGGCACAGAAGGCGATTCTGCAGTACATCGTGCAGTTTATCAAGGAGCACGGCTATCCACCCACCTTGAGAGAAATCCAGCAAGGCACGGGGCTGGTGCGAAGCCTGCGCGGAGTAGCGATACACCTGGACGCGCTTCAGCGCAAGGGCTACATTGAGCGGGGCAATCAGGCGCGCTCCATCAAGGTCGTCCATCCTGACTACCAGCCCGAACGCGAACGAGTTCGGTTCTTGCCCCTCATCGGTACCATCGCCGCAGGAACCCCGATTTTAGCCTACGAGAACCAAGAAGACCTCATCCCCGTGCCCGCCGATATGGTGCGCAATGTGGAGAACGCCTTCCTCCTGCGCGTCAAGGGCGACAGTATGGTCGGCGAGCATATCCTCCCACGCGACTTGGTGGTCATCAAGCCCCAGCAGACCGCCTTCAATGGCGAGCTGGTGGCGGTGTTGGTGGGCGATGAGGCGACTATCAAGCGCATCTTCTTTGAGCGTGAATGGGTGCGATTAGAGTCGGCGAACCCCGCCTACGAGCCAATCTATGTCCGCTCGGAGGAGGCACGCGTCATCGGCAAGGTGATCGGACTCCTGCGTGACTATGGACAGATGGGTATGCAATAAGTCGTCAGGTACACTCCAATTGATGAAAGGCAAGGTAGTCGGGCTTGTGGTGGCAATCGTGGCGGTGGCTGTGGCGGTCGGGGTACGGCTTACATGGCAGGCTCCTGACCCGCACGAAATGGCTCACCGAAAAGAAGCGGAAGCCATCAACAAAATAGACCAGATTGAGACGCTCCCGCTAGAAGACCAGTTAGAACGCCTGCAAGCGATGCTGGAGCCGACCCAACCGCCAGAGGTTCGGGTCGCAGCGCTGGAAGCGATTGCAGACCTTCGTCCGCCCAACTTGCTCACGATTCTGGAGAATGCCTTGCGCGATTACCACTCGGCAGTGCGAGTGCGCGCAGGTGAGTTGGCGCACAAGCTCCCCAAAGAACAAGCACTCCGATTCCTGCTCAATCTCACCGATGACCATGACAAGGATGTGCGCCTTGCGGGGCTTCAGAAACTGTCCCTGCTGAGGGACAAGAACGCTGTGCCCACGCTCATTGGCTTATTGAATGACCCCAACCTTGAAACCGTTCAGATGGCGATGAGTGCGTTGCGCTCTATCACGGGTAAGGATTACTACGCACGCTACACGGACCCTGAGCCGGAGCGCCAGCGCGCTGTTGCTCAGTGGCAAGCGTGGTGGCGCACCGAGCGAACCAAGTTCCCCCAGACTCCTGCGGCTACGCCGTATCAACCTGAAATCTCCGTCCCTGCCGAGAAGGTGACTTTGCGCCTGCTGGATGGCACTCAGGTTAGCCTCCACCGCCCCGAAAAACCTCTCCTCATCAACTTTTGGGGCACTTGGTGCGCGGGGTGCGTAGCGGAACTGCCTGCTCTCAAACAACTTCACGAAAAGTACGGTGAGCGGATTCTGATGGTCGGCATCGCCTATGATGAGCCTGAGGGCGAACAGGGGCTGAAGCGATTTTGCGAGAAGCAAGGGATTCGCTATCCCCAGATGTTAGCCAATCGGGATGTGGAGCGCGCCTTCCCTATCCACGGGGTGCCCCAGACCGTGCTGATTGACACCAAAGGGCGCATCCGCTATTGGTGGGAAGGCGCACGCGATTATCACACCTTCGCCCGTGCGCTGGAACGCCTGCTCCGAAATCCCTGACGGCTCATAACACCCGCACGAAAGTGCCACCAGGCATTCGGCGCGCCAGCCCCAACATCTCAAGGGTGGTCAGCTCCACCTGCACTTGATGGATGGGCATATCGGCAAGGCGGGCGAGTTGGTCTAAGTGTTGAGGCTGTAAGTTCAGCACGCTCAGCAGGCGTTCTTGAACCTCGGTCAATAGGGGTAGATTGGGAGTGCGTTCCTTTGGCTCGCTGTGAATGCGCAGGGCGTCCAAGATATCGTGCCCTGATTCGACCAATCCTGCCCCATCTTTGATGAGTGCGTGGCACCCCTTGCTGGCGGGGTTGTCAATACTGCCTGGCACGGCGAACACCTCGCGCCCTAGCTCGCCAGCAATCCGTGCGGTGATAATTGCTCCGCTGGCTTCGGGCGCCTCAATGACCACCGTTGCCAAACCCCAACCCGCAATCAGGCGGTTGCGGTTAGGGAAGCGCCATGCGTCGGGTGAGGCGTAGTAGCCATACTCCGAGATGACTGCACCCCCCGACTCGGCAATTTGCTGAAACAGGCGACGGTTGCTGGGGGGATAAAGCTTGCCCAATCCGCTCCCCAAAATGGCGACCGTGCGCCCGCCATGTTCAAGAGCGGTCTGGTGAGCGACGGTGTCGATGCCCTCCGCGCCTCCGCTGATAATCGTTAACCCCGCCTCACACAGGTCGCGTACGAACCGTTCGGTCACCATCCTTCCGTAGGAAGTGGGTCGGCGTGTGCCCACGATGCTCACGGCGAAGCGGTCGCGTTCGGCAATCTCGCCCCACACCCACAGCGCAGGCGGTGGGTCTTCCAACTGCTCCCGAAGGGGTGGGGGATATTCGCCCTCCCCCTGCGTAATCAGCCGAACGATGCCCTCTTCAACGGCGCGCGGGAGTTTGGCAGGCTCGTTTCGCAAGCGCTCTATCGCCACGATGTCAGCTTCCCGTAGGTTGGGCACGGTGCGCAGGTCTTCCGAAGACGCTTCGAGCACGGCTTCGGGCGAACCGAACGCCTCTATCAGCGCGCCCAACTTGCCCGCCGAAAAGTCCAAGCTCATGAGCTTATACCAAGCGATGAGTTCCTCTCGGTTCATGGTCGCTCTACGAACTCCCATTCATGCTTTCGGAAATAGCGCAGTCCCAAGTAGGCGATGCCCAACCCTATCAGCAGGTTGACACCGAGCAACCAGAGGGGCAACGGCATATCAGGATACTGGACGGCTTGGTTGGCGAGCGCAGGCGTCTCTTGAATGACCGCAATAGGGGGCAAGATGAGCTTGCGGTACGCCATCGCCAGTGTCGCCATCGGATTGAGGAAATGATACACCCAGAAGAGGGGTTCCCGCCATGCTTCGGGCACCAAAGTCGTATAGCGCAACTGCTCTGAAAAATAGATAATCGGCGTGAG
>CAKZQI010000005.1 GCA_937139515.1 uncultured Armatimonadota bacterium | reverse complement strand
TACCCACGACACTAAGACGCGTTCTGAGGTGAGCGGTGGCGGACGCAAGCCCTATCGCCAGAAGGGGACGGGACGCGCTCGGCAAGGCTCTATTCGCGCTCCGCACTGGCGACACGGAGGCACTGTTCACGGTCCGACCCCGCGCGACTATGACCCGATTGTCAACAAGAAGGAGCGTCGTCTGGCGTTCCGAGCGGTATTGAGCGATAAAGCCGAGTCGGGCGCCCTGCATGTGGTAGAAGCGTTTGATTTTAACGAGCCGAAGACCAAGCGTGCGGTGGCGTTTCTCAACGCGCTGGGCGTTGCCGAGGGCGAGCGCGTGCTGATTCTGCTGGGTGAGCCGAACGAGGCGGTCTACAAGTCGTTCCGCAACCTGCCAAATGTGCTGGTGCGCGTGGCGCCTGCGTTCGGTCTGCGCGAGATTATTCCCGCCCGCAAGGTGATTGCTACCCGCTCGGCAATCGCCAAGATGGAGGAGGTGTGGGCATCATGAAACATCCCGCACAAGTGATTATCCGCCCGCTGATTACGGAGAAGGGCACGATGCTGCGCTTCAATCAGAACCAGTATCTGTTTGAAGTGGCGGGCGATGCAACGAAGATTGATATCAAGAACGCTTTGAAGACGCTCTACGGCGTGGATGTCCTGCAGGTGCGGACGATGTGGGTCAAGCCGAAACCGCGACGGTTCGGCGCTGCCCGCCGAATGGGCTACACGCGCAAGTGGAAGAAGGCAATCGTCAGCATCCGCCCCGACCAGACGATTGAGGACTTCAACCTATAACGGAGGCATATGATGGCAACGAAACGCTGGAAACCGACCTCGCCTGGACGACGCTTCATGATTACCTCCACTTATGAGGAGGTCACGAAGAAGGAACCCGAGAAGAGCCTGACTGTAGGTCTGCGCAAGTCGGGCGGGCGCAACAACATGGGGCGCGTGACCGCTCGCCATCGCGGGGGTGGGAACAAACGCCTGTACCGAATTATTGACTTCAAGCGCAATAAGGATGGCATCCCCGCTACAGTGAAGGCGATTGAATATGACCCGAATCGCTCGGCTCGGATTGCCCTGTTGCAGTACGAAGATGGCGAGAAGCGCTACATCTTGGCGCCCATCGGGCTGGAAGTCGGTGCGACCGTGATGAACGGTTCCGATGCAGATATTCAGCCGGGGAATGCACTCCCTCTGCGCAATATCCCTGTGGGGACGCTGGTGCACAATATCGAGCTGTACCCTGGAAAGGGTGGGCAGATGGTGCGCAGTGCGGGCGCGGCGGCACAGATTTTGGCGAAAGAAGGCAACTACGCAACTTTGCGTATGCCTTCGGGCGAGATGCGCTTGGTTCACCTCAACTGCCGAGCGACTGTTGGGCAGGTGGGCAATGTAGACCACGAGAACGAGATGTGGGGCAAAGCGGGCAAATCGCGCTGGATGGGGCGACGACCCCATGTGCGTGGCTCGGCGATGACCCCGCGCGACCACCCGCACGGGGGTGGAGAGGGTAAAGCGCCTATCGGGCTTCCCCATCCGAAGACCCCTTGGGGCAAGCCCGCTCTGGGAGTCAAGACGCGACGCAACAAGCGCACGGGCAAGTTTATTCTGAAGCGCAGAAAGTAATGGAGGCAGTTAGAAACCTATGGGACGCTCACTGAAAAAAGGACCATTTGTAGATGAGCATCTGATGAAGAAGGTGCTAGTAATGGCGGAGCAGAGCCAGAAGCGCCCGATTAAGACCTGGTCGCGCCGCTCAATGATCGTGCCTGAAATGATTGGGCTGACGATTGCGGTGCACGACGGGCGCAAGCATGTGCCAGTCTATATCACCGAGCAGATGGTGGGGCACAAGCTGGGCGAGTTCGTGCAGACCCGTTCCTTTCGCGGGCACCCTGGCTCCAGCGAGAAAACCTCAAAAGTGAGGAGGAAATAAGTATGAAGGCAATCTTGAGGCATGTGCGTATCCCTCCGCGTAAGGCGCGTTTGGCAGTGGACTTGGTGCGTGGGAAGCATGTGGGCGAGGCAATCACGATATTGAACCAGTTGCCCAATAAGTCGGCACGCATCACGCTCAAGGTGCTTCAGTCGGCGATTGCCAACGCGGTGCACAACAATCAGATGGACCCCCGTTTGTTGTATGTGGAGCGTGCTTATGTGGATGAGGGTTCCCGCTGGAAGCGTATTCTGCCCAAGGACCGCGGTCGGGCGTTCCGTATCTTGAAGCGTACCAGTCATATCACGATTGAGCTGGGCGTGGCGCTGCCTAAGGCACGCCCCCAGCGCTCGGCGAGTAAGTCGGAGGGTAGCAACTAATGGGTCAGAAGATTAACCCGATTGGCTTTCGTGTGGGTGTCACGCGCGACTGGGAGAGCCGATGGTACGCTCCCAAGAAGCAGTACCGCCACATGCTGTATGAGGACTTTCTGATACGGCGTACCCTGAAACAGCGCTACTACAGCGCGGGCATCTCCCGAATTGAGATAGAGCGTGCAGCGAACATCGTGCGCGTGATTATCTATGCGGCACGTCCGGGGCAGATTATCGGGCGCGGTGGACAGGGCATCGAGGAGGCGACCCGCCTGCTGAGGAAAGCGCTGGGACCCAATCCCCCTGAACTGCGCTTGGATGTGGAAGATGTGCGCAACCCCGACCACGACGCCCAGCTGGTTGCCGAGAACATCGCCAGCCAGTTGGAGCGTCGTATCTCACACCGCCGCGCCATTCGTCAGACGCTGGCGCGTGCCCAACGCACGAACTTGCGTGGGATTAAGATTATGGTCTCGGGACGCTTGGGCGGTGCGGAAATCGCCCGTACCGAGTGGGACCGCTATGGGCGTGTGCCCCTGCAGACCCTGCGCGCCGACATTGACTACGGCTTCGCCACTGCCTACACCATCTATGGTACGATCGGTGTCAAGGTCTGGATTTATAAGGGCGATATCCCGATGTCTGAGCGACGGATCCTGCTCTCCTCCGTGACGACCCCCGAGTCGGCGATGGCTCCCGACATGCGTGGGGCGCGTCGTCGGGGTCCAGCGGGCGGTGGTGCGGGCGAACAGCGTCAAGCGCGCCGTCGTCGCGGACGCGGCGGTGGAGGCGGAGGCGGCGACCGTGGGGGCGCTCGTGGACCGGGCGACCGCGGAGGAGCACGCGGTGGCGGAGGTGGTGGAGGACGCGGACCAGGCGGGCGCGGACCCCGACCTGAACAGCGCCCTCAACAGACCCCACCGAGCGGTGAGACGCCTGCTGAGTAATGAAGTGAGGTGAAGAGCGATGTTGATGCCAAAGCGAACGAAATACAGAAAGCAACAGCGCGGACGACGCAAAGGCGTTTCCAAGGGCGCACGCGAGCTCCATTTCGGCGATTTTGGGCTGGTGGCGATGGAACCCGCCTGGCTTACCAACCGCCAGATGGAAGCGGCGCGCGTCGCCATCGTGCGTTACTTGCGACGCGGCGGGAAGACCTGGTTCCGTATCTTCCCCGACAAGCCCTACACCAAGCGCGCCGCCGAAACGCGCATGGGGTCGGGGAAGGGAAGTGTAGAAGGCTGGGTCGCTGTGGTCAAGCGCGGACGCGTGATTATGGAGCTGGGGGGCGTCTCGGAAGAGGCGGCTCGAGAGGCTCTGCGCCGTGCCAGCCACAAACTGCCCATCAAGACCAAGATTGTCTCGCGTGCCGATTTCCAGTTGGGTACGCCGACTGAGACAGGAGGTGAAGCCGAATGAAACCACTGAAACCCGACCAACTGCGCCGAATGAGCCTTCAAGACTTGGAGCGCGAACTGGACAATCAGCGCACGGAGCTTTACCGCCTGCGCGTGCAGAAGACCGTGGCCCAGCTGAAGAATACGGACGCTCTTAGGATTGTTCGGCGCAATATCGCCCGGTTGGAAACCCTCATCAAGGAGAAGGCACGGGGAGTCAACGCCTAAGGGAGTGAAACCGAATGGAAGAGAAGATGGATGAGATGATGGAAGTTCCTCAAGTGTCGTCGGCAGAGATGACGACGGGGGAGGCGAGAGATTACAAAGGGCGTCGTAAGGTGCGCGTGGGGCGCGTCGTGAGCGACAAGATGGACAAGACGGTCGTGGTCGCTGTAGTGCGCAGCTACCGTCACCCAGTCTATGGCAAGACCATCCGACGCACGAAAAAGTATATGGCACATGATGAGGAGAACACCTGTCGGGTGGGCGACCGCGTGGAGATTGTGGAGACTCGCCCGCTGAGCCGACACAAACGCTGGCGCGTGCGTGCCATCATCGAGCGCGCCCAGTAATCAGGAGGGAGAGCGATGATCCAACCATTCACACGATTGAAAGTAGCCGACAACTCAGGTGCCCGTGAGGTGATGTGTATCCGCGTGCTGAAAGGCTCCAACGCCCGCTATGGGCATGTGGGCGATGTGATTGTGGCGTCGGTCAAGGAGGCGTCCCCCAACATGCCTATCAAGAAGGGGGATGTGGTGCGCGCCGTGATTGTACGCACGCACAAGCCTATCCGACGCCCTGACGGCACCACTCTGCGCTTTGACGACAACGCCTGCGTGATTATCAACAAGGAAGGCGAACCGCGTGGGAGCCGTATCTTCGGTCCGGTGGCGCGGGAACTGCGCGACCGCAACTTCATGCGGATTGTCTCGCTGGCGCCTGAGGTGTTATGAGGAGGTTTGAGCGATGCGATACCGCAAGTTAGAGAAGCCGTTGAGAATGAAAGTGCGTATGGGCGACACCGTGTTAGTGCTCTCTGGCAAGGACAAGGGCAAGACGGGGCGCGTGGTTGCCGTGATGCCCCGTGAGAACCGCGTGATTGTAGAGGGGGTCAACATGGTGTGGAAGCATCAGAAGCCGCGCATGGTCAATCAGAAGGGGCAGAAAATGCAGATGCCCGCCCCGCTGTTCGCAGGCAAAGTGATGCTGGTCTGCCCGCACTGCGATAAGCCGACGCGGGTCGGGCGTGTCCGCCGGCCCGGCAACGACGGGAAGATGCGCCAGTACCGCATTTGTAAGCGCTGTAATGAACTGATTGATGCCCAGAAGTGAGGGATGAACGATGGCAAAGCAAAAAGCACCTCAGCCCCAACCGCAAGCAACTGGTAAGAAAGCAAGTAAGGAACAGAAGTCTGAAAAGCTGTTTGAGACGGGCGACGGCGCAATCACTAAGATTACGCCCCGCCTGCGCACCCACTACGAACAGGTGGTGCGCGCCCAGCTTCAACAGCAGTTTGGCTACCGCAACCCGATGCAAATCCCGAAGCTGGAGAAGATTGTGATCAACATGGGCGTCGGGAAGGGCGAGCAAGAGCCGAAAACGCTGGACAACGCCGTGCGCGACCTTGCGCTCATCACCGGACAGAAGCCCGTGGTGACGACTGCCAAGAAGTCTATCGCCAATTTCCGCCTGCGTGAGGGACACCGCATCGGGTGTAAGGTCACTTTGCGGGGCGATCGGATGTATGTGTTCCTTGAGAAGCTAATTAACCTGGTCTTACCGCGTATCCGCGACTTTTCGGGGATTTCGCCTCGCTCGTTTGATGGGCGCGGGAACTACTCGCTCGGCTTGAAAGAGCAGATTCTGTTCCCTGAGATCGTGTACGACCAGGTCGACCGAATTCGCGGGATGGACATCACTTTCTGTACCACCGCGAAGACCGACGAGGAGGCGTTTGCCCTGCTCAAGGCGTTAGGGCTACCTTTCCGAAAGTAGGTTGCCACTCTCTACGCCCCGTTGGGCGAGAGGCGGGGCGAGTGGACAGTGTGTGATGCCCCTCGGGGTCAGGTTCAGCGCGCCGACGCAAGCTGAACCCAACGACAAGGAGACAGAGCGATGAAACAGTACGCACTGGAGCATATCCGCAATGTGGCGTTCGCAGGGCACGGCGGGAGTGGCAAGACCACCCTCGCCGAACATCTGCTGTATCTGACAGGCGCTATTGACCGCGTGGGCACCGTGGAAGCCGGCAACACCGTTTCCGACTTTGACCCCGAAGAAGTTCGGCGCAAAATCAGTTTGAACACGACCCTGCTCCCGATGGAGTGGGCGAACCACAAAATCAACCTGCTGGATGTGCCTGGCTATCCCGACTTCATCGGCGAGCTTTATAGTGCTTTGCAGGTGGCTGATGCGGTCGTGTTGGTCGCCCCCGCCCAAGCGGAGCTGGAAGTGGGGTTCGAAAATGCTTGGGAACTCTGCGAAGAGCGCAAGCTCCCGCGCATCATCTTCGTGAACAAGATGGAGCGCGACGGAGCCGACTACGCTGGACTGCTCCAGACTTTGCGCAAGACCTACGGCAACCGCGTCGTGCCCCTGCAAATCCCGATTGGCACCGAGACGGCGTTTCGCGGGGTCGTCGATGTGTTGCACCAGAAGGCGTATCTGGGCAAAGACCGCGATTTGACGGCGTCCGAAGTGCCTGCGGAGCTCCAGCAGGAAGTCCAGCAGGCGCGCGAGATGCTGATGGAAGCCGCTGCTGAGACCGATGACGCCCTGCTGGAAGAGTATCTGGAGGGTGTCCCGCTGAGCGATGAGGAACTGGTTCACGGCTTCCACGAGGGACTGCGCACAGGGCAGATTGTGCCTGTGCTCTGTGGCTCGGCGGTTCAGGGAGTGGGACTGCTCCCGCTGTTGCAGGCGATTATTGAGCTGGCTCCCAGCCCCGCCGAAGTGCCTCCTGTGGTGGCAGAGGACCAGCGTAATGGAGAGCCTGTGGAAATCAAGCCAGACCCGAACGCCCCGCTGACCGCTTTCGTCTTCAAGACGACGGCAGATCCGTTCGTGGGCAAGTTGACTTATTTCCGCGTGTGCTCAGGCGCTTTCAAGAGCGACCAGCCCGTCTACAACGCCAATAAAGAGCGTGAGGAGCGGGTGGGTCAACTGTTTTACCTGCGTGGGAAGACCCAGATTGCCACAACCGAAGTGCGTGCGGGCGATATTGGGGTGGTTGCGAAGCTTCAGGAGACCAGCACGGGGCACACGCTGTGCGACAAGGCGAACCCGCGCGTGCTCCCGCCGATGAATCTGCCTGACCCCATCTACACGGTCGCCATCAGCGCCAAGAGCAAGGCAGACGAAGACCGACTGGGACCTGCGCTGGCACGCTTGCAAGAGGAAGACCCGACCCTCCACGCCCGACGCGACCCCGAAACTGGGCAGACCCTGATTGCTGGGATGGGCGACCTGCACTTGGAGGTCGTGATTGAGAAGCTCAAGCGCAAGTTCAACGCCGAAGTGGTGGTGGAGGACCTGATTATCCCGTACCGCGAGACGATTTCGCGCCCCGTTCAGCGTGTGGAAGGCAAGTTCAAGCGCCAATCGGGAGGGCGTGGACAGTACGGGCACTGCTTTATCAATATGGAGCCACTCCCGCGCGGGACGGGAATTGAGTTCGGCGAGCAGATTGTGGGCGGTGCAATTCCTAAAAACTACATTCCTGCCATCGAGAAGGGGATACGCGAGACCGCCGAGAAGGGCATCCAAGCGGGGTTCCCTGCGACCGACTTCCGCGTGATTGTGGTGGACGGCTCGTACCACGATGTCGACTCGTCGGACCAGGCGTTCCGCATCGCCGGCAGTTTAGCATTTCAGGCGGCATCGTCGCAGGCGGCACCCGTGATTTTGGAGCCGATTGTGGAGGTGGAGGTGAATGTGCCCGAAGAGTTCACTGGCGACATTATGGGCGACCTGAATGGGCGACGCGGGCGCATCGCTGGGATTGAGAGTTTGGGCGGTGGACGCCAGCTGGTGCGCGCCACCGTGCCGATGGCGGAGATGGTGCGCTATGCGCTGGAACTGCGCTCGCTCTCGCGGGGGCGCGGCAAGTTCCGCACCCGTTTCTCCCACTACGAAGAGGTGCCTCACAACATCGCCCAGAGCCTGATAGAAAAGGCACGGCGCGAGAAGGAGGCACACGAACACTGAGCGATTGGGTATACTACTCGTTCGCACGAGGGAACCATTATGCCAACCACAGCATGGATAGAGAAGGCAAAGAGAAAGCCGAAGTACAAGGTGCGTAAGGTGAACCGATGTAGTGTGTGTGGTCGCAAGCACGGCTACATTCGCTACTTCGGCGTCTGCCGCATCTGCCTGCGCGAGATGGCACACAAGGGCGTTCTGCCCGGCGTGCGGAAATCGAGCTGGTAAGGAGGAGATGAAACGATGATGACCGACCCAATCGGCGATATGCTGACCCGCATCCGCAACGGAGTGCGGGCGGGCAAGGCGGAAGTGGCTATCCCCCACTCGCGCCTGAAAGAGCAGATTGCCGACTTATTGAAGAAAGAAGGCTTTATTCAAGACTATCGGACGACCAGCGAGGGTGTTAGGAAGACGCTGATTGTGAGCCTACGCTATATTCAGCGGGGCGAGTCGGCAATCCATCACATTCGGCGCGTGAGCAAGCCCGGGCGACGGGTGTATGCCGATGTCGCTTCTTTGCGCCCCGTGAAGCGTGGGCTGGGCACGGCGATTGTCTCTACCTCGCAAGGACTTCTGCCCGACCGTGAATGCCGACGGCGCAATATCGGTGGCGAGGTCATCTGTGTCGTCTGGTAAGGAGGTTGCACGATGTCAAGAATAGGCAAACAACCCATCAAGATTCCCAGCGGGGTCGACATCCAGATAGAAGGTACATCCCTGCGCGTGAAGGGACCTAAGGGCGAACTGACCCATCAGATTCCCGACTCGCTGGAGCTGATTCGGGAAGACGGCATGCTTTATGTGAAGCGCAAGTCGGACGACCGTTTCGCCCGCTCTCAGCACGGGCTTCAGCGCACGCTGATTGCGAATATGGTGCAGGGTGTCTCACAAGGCTTTGAGAAAATCCTTGAAGTGGTGGGTGTGGGCTACCGCGCTCAGATGGAAGGCTCTACGCTGGTGCTTCAAGCAGGCTACTCGCACCCAGTGCGCGTTAAGCCCAACCCAGGCATCACGATAATGGTGGAGCAAGACCAGGCGACCCGTGCGACCCTCATCAAGGTTCAAGGGATAGATAAGCAGAGAGTGGGTCAGCAAGCCGCCGACATTCGTGCGGTGCGTCCCCCTGATGCTTACAAGGGCAAAGGACTTCGGTATCGGGGTGAAGTCATTCGCCTGAAGCCAGGTAAACAGCAAGCTGGTAAGGGTAAGAAGTAACGAGGTGATTAGTAATGAAAAAAACATCGCAAGAAAAGCGACTGATACGACACAAGCGCATCCGCCGTAAGGTGATGGGCACCCCCGAACGCCCGCGCCTGAGCATTTATAGGAGCGTACACCACATATACGCCCAAATTATTGATGATACGACGGGGCACACTCTGGTCTCTGCGTCCACGCAAGACCCCGCGCTGAAGGGCGAGTTGAAGGGCACCAGCAACAAGGATGCCGCTTCGGCGGTAGGGCGTCTGGTGGCTCAGCGCGCTTTGGAGAAGGGCATCGAGCGAGTGGTATTTGACCGCGGTGGGTTCCTCTACCACGGGCGTGTGACCGCACTTGCCGACGCAGCGCGCGAGGCTGGGCTAAAGTTCTAAGGAGGCGTGTGATGGCGAAACGAAAGAGTGCTTATATTGACCCCGATCAGCTCAACCTGCATGTGGAGCGGGTCATCTATACGAACCGCGTCTCCAAGACCCACAAGGGTGGGCGTACGATGAGCTTTCAGGTGATGGTGGTCGTGGGCGACACGAACGGACATGTGGGCGTTGGGCTGGGCAAGGCGCGCCAGGTGCCCGATGCCATCCGCAAGGCAATTGAAGCGGCACGCAAGAATCTGGTTTTTGTGCCTCGCGTGGGCACCACCATCCCCCACGAGGTGGAGATTGAATACGGTTCCACACGCTTGGTGCTGAAGCCTGCTTCGCCCGGTACAGGCGTTGTGGCGGGAAGCTCCGTGCGTGCGCTGTTGGAAGCGGCGGGCATCAGCGATGTGCTGGCGAAGTTGGTCGGCTCGCGCAACCAGATTAACGCAGCGTGGGCGACGATGGAAGCGTTCCGCAGTATCCGCATGCCCGAAGAAATCGCTCGCTTGCGTAATGTGCCCGTCAAACGGCTCACCCCGTGGTATGTGCGCAAGTTCAAGGAGAACGTGGAGGCTTGAGATGGCAAAGCTGAAAGTCACCCTGAAGCGTAGCCCCATCGGGTACGAAGAGAGCCAGAAGCGCACCGTGCGTGCGCTGGGCTTGCGTAAACTCCACCAGACGGTGGAACACGAGGACAACCCGACCATTCGGGGCATGATTCACAAGGTCTCCCACCTGCTGGAAGTGGAGACCATCGAGGAGGTTTCACAATGATTGAGCTGCATACCTTGAAACCCCAGCCGGGGAGCAAGAAGCGTCGCAAGCGCGTGGGGCGCGGGATCGGCTCGGGACACGGCAAGACCTCCACGCGCGGGATGAAAGGTCAGAAGGCGCGCGACACGGTTCCGCCCCGTTTTGAAGGGGGTCAGACCGCTCTGCACCGCCGACTACCCGTGCGGGTGGGCTTCCGAAATGTGAACCGCGTGGAGTATGCCGTGGTGAATGTGGGCACGCTTGCCGAACGCTTCCAGCCCAACGACGAGGTCACGCCCGAAATCTTGAAAGAGCGACGAATCCTGCGCAAGCTCAAGGACGGCGTGAAGATACTGGGCGAGGGCGAGATTAGCATCCCGTTGAAGGTGCACGCGCACGCCATCAGCGAAAGCGCACGCCAGAAGATTGAAAGCGCGGGTGGGAGCGTCACGCTGATTGAAGCGTAAATCGAGGAGAAGCGATGCTCAGCACAAACTTTGTCTCGGCTCTGCAAGGCGCCTTCAAAATCCCCGAACTGCGGGCGCGCATCTTCTTCATCTTTGCGATGTTCACGGTGTACGCCATCGGACTGCATATCCCCGTGTTGGGAGTCGACCGTGAGCAGATGGACCGATTGTTCCAAGACCAGCAGTTGCTGGGCTTTCTGAACATGTTCACTGGGGGGGCGCTGCGCAAGTTCACGGTGTTGGCGCTGGGGCTGAACCCCTACATCACCGCCTCGATTATTATGCAGATTTTCTCGTACGCTGACCCGCGCCTGCGCGAGGCGATGCGTGAAGAGGCGGGGCGGCGCCTGATGCAACAGCGCACCCGTCTCCTGACGATAGCGATCGCTGTTGTTCAGGCAATTGGGTTCATCAGCACCTTCCGCAGTGCGGGCGCGCTGGACATTTCGGGCATCCAGTTTGTGCAGGTCGTAATTGCGCTGGTAGCAGGAGCGATGTTCCTGCTGTGGCTGGGCGAGCAGATTACCGAGAAAGGCTTGGGCAACGGTGTATCGCTGATGATTTTCGCCAGCATCGTCGCCAGCATGCCCTACCAAATCCAGTTGACCTACCAGTTGGTGCAGGAGGGCACGGTGCGGTTCATCCAAGTGCTGGTGCTGCTGGCGATTTTTGTGGCGACGATTTGGGGCGTGGTGTATATCACGATGTCCCAGCGTCGTATTCCTATCCAGCACATGCGTCGGATTGTGGGGCGTCGCCAGATGATGGGGTCCACCTCATACCTGCCCATCCCTGTGAACGCAGCGGGCGTTATCCCGATTATCTTTGCGGTATCGCTCCAGTTGTTGCCCGCCACCCTGCTCCAGATGTTGCCCTATGACCGCCAGAACCCCAGCGGGTTCATCCAGTTCCTTGAGGCGGTGGTGAATGTGCTGACGCCTGGCGGAAGCATCATCGGCTCGCTGTTGTACGCCGGTCTTATCTTCTTGTTCACCTACTTCTATGTGTCGCTGGCGTTCAACACCGACGAGATTGCCGAGAACTTGAAGCGTCAGGGGAGTTTCATTCAGGGTGTGCGCCCCGGTAAGCCGACGGCAGACTACCTCAACGATGTGGTGACGCGCATCACCTTTGCGGGTGCGCTGTTCTTGGCGTTCATTGCCTTAATGCAGTACTGGGTGCCTGACCTGACGGGAATCCAGACGCTGACCGTGGTGGGCGGAACCTCGCTCCTTATCTTGGTCGGTGTGGCGATTGACTTCTCGCGCCAACTTCAAGCCCAGATGGCGATGCGCCAATACGACGAGTTAGGGAGCAATAAGTATCTCTAACGGCTTGGGAGACAACGATGCGGTTGGTCTTTGTGGGTGCGCCCGGCGTGGGGAAAGGCACCCAAGCGAAGCGATTGGAGCAAGAGTTTGGATGGAATGTGGTGTCCACAGGCGACCTTCTGCGAACGGCGATTGCCCAGCAGACATCCTTAGGACAGCAAGCACAAGCCTATATCCAGCGCGGGGAACTGGTGCCCGACCTTTTAGTCAACGACCTCGTTGCCGAGCGGATTAGCCAGATGGAGTCGTTTATTTTGGATGGCTACCCGCGCAATGTCGCGCAGGCTGAGACCTTAGAAGCGCTGATTGATGGCACGCTGGACGCCGTGGTGCTATTTGATTTGGATGAAGAGCTCTTGGTGGAACGCCTGAGCGGGCGACGAGTTTGCCCCAGTTGCGGGGCGGTTTTCCATGTGAAGGCGAACCCCAGCCAACGGGGCGAACAGTGCGACCGCTGTGGGGCGAGGCTCATCACGCGCAACGACGACCAGCCGGAAACCATTCGCAACCGAATGCGCGTATTTCGTGAACAGACGGAACCGCTCGTGGCGTTTTACGAGGCGAAGGGCTTACTTCGGCGTGTGTGCGCCAACGGCACGCCTGAAGAGGTGTTCCTGCGCCTGCTCAGTGCCATCGGTCAAAACGGAACTGAGAAATGAGCGCGATGATCAAAACGCCGTTTCAGATAGAGCGGATACGCAAAGCGGGACGGATTGCCGCGCGGGTGTTGCGCACCTGCGCGGAGGCAATCCAGCCGAACCGCACGACCGACCAAGAGTTGAACGCCCTCGCCGAGCAGATGGTGCTGGAAATGGGGGGGTTCCCTGCCTTCAAGGGCTACCGAATGTTCCCAGCGAGCTTGTGCGTCTCGATCAACGAGCAGGTGGTGCACGGTATTCCGCAGGGGCGCGTGTTGCGCGAGGGCGATGTGGTCACGCTGGATATCGGCGTTTTTTACGAGGGCTTTTGTTGTGATACCGCGCTGACGGTGATCGTGGGGCGCGCCGATTATCAGCGCAAACGGCTCGTGCGCATCACCGAAGAGGCGTTTTATAAAGGGTTGGAGGTCGCACGCGCGGGCAACACCACGGGCGACATCGGCGCGGCAATCCAGAAGCACGCCGAGACCTACGGTTTTAAGCCTGCACGCGGGTTGGCAGGGCACGGAGTGGGACGCTTCGTCCACGAACACCCCGACATCCCCAATATCGCTGAGCCGCGCAAAGGACAGCGATTGGAACCGGGCATGGTGTTAGCGATTGAGCCGATGCTGGTGATGGGCGACCCTGAAGTGGAGTTCGCAGACGATAACTGGGCGATTGTGACCAGCGACTCGAAGCCATCGGCACACTACGAACATACCGTACTCATCACGGAGGGCGAACCAGAAATCCTCACGATTGAGTAAAATAATTAACGGAGGTGATGCGATGGCGAAAATAGAAGGCAAGGATATCGAGGTGGAGGGCACCGTGGTCGAGTGTCTGCCGAATGCGACCTTCAAGGTGGAAATAGAAGGTGGACACACGGTGCTGGCGCATCTGTCGGGCAAGATGCGTATCCACTTCATCCGCATCCTGCCGGGCGACCGGGTCAAGGTGGCGATTTCGCCCTACGACCTGACGCGCGGTCGGATTGTGTATCGGTTCCGTTCTTAGAAGCGATAGCCAGCAAATATTCGCTTCCCTGCCCCCAGTCGGTGGGCGAGGGGGTATAATTGCGTCTTGCGAGTGGGTATACTTATAGACCGCTCTGAGGTGATAACGATGAAAGTACAAGCATCAGTGAAGAAGATGTGCGCCAAGTGCAAGATTATCCGACGCAAGCGGGTGGTTCGCGTGATTTGCGAGAACCCGAAGCATAAACAGCGTCAGGGTTAGGAGGAGTATAGCGGATGGCACGAATCGCAGGAGTAGATTTACCGCGCGACCGCAAGGTGGAGTATGCCTTGCCGGTCATCTTCGGTATCGGGCTGGCTTCTGCCCGCAAGATCCTGGAAGTGACGGGCGTAGACCCGAACAAGCGTGTGCGCGACCTGACCGAAGACGAAGTCGCTCGGCTCCGCGCTGAGATCGAGAACAACTACACAATAGAGGGTGACCTGCGCCGAGAGCAACAGATGAATATCCGCCGGCTGATAGAGATTGGCTGTTATCGCGGGATTCGTCATCGTCGCGGTTTGCCCGTCCACGGTCAGCGCACGCGCACCAACGCACGCACCCGCAAAGGTCCGAAGAAGACCGTAAGCACCGGGCGTCGTCGCAAGGCGAAGTAATCTGAGGGTTGAGGTATGGCACGAAAAACGAGAGCTTCGGCACAACCAAAGAAAGAACGCAAGAATGTGGTTCACGGCGTCGCCCACATCCACGCCAGTTTCAACAACACGATTGTGTCCATCACGGACACCGCTGGCAATGTGCTGTCGTGGAACAGTGGGGGCACAGTGGGCTTCAAGGGCACGAAGAAGGGCACCCCGTTCGCAGCGCAGGTCGCCTCGGAGCGTGCTGCACGCGCTGCGATGGAACACGGAGTGCGCAAAGTGGATGTGTTGGTCAAAGGACCCGGTCCGGGACGCGAGACCGCTATCCGCTCGCTCCAAGCGGCGGGGCTGGAAATCCAGAGCATCAAAGATGTGACTCCTGTTCCGCACAACGGGTGCCGACCGCCCAAGCGGCGCCGTGTCTAATCAAGGAGGAAAATCAGTATGTCGGTTGTTTGGGATAGGAAATGTAGTATGTGTCGGCGTGCGGGCGTGAAGCTGTTTCTGAAGGGCGACCGCTGTTAT
Organism: uncultured Armatimonadota bacterium; assembly: GCA_937139515.1. Taxonomy (GTDB): domain Bacteria; phylum Armatimonadota; class Fimbriimonadia; order Fimbriimonadales; family GBS-DC; genus CAKZQI01. The sequence goes on along the minus strand of CAKZQI010000005.1, from coordinate 2,101 downwards.
ACCAAAAAGTGTGCGCTGGAGCGCCGGAACTTCCCGCCCGGTCAACACGGTCCACGTACGCGCGACCGAAAGATGAGCGAGTACGGCGAGCAGTTGCGCGAGAAGCAGAAGCTGCGCCAGATTTATCACCTGCGCGAGGCGCAGTTCCAGAGCTATGTGGAGAACGCCCAGCGCGCACGGGGCGTCACGGGTGAGGAGCTCCTGCGCCAGCTGGAGATGCGATTGGACAATGTCGTATATCGGCTGGGCTTTGCCAACTCGCGGGGTCAGGCGCGTCAGATGGTCTCCCACCGCTTCTTCACCGTGAACGGCAAGCGGGTGAACATCCCGTCGTATCAGGTGCGTCCAGGCGATGTGATCGCTCTGCACGAGTCGAAGCGTTCCACCACCCTGGCGAAAGAGGCGATGGGGCGTGCTGGCGAGCATAACCCGCCCGCATGGCTACGCTACGACCCGAACAGTCTTCAAGGGGTTGTGGGGCGCGCTCCGCAAACCGAGGAGATTGATACCCGCGTCGACCTGCAGAAAATCATCGAGTTCTACAGCCGATAAGGAGGCAGTTATCTATGACTTTAGATATGGTCGAGACCCGCGTGCGGGTTGTGCAAGCCGATGCGACCTACGGCAAGTTTGAAGTGGAACCGCTGGAGCGTGGCTACGGCACGACTCTGGGCAATGCGCTTCGGCGCGTGTTGCTCTCCTCTATCCCCGGCGCCGCCATCACGAGCGTGCGGATTGAGGGCGTGCTGAGCGAGTTTGAACCGATCCCCGGCGTCAAAGAGGACACCATCCACTTCCTGTTGAACCTGAAGAATGTTGCGTTCCGCATCCACGCGACCTCCCCACGCGACCGCTATACCCTGAGGCTGAATGTGCAAGGTCCCGGACAGGTTCACGCGGCGGACATTGAGGCACCCGCCGATGTGGAGATTGTGAACCCCGAGTTGTACTTGGCGACACTGTCAGACTCCAACGCGCGCCTGAACGCAGAAATCTTCGTAGAGATGGGGCGGGGCTACACGGCTGCCCTCAAGCGGGAGCGTGGGCGCGGTTCCATCGGCGAAATCCGCACGAATGCACTGTTCAACCCCGTCACGAAGGTCAACTTTTTGGTGGAGCCGACCCTGGTGGGCGACCGCACCGACTATGACCGCCTGATTCTGGAGGTCTGGACAAACGGCGGTATTGACCCCCGCGAGGCGGTCCATTTGGCGGCGCGTATCCTCAGCGAACAGTTCAACCAGCTCCTGACCGTCGGCGGCTTGGAGATGATAATGCTGGATGATAGCGTGCCGACAACGAACGAGCCTATTGATGTCGCCGATCGTCCGCTGGAGACGCTGGGGTTCTCCACGCGCGTGCTGAATGCTCTGCGCAGTGCGGGGATTAGCACGCTCCACAAACTGCTCTCCAAGAGCGAAAACGACCTTCGCACGATTCGCAACTTTGGCGATACGGCGATGAAAGAGGTCATCGACAAACTTGCCGAGATGGGCTTGAGCCTACAAAAATCTGGAAGGAGGCGTTTGTCATCATGAATCACGGAGCAGGCTACCGAAAGTTAGGGCGCCCAAGCGACCAGCGCCGAGCGATGTTGCGCAATCTGGTGCGCTCGCTGCTCATCCACGAGAAGATAGAGACCACCGTCACCCGTGCGAAGGAGGCGCGTCGCCTCGCCGAGCAGGTCATTACGCTGGCGAAGCAGGACACGCTTCACGCACGGCGTCAGGCGCGGGCATTTCTGAACGACGAAAGCTTAGTCAAGCATCTGTTTGACAACATCGCCCCACGCTATCGCGAGCGTCAGGGTGGCTACACGCGCATCGTGCGTGTGGGTCGCCGTCGGGGCGATGCGGTGGAGACCGCCGTACTCGAGCTGGTCGAGTAGGCATGCAGAATGTGCGCCTGCTGGTGGAGTATGACGGTACGGAGTTTCACGGTTTCGCCCGCCAGCAGAGTATGCGCACGGTGCAGGGCGTGCTGGAGGCGACCCTGCAGTCTTTCTTGAAGGAGACGGTAGAGGTATTCGGGGCAAGTCGCACGGACGCAGGGGTGCACGCGCGGGGTCAAGTGGTGAACTTTTTCACGACCCGCCCTGTGC
>CAKZQI010000004.1 GCA_937139515.1 uncultured Armatimonadota bacterium | reverse complement strand
GCTGTCACCCTGAGCGTCAGCGAAGGGTCTCTACTTTGCGGGGTGCACCGAGATTCTTCGCTTCGCTCAGAATGACAGAGGGGGGCGAGAGGACTAACGAACGGGCGTCAGAGTGGGGGTGGGTTGGCGTGATTTTGAACTCAGGTGATGTACCCTTGTCAGTCGGGGGTGAGGGCTTAGAGATTCAGAACAACCGCCATAACCTTGTAAAAATGGGGTATAATATCCGTACCTTAGAAAGGAGGTATCAACGATGAAGCGATATGGTCTAATCGTAGCGGTTCTATCGCTCGGTGCCGTTGTTGGCACGAGCTGGTCACAAGCGCAGTTCCGACATCTCAAGAGTGTCGACCTCTCGAACTATTTCCCTGCGAACGGGGCGCAGGGCAACGCCGTTTCGGATGTGGCGTTTGATGGGCAAAATCTCTACATCGCAGGGTTTTCTACAGCGAACACAACCAGCGAACCTGTCGGCGTGCTCAAAATCTCGAATGTGCTCTCGCTCGATGCGTCGGCTTGGGGCTACACCCCACTGATTAGTCTGACCCAAGCAGGGCAGAGCCGTGTGTCGTATGTGGTGTATCGCGACGGGTTCCTCTACTTAGGCACAGGCTTGGGCGATAGCAGTAATAACTCGGCTCAAACGGGCATCCGCAAGTATGACGCCACTACAGGTACTCAAGTGAGCAACTGGAACAACACAGGCGTTGTGCTTCCCAGCGACTTGAGCAACTCCTCTCGTGCTGAGTGTTTAGAGGTTGACCCCGGATATCAGGGGAGCGGTGCGTCGCTGGCGGTGCTGGCACGGGGGCGCGGTTTCATCTTCCGCAGGGCTTTTGACACAGGCTTAGCACTGGCGAATATTCTCAGCACGCCCACACGACCCGATAACAGCACAACAACGGGGATGCGCGACATCACCTTCGCCCCCAACGGCGACGCCTACCTGCGCGTGGACAATAGCGTCTTCTACGCCCAGCGTACCGGGGCGAACACCGTCGCAAACAACCGTGCAGACCTCATACTAAATTTTGGTACTGATAACGCCTCCCAAGTGCTCATCAACATTCTGTACCTGCCGACGCCCTCAGGCGACTACCTGGTGCTCAATCGGCGCACGGGCGATGCTACAAACCGCATCAACCGAGCGCTGTTGTACAGTGGCAGTGGTGCCGCTTGGAACCCCGCTTTGGAGCTCACGGGTGATGAGCCTCTGCCTGATGGAAGCATGCCCGCTCCGTTCAACTTTGATATCTTCAACTTCACCTACGGCTTTGGACCCGACCCCTCTGCGGGCGATGTGAACTTGGACGGCATCGTGGACGACGCCGACCTACTGCAAATTCTGTTTGCGTTCGGTTCCGCCGACCCCGCCAACGATGTCAACTCCGATGGAGTGGTGGACGACGCGGACTTGCTCACGGTGCTGTTCAACTTCGGATCCAACCCCACTGCGCAGTACCTGTTCGTGATTTCGACGAACATCACAAATGACCGTTTGGACATCTACCGCGTAGAGCCTTAGCATCATCCCTCACCTCCCATGCAAAAGCCCTCCTCCAAAAGCGGGGGAGGGCTTTTGGGTTTTGAATTGCACCCAAATACGAACAACCCCAGCGGGCAACGCTGGGGTTATCAGAGACTTTCAAAACGCTGGCTTACAGGCTGTGGGTGCCTCCGATACTACAAGTGGGGTTGTTGCTCATGTTGCCGATAGTGTAGTTCCCACCTGACGGACAAGTGGGCTGTTGTTGAATGAAGTTAGGTTGGAGGTCATCCCATCCTGGAGTCGCAGTGCTCCCCTGGTTGTTCGCCATCGCCCACTGCTCTTTAGCCGCTTGAATCTGGCGCAGGTTCGAACGGCACGCTTGGGCGCGCGAACGCTCACGCGCGTTCATAAAGCTCGGCACAGCAACTGCCAACAGGATGCCGATAATCAGCACCACAATCATAATCTCTACCAGCGTGAAGCCCCGCTGACGGCGTCGATTCATCAATTCTCGCATCATCTGTCTATCCCTCCATCTGGTCTGTGCTGGGGAAGAGATCCCTTTGAAGACGGGCGGCGTCTGGGGTTCTCTTCCCCGCTGAGGGAATGTTTCCATAATCGTAGAGGGGAGCGATACTGGTAATTGGGCGGGAATTTGGGGTTCGAGATACTCAAGAAGTCTTCTGTTGACCTCGTGTATGAGGCAGCTCTACCCCCCGATGTTGCGGGCGAGGGGGAGCTCTTGAATGCCTCCCCCTGCTTTAGGGGGAGGGTCGGGGTGGGGGTCAAAATCCCCCCTCCGTAAGGTTCCCCCCGCAAGCGTGGGGAACCGATAGGTGCGCCCTTCTCCTGCCTTAGAGGCTGAGTGTTTCGTGGAGATTCTTCGCTTCGCTCAGAATGACAAAAATGGGGATTCAGAATGGTACTCCCCCTGTCACCCTGAGCGTCAGCGAAGGGCCTTGGCTCCCCTCTCCCGCAGCGTCGGGAGGGAGGGGCAGGGGGTGAGGGCAACAACTGATTTTTCAGACACCCTCTAGGAAGAGCGAGAGAGCAGGTTCGTGTCTGGAATGCTTTTTGCTCAAACACCCATTTTGAATTGCTCCATTTGGCGTAGGTGCTCGCCGTAAGTGTCGCTATCGAGGTCGTCCAGCCACATAATCAGGGCGTCCTCGCCGTCGTCGTAGTAGCCCTTGCGCGTGCTGACGGGGCGGAAGCCGAACTTCTCATAAAGGCGTTGGGCAGGGAGATTGCTCAAGCGCACTTCCAGCGTGGCGCGCACCATCCCACGCTCGCGGGCAATCGTGAGCAGGCGGTGGATGAGCCTCTGCGCATAGCCCTTGCCCCGATACTCGTCCAACACCGCCACATTCGTGATGTGCGCCTCGTCCACCACCAACCACATGCCCGCAAAGGCGACAATCTGGCCGTCGTGTCGCAGGATAAGATACAACGCGCAGGGGTTGCGTAGGTCGTTCAGGAACGCCTGCTCGGACCAACCCGACTGAAACACTGCTCGCTCAATCGCCATCACCTGCGGGAGGTGTTCCTCGCGCATCGGCTCAATCACAACGGTCGCCATTCAGTCTGCAATCCCACAAAACTGCTTGTAGAGTTGGATGACCCGACGAATGTAGTTCTGGGTCTCACGATAGGGAGGCACGCCACCGTGCTTACGCACTGCGCCTGAGCCGGCGTTGTACGCAGCGAGCGCCAAGATGAGGTGGTCCCAGCTGTAGGGGTCGCCCGTTTTGCGTAGATAGTTCTCCAGATGCCCCCGTACCAATCGTACCGTACCTGCTAAGTTCTGCACGGGGTCGTAGGGGTCTGCGACGCCCAGCCCGCGTGCAGTGCCGGGCATCAACTGCCCCAGCCCCGCTGCGCCTTTGCGTGAAGTGGCGTTCGGGTTGAACCCCGATTCGACCAGCACAATCGCCATAATCAGGCGCGGGTCTACCCCATAGTGCGCGCTGAAACGCAAGATAGACCAAGTGATGGTGTCAGCCATTTCGTGCGAGAGGCGTGGGTTGTAGCGTCGTATCGCTTGGTAGTAGTAGGGATAGTAGAGGTGTAAGTTTTGGGCATAAGCCTGCCAATCGTTGATAGTTGGCAGATTGGGACGGTTTGTGCCCGTGCGTGCGGTGGTGTTGCCCCGCTTTGGGGTAGACTTCGCTTGAGCCTGTTGACGAAGCGCTTCGGCACGCGCTTGACGCTCGCGCTCTTGGACTTCCCACTTACTAAAAACGCTTGCGTGAACTGCGCTGAGAAGCGTGTAGGTAGGGGTCACCAAGTCGCTCTCCCGCTCCACCTGCACCAGCGCGCGAACCCGCACCTGACCGCGCGTCAGCCACCCATAACCTGGGGGGATTTGGATGACCAGACTACGAGTCGGCTCAATCTCCAGCAGGACGGATTGGGAATCGCCGACCGAGACCGAACCGCGAATGATGCCCTCCACCTCCAGCACGCGCTTACCGACAGCGATTTCCAGCCCTGCAATCGGCGTGAGGCTTCGTACCCGATGTTGCTGACGCACCTTCAGGTAGTCCTCCAGCTCCTGGGCGAAGCTCATCCCGCTCCAGAGAGCCAGCGCAACGGTCAGTATCCATCGTGCCATAGCTATAGTATTCCACACAGGCTCTTGGAGTCCTGCGAGTGTGAGAAAATCGGTCTGGGCGCCCACTCCACAAGTAGCAAGGTACGCAAGACGCCCTTGCTGGGAACGCAGGCGTCTCGCCTGCTTTGAAGCTTGAGGGGCAAGATGCCCAAGCTTCAAGCGGGCGGGACGCCCGCGCTCCCAGTATCCCTGCTGACAAGGCAACATTGCTCGAGTTCAAGTTTCCCGAATGTCTGCCCACTTTTAGACTCAGGTGGTAGCACCAAACAGCGAGTTTTGGTTCCAACCAAAAACCCACCCTGTCACCCTGAGCGATAGCGAAGGGTCTGCGGTGAGTGTTTCGTGGAGATTCTTCGCTTCGCTTAGAATGACAGTTCCTACCCCGTCACCCTGAGCGATAGCGAAGGGTCTGGGCTTAGGGTTGCATGAGTTTCTTCGCTTCGCTCAGAATGACAGAGGGGGGTGTTAGAATGACAGTGAGGGCGAGAGGGCTAACGGACGGGCGTCAAAGTGTAGACGGGTTGGTGTGACATTGAACTCAGGGAATGTCCCCGTATCCGTTATCCCTGACGGTTGCCCGTATTTCCGGAATGGAACCCCCTGTTTGGTCAGAGTGTCAGAAAGAGCATATGACCACAAGAGCACTGTGGAATAATGAGTAGAAGAGTGGTGCATAGGTGAGACGATGAACCGACATCCTTTGGAGCAGCTGTTTCGGGATTTGGTGGAGCGGGCTTTTGTGTTGTCGTTGCGGTGGGATGACCGTCAGGTGATTGACTACCTGACGCGTCTGCTGATGCAGTTCACCCATCGGGATGCGCTGTACGCCCTGCGCGATGTGAACGGTCGCCCCTTAGAAGAGGTCGCCGAAATGCTGTACTATGCCGATGTGCGCCTCGGTGCCCAATCGTTCTATCAGGAGCGTGAGGTTCATAAACACATCGGCGACTACACCCTCTTCTGGACGGGGCTGTTCCCTGAGGCGGTTCCGAAACTGCGTGCCTCCCTGCGCAAAGACCATTTGGTGGACTATGTCCGCCAAGGCAAGCAGTCCTACTACTTGGTCTCGCTGTTTGATATTGGGGAGTGGCGTGAGGAGGCGCCCCTATTCCGCAAGCTCTCCGAGCAGTTTGAGGTGTGCCAACAGGGGCTGTACGCAGTGCGCCAATACTGGCAGGAGATGGAGCGTGAGAGCTTCCGCCAGCTGGAGCGCCGACTGATTTGGTGAACGAAAGAGAGTACGCTCCAATTGGGTATAGTCAACAAGGTGAGCGATGATGAAGGTTCCCATCCCGCCCGAAAACCTGACTGATGAAGGCGGTCCTGTGCCTCCTGAGATTATTGAAGAACTCAAGCAGGAGCTGGAAAAACTCCGAGAACTGGAGAGCCAACTACCCGAGGAGGACGGTATCCCTGTGGAAAACTTTTTTCATCTGCTTCAGCAAGAGCTGTGGCGCAAGAGCCTGCGCCACTATTGGCGCGAACGCACGGACTATTTTGCGGGCAACAACATCTTCGTCTACTACAGCACCCGCCAATCGCAGAACATTATTCAGGGCGACTTCAGCGAGTTTCGCGGTCCCGACTTTTTCGTGGTGTTGGGCATAGACGGACGCAAACCGCGCCGATATTGGGTGTCGTGGCAGGAAGAGGGCAGGTACCCCGACTTGGTTATTGAAATCGCGCCCAAGATAGCGCACGCTGACCTTGATGAAAGGATGAAGTTACACGAGCGAGTGTTTCGTGCGCGGGAGTACTTTCTGGTGGATTGGGAGAAGCGAACCTTGGAAGGGTATGACTGGACTCTGAAGGGATACGAGCCAAAGGTTCCGAACGAGCGGGGGCGGTTATGGAGTGGGGTGCTGGAGTTGTGGATAGGAGCGTGGGAGGGCGAATACGAGGGCTACACATCGCGTTGGTTTCGGTTTTACACGCCCGAAGGCGAACTGGTACTTACCGCTGAGGAGGCAGAGCGTCAGCGTGCGGAGCGTGCTGAGGCGGAACTGCAGAGGCTCCGTGCTCGCCTTGCAGAGCAGGGCATTCAGTTGGAGGAGTAGGTCATGGCTCACGCCCAAGAAGCCCATTTGGTTGCGGTTCAGATGCGGATGGAGCTTGCGACCTACCGAACGCCCCAGACCTTTCAAGAGCGCATCGTTAGTCTGATGCAGACAGTGCGCAAGCAGGTGCCCCACGGCGAACTGCTTGCTGTGTTCCCCGAAGATGTTGGCTTGTGGCTGATTTTTACGCAAGACTACGAGCGGGTGCGCACTGCCAAAACGATTTTGGAGGCGGGTGTCCGCCTGATGGAGCGCCTCCAAATCAACCTGCTAAGCACCAATCCCCCTGCTGCGCGTCAAGTACTGGTGGCGCTCAGCCCCTTCGTGGAGCGGGTCTATCACGAGACTTTCAGTGCGGTCGCCAAGCAGTTCCGAAGCTGGATTGTGGCAGGCAGTGCGCCGATTGCCGAAGGCGATAAGGTCTACAACAGTTGCTACACCTACAATCCGAAGGGCGAGCGCATTGCGGTTCAGCGTAAAATCAATCTGGTGGAGTTGGAGCAAGAGGGTGGCTTAGCCCTCTGTCCTGCCCCGCGCGATCTCCCCGTCGTCTCCACTCCTGCGGGCAAGCTGGGGGTCGTTGTCTGTTTGGACGGCTTCTACCACGAGCTGATAGAACATCAGGTCAAGCAGGGTGCAACGCTGATTGCGATGCCTTCGTTCAACCCGCACCCGTGGACAAAAGAGGAGGCAGAGGGCTGGCAAACTGGGCTGTGGAGCGCGGTGCAGAAGTTTCCGAACACTGTCGGTATTAACCCGATGGGTGTTGGGCAGGTTTTTGATGTGCTGGCTGAAGGCGTTTCATCTATCGTTGCCCACACCAGCCAGACCCCTGACAAGAGCGGCTACTTGGCGCGCGCCAAGAGCCACGACAAGGAAGAACTCCTCATCTACACACACAAGTAGCAGGAGGTGCGCTCGCCCTGCCGAAATGAACGCCCATGCTTAGAACGGAACTCGCTGGAATACCCATAGGGATGTGGGTGCTGAGCCTCATCTACTTGCTCCTGTGTGTTATTCTCCGTGCTTACTACATCGACTACGAGGGTGTCGCCCAGATAGCGACGGTTGCTGAGGGCATCCGCTTGAACTCGGTCAACTTCCTCAGTGGTTGGGGACCTTTGGGAATGCTGGTGTTCTGGCTCGTAACGAAACCGCTGAGCCTGTTGATGCCCCTTGTCGACTCGGCGCAGATAGTGGGTGCGGTCTCCATATGGCTGTCGGGGCTGATTCTGTACCGTGTGTTTCGGATTGTTGGGCTTGCTGGGGGGTTGAGCGGTTGGCTCACCTTTCTGTTCTACAGCACGAATGTCGCTTGGAACGGGGCGACGATGCTTTCGTTTCCTGCGCTGTGCCTGTTGCTGATGGCGTTATGGGTACTCTCGGCGATACGTACCTTATCGGCGCGGGAACTGTCCAGCGCTACGACTGTGCGTCTGGGGGTATTGGGTGGGCTGCTATGTCTAATCAATCTGTTTGCGCTCGCCCCGACCCTTGCGGGTGGGATTATCGCTCTCAGGCGGGGAGGCGGTGCGGGCTATTTCGGCTCCCTGCTGGGCATCACTTTGGTCGGCTATCTGGTGGTCTACTTCGTGTTGCCCGGTCAGGTGGTGGCAAGTGGGGTGGAGCGCCCTAAGCCCTCTATCGTGGAATGGATGGTCACGGGTAGTGTCTCAACCCAAATTGACCCGCCACGCCTCAGCGGTCTCTATTGGCGTGCTTCGGGCGAGCAGGTTCAGAATGCTCTGCTGGCGCTGGGGCGACCGTTCCGCGTGCGCGATGTGTACCAGTATTTCTTGGGAGGCACCTTCATCACTTTGCTCAAGGGCGCCTTCTTGCTGATTTTGCTCATTTTCCTAATCGTGTTAGCCACCATCCAGTTCGGGGGCGAGCGCATCGCGACCGAGCGCTTGGTGGCAAGCATCCGCCAACTGGGCGGGTATGCGCTCTTGGTTTCACTGATGTTTCTGATACTCTGGCAAGGTGACCGCCAAGCACTTTACTTGTGGACGGTGTATTGGGCACTGTTGGGATTGGGGGGCTGGCTGGGCAGCTATTACGAAGAGGACGCCCAACGGTTGAGTTATGTCGTGCCTCCGTTAGCGTTGGTGATGCTGGTCTTTGGATTGATGAAGGTGAGCGGTCTGCGCTCCACCGAGCATGATGCCGAGCGCCAAGAGGCGGAGGCGGTGAGCGCGGGCATCCGCGAGGGCGACATACTGGTCGCCGCAACCCGCCTCGCCGAATGGCTCCGCTACGAAAGTGGGGGCAAGGCACGAGTGGTTGCCACCGAGTATTGGCTTCAGCCAGAAAACGACTTCCGCCAGTTGCTTGATAAGGCACGACAAAACAACCAGCGCGTCGTGGTGTGGGATTACGCCCTGCGCCCCGAGCTATTCCAGATTGCGATGGAGACCCAACAATCGCCTTGGCTGGAGTCGCTCCAGAAGGCTCAGGAGGTGGCAATGCAGGAGGGCGGGGCATACCTACGACGCTATGTGAATATGGTCGCTTACCCAACGCTCACCACCTGGTCGGGTGAGGTGGCAACTTTTGACCCAGCGCGCAGGTAAAATAAGAACTGATGAGCGACTACGAAGACGCCTACCTGATAGAGTCGGCAAAGCAGGGCGACGACCGCGCGTTTGACAAGCTTCTGGAACGGCACCGCGACCGAGTGTTCCGTTCACTGTTGCGTGCTTGCGGGGGCGACCCTGAAACGACGCACGATGTGCTTCAGGATGCCCTGTTGAACGCTTTCCGTGCGCTGGAGCAGTTCCGGGGTGATGCGAACTTCTCCACATGGCTCTACACGATTGCGCGACGGCTTTGTATCCGCGCACGCAAGCACTTAGACCGTTTCTACTCGCTGGACGACCCGCTGGAGAGTGAGGAGGGTCAGCGCATTCTGAGGGAACTGATTGACAACTACTCGCAAGACCCGATGACCATCGCTATAGAAGATGACCTGCGCGACCAGGTTCAGAAGGCGGTTTCGGAACTGCCCGATTCGTTGCGCCCCGTCTTAGTCCTGCGCGATATGGAGGGACTCTCCACAGAGGAGACCGCAGAGCGTCTGGGTATCACGCAGGCGGCGGTGAAAGCACGCCTCCACCGCGCCCGTGAGATGCTCCGCCAGAAGTTAGAGGTCTATTTGCAAGAGAGCGGTTAGTAGAACACGGGTTCCTGTCGGGTATCCTCCATAGCGCAACGGAGCGAGCCTATGCAGGAGTTCAACTTACCTATCGCGTGGACGCCCGACGCAGGGCTGATAGAGCGGGCAAACCTCACCGAGCAGATGCGACGCCATCAGATAACGACCTACGAGGCGTTTCTGAAACGCTCGGTAGATGACCCCGACTGGTTCTGGCGCGCTTTCTTTGATGCCGTCGGTTTCCACTGGCATACTCCCTACACTCAGACCGTTGACCTCAGCGAGGGCAAACCGTTCGCCAAATGGTTCACGGGCGGAATGCTGAACTGGACTTACAACGCGTTAGACCGCCACCTCCTCAACGGGCACGGCGACCGCCTCGCTTTGGTATGGGAAGGTGAGGAGGGCACCCAGCGACGCTACACCTATGCCGAACTGCTTGCCGAGGTGAACGCTCTCTGTCGGGGGCTGGAAGCGCTCGGAGTGCAACCGGGCGACCGTGTGGGGCTGTTTCTGCCTTTTATTCCTGAGGTGGCTATTGCCTTGTTAGCCGTTAGCCGTATTGGGGCGATTGCACTCCCGCTTTTTTCAGGTTTTGGTCCTGAACCTGTACAAACGCGCCTTCAGGACGCCGAAGCACGCTGGTTGTTCGTGGCGGACGGCTTCCCGCGCCGTGGGCGCACCGTACCGATGAAAGAGACCGCCTACACCGCTTTGCAAGCCTATCCGAACATTCAGCGCATGATTGTGGTTGACCGCGCCAACCGCGACGATGTGCGCTTTGACCCCACCTTTGAAGTGCGCTATTCTGACCTGCTCCAACCCGGTGATTATCCTGCACCCGCCTTCCCCAGCGAGACCCCCTGTATGATGATTTACACCTCTGGCACCACGGGCAAGCCCAAAGCGGCGTACCATGTGCATGCAGGTTTTCCTGTCAAAGCTGCACAGGACATGTACCACCTGTTTGACCTGAAACCGAGCGATACGATTAGTTGGCTGACCGACATCGGCTGGATGATGGGACCGTGGCTGATTATGGGCGGGCTGATTTTAGGGGCGACTGTGTTTATGTACGACGGTTCCCCTGATTATCCCGCGCCTGACCGCCTCTGGGAGATGGTAGACCGTCACGGGATTAGTGTGCTGGGCATTACGCCGACGCTTATTCGGGCACTGATGCGTGAAAGCTCCGATTACGCCGACCGCCACCCGATGACCTCGCTTCGCTTGCTCGGTTCCACAGGCGAGCCGTGGAACCCTGAGCCGTGGTTGTGGACTCTGGAGCATGTCGGCAAAGGGCGCGCCCCGATTATCAACTATTCGGGTGGTACCGAAATCTCAGGGGGCATTCTGGGGTGTACGGTTTTGCGTCCGCTCAAGCCTTGCAGTTTCAACACCGTCGTGCCCGGCGTGGACGCAGAGGTCGTCAACGATGCCTGTGCGCCTGTGCGCGGTGAGGTCGGCTATCTCGTCGTCAAAAATGTGAACCCCGGTATGACGCGCGGGTTCTGGCGCGACCGTGAACGCTACTTAGAAACCTACTGGAGCCAGTGGGAGGGCATCTGGAACCACGGCGACCTGAGCCTTGTGGACGAGGATGGCTTCTGGTACATCTTGGGACGTGCCGATGACACGCTCAAGATTGCTGGCAAGCGTGTGGGGCCTGCCGAGATCGAGAGCGTGCTGGTGGAGCATCCTGCGGTTGTGGAAGCGGGCGTCATCGGCATACCCGACGAACTCAAGGGGCAGTCGGCAGTGGCGTTCGTGGTGCTCAAGCCGGGCTACACGATGGACGAGGCGCTGGCAAGAGAACTCCTGAACTTGGTTGCCGAGCGGATGGGCAAGCCCCTGATGCCCAAAGCGGTCTATGCGGTGCCTGAGTTGCCCAAAACGCGCAACGCCAAGATTATGCGTCGGGTCATCCGCTCGGCTTATCTGGGTCAACCGACGGGCGACCTCAGCGCGCTGGAGAACCCCCACAGCGTGGAAGCGATTCGTGCGCTCAAATGAGGTTCTGGGTCGCCTGTGTTACTAAGCGGAGAGTCCTGCTTTTAATCAATCTAATTCACAGGGATTAGGGGCAAGAGCGGGTATACTATAAGCGGGCACTCTGAGAGGGAAGAGTGGGGTTGTGCCCCCACTCTTTTCTTTAAAACCCAAGGGGGTAAGCACTATGCAATGCAACGAAATTGTAGAGGTTTTGAGACAACTGGAACGCGAGCGTGGGATCCCCTACGCGGACCTGTTGGCAACTCTGGAGACGGCGTTCGCTAACGCCTACCGTCGGCAACAGCATCTGCCCCATAATGCACGCGTCTTCGCACGATTTACTCAAGAGGCTCCCAACTGTTTCCGTGTGTTCATCGAGAAGGAGGTTGTCGGCTTTGTCACCGACGAAAACACGCAAATCAGCCTGGAAGAGGCACAAAAAATCCAACCTGAGTTGGAGGTGGGCGATACGATCAAATTAGAGGCGCCCATAGAAGAGTTCGGGCGCATCGCCGTACAGAACGCCCTCCAAGTGCTTATCCAGCGTCTGCGTGAGCTGGAGCGTGAGCATGCCCTGAAAGAACTCAACGCCAGCGTGGGCGATGTCATCAGCGCACGGATTGAACGGTTCATCGGTCCGAAAGTGCTGTTGTCCTACGGACGCGTGGAGGTCGTACTTCCCGAGCGTCATCAAAGTCCACGCGACACTTACGAAATCGGTCAAGACCTCAAGGTGCTGGTGCTGGAGGTCAAACTGCCCGAAACTCAGCGTGGGCGTGAACCGCGCCTGCGCGATGTGAAGGTGATTGCCTCGCGCACCGAGCCGCTGCTGGTGGCGCGCCTGCTTGCCAAAGAGGTGCCCGAAATCGCCAGCGGCGATGTGGAAATCAAGGCGATTGCCCGTGAAGCCGGCGAGCGTACCAAAGTCGCCGTACACTCCAAGAACCCGCTCATCGATGCGGTGGGCGCTTGCTTGGGTCAGCGCGGAATGCGCGTCCAAGCCATCACCAACGAACTTTTCGGCGAGCATATCGATGTGATTGAGTGGAGTAGCGACCCATCCCAGTTCATCCGCGATGCGCTCAACCCAGCACGGGTCAACCGCGTCATCTTGGACAAGCCCAAGAAATCGGCGCTGGTGGTGGTGCCGAACAACCAGCTGCGCCAAGCGGTAGGTCGGGGCGGGGTGAATGTGCGCCTTGCCGAGCAACTCACTGGTTGGCAACTGGAAGTTCGCTCTGAAGAGGAGATTGCAAAGGGCGAAAAGAGCGCATAAGATGGGGCGCCAACCGACTCGGCGGTGTGCCTTCTGTCGGCGCACCGCCCCCAAATCGGAGTTCCTGCGCTTCGTGCGCCTGCCCAACTCCAACACCGTCTGCTACGACCCCGACCACCGCCTGCCAGGACGCGGGGCTTACTTGTGTCCCCAATCCGAGTGCCTCAAAGGAGCCATCAAACGACGCAGTCTGGAGCGGGGACTGAAGGTATCCATCCCGCCCTCGCTCCTGCAAGACCTGCTCGGCAGGATGAACAGCGACCAGCCCGAATCTCACACTCAGGATGGGTAAGTACCAGATTCTGGAACACACTGCCGACAAAGGCTTAGAGGTGGAAGCGGAGTCGCTGCCAGACCTGTTCACCACCTGTGCGGAGGGCATGTTCGCCCTGATGATTGACCCTGAGCTGTACCCCTTCTCTGAGACTCTGACGATTGAGAAAACGGCACCCGACTTGGAGATGCTCTTGGTGCGCTGGCTCAACGAACTGGTGTATCAGTTTGAGGTGAACCACTTCCTCTTTCGGAGGTTTTCGGAGGTTCAGGTCGTGTCGGAGGGGGAGCGGTGGCGTCTCCAAGCGACAGCCCACTACGCGCCCGTAGAACCCCACGCCATCGAGTGGAGCGGTGCCCCCGTCAAATCGGTCACCTATCACGGCTTAGAGCTGGCTCAGACCAACGGGGGCTGGCGTGCCCGCTACTATGTCGATGTGTGATTCGTGGGGTGGTCTGCGTTAGACGGCTCCTCACCGGGCACGATTTGAACCTTCACGCCCTGCGAGTCGAGGGCGGTCAGCTCGGTGCGCGCTTTGACGAAGGAGTGAACAAGCCATAGCAGGGTTCTGAGGTGGCTGGTCGCACGGGAGGTGGTCCATGTGCTGGGACCGCTCGCAAACAGCGCTGGAAGTACCAGCTGGTCAGCGAGGAACTGGTCTACAGAGGTTCGCGTCTTCGCCCAAGCGACAAACTCGTTCCAAGCCTCTTCTACGACCTGTTCCACCGCGACGCCGCGTCGCCCCAAGCGGATGAAACCTGCATAGCCGTGCTCTGCCTGTGCCGACAGGGTCAGCGACAACCCAAACCCGCGAGAGGGCAGAATTTGGTGCTTAAACTGGGGACGAATGCCCAGCAGACCGATGAGCGTCTCCGCCGATTGCTCACCGCGCTTGAGGGTATGCTCGGGAAGGTTGGACAGGGTGAAGGTGAGGGTAATCTGCTTGAGATTTCCGCGGTCTGTCCAGTTGATGGGACGCAGGGGTAGGGTTGCGGGCGACACTTTTAAGATGACCTGTCCGCCTCCGCGTGGGTAGAACCCCGCTGCGCGCGTCGTCAGTTCGGCTTCAACACCCATCTCGCGCATCGCAGGCAGATAGACTTGGGTCAAGTAGTCTGAGCCAGGACTCCAGCCCACATGGGTACCGCCCAACAGGGTCACTTGGGAGGCTTGCCCCGCAAGCGCCAACGGCAGGAGCACAGTCTGTGCCACTAAAATCACCGAACCTGCCGAACCTGCACCCGAAATCTCTTCCACATTGAAAAGGAATTCCCCACCCACGATAGGACCAGGTTCAAAGTAGAGATACGGGGAGCCGATAATCGCTCCCGACACCCGCGCTTGGCTAATCGTTGCCGCTGCGTGAACTGCCGTGAGGTGTTGAGGCTGGAGCCCCGGATTGGGTCTGCGTGCCCGAATGTTATTAAACTGCACGGGCTGACCCGTCAACATAGAGAGAACGAGCCCTGCCCTAAGGATTTGCCCGCCGCCTTCACCATAAGAACCATCAATCAGTATCACTTCGCCAGTCGAAGGCTTTACATCCATACCATAGGTATTATACCCCTCTCTATTTTTTCCCCCTCTGTGAGGGTGTTTAAAAAATGCAGGGAGCGCGGGCGTCTCGCCCGCTCGTGGCTTGGGCATCCTTGCCCAAGATGTTCTCACCAGCGGTGCAGGCGAGACGCCTGCGTTCCCAGCGGACACATCCTACCCTACCTCGTGGCTTGCGTGCTTTGCTACACGGGCAGGATGCCCGTGCCACGATTTTTTAACCTCTGTGGATTTAGGGCTTTCAGAGTGTGCCGTGTGGAGGGGTCTCCAGACCGAATTTGCGATTAAATTGTGCCATCACCTGTTCAATCGGTTGCGTCAGCCACGCTTCGCAGGCGTCGGCGCCGATTTCCATCATCTGGCGCGCCAAAGGGCGTTCCGACTCGTCAAAGGGCGAGAGGACAAAGTCGGCGATGTCTTCTCCCTCAGGAGCGGGTCCGACTCCCACCCGAAGGCGCGGGAACACTTCGGTTCCTAAGGCTTGGATGATGGATTTCATCCCCTTCTGTCCTCCCGAGGAGCCTTCCGCTCTCACGCGCAAGGTGCCTAACGGCAACGCCACATCGTCGTACACCACCAGTATTTGTGGAGGCTTGAGATGATACGCCTGCAGGAGTGCCCGCACTGCGTCGCCACTGCGGTTCATATAGGTCATCGGGAGCGCCAACAGCACAGGCACGCCCTGAACGATGCCCAAACCGTACTTGCTGTGGTGGCGATGGGTCTTGAGCGGGATATTGTGTCGGCGCGCCAGCAGGCTCACGACCCAAAACCCGGCGTTGTGGCGTGTGCCTGCATATTCTTCGCCCGGATTGCCTAACCCGACAATCAACCGTTCGGGACGCTCCTTCTTCAACACCCGAAAGGTATACCCGACGGGGTATCCTAAGGCGTGTTTCAATCGCGGATGGCTCCAACACGGTGGCTCTGGCTGGGCATAGGTGGTGTGCTCGGGCTGGTGGCGCTTCTGTACTTGCAGACTCTCCAGTTCGGCTTTGTGTGGGATGATGACCAGATTCTCTACGGACGCCCCGACTATCAGACCCCCTCGCGGTGGCTGGAGGCGGTGCGCCAACCGCTGGACTTTTCGCCCAACTATTTCCGTCCGCTCGCCCTGACCAGCCTGCTGGTGCAGATTTGGATTTGGGATGATCACCCGATGCCGTTCCACTTGGCGAACCTGCTTATCCACCTGCTCAACACGGGGTTGGTGATGCTGTTGGCAAGGCGTTGGTTCGGTTTCGGTTGGGCGGTGGTGGCGGTGGGCGCGCTCTACGGGCTTCATCCCGCGCTGGTGGAGAGTGTGGCGTTCGTCTCCTCACGCTATGACTTGCTGACCACCACTTTCTTGCTATTGGCGCTTCTGGCAGAGATGACGCTCTCTGGCTGGAAACGGCTCTTGGGGATTGGGGGGGCTTTCCTGCTTGCCCTGCTATGCAAAGAGATGGCGGTCGTGTTATGGATTCTGCTTCCCATCTGGATTTGGGTTAGGCGACGCATAGGGGGGACACCCTCCAGCGAGGGTTCCACTCTCTTGCCGACTTTGGGGGCACTGTTCGTGTGTTCGCTGTTGTATTTGGCGCTACGCTATGGGGCGATGGGCTATTTGATGCAAACTGAGAACCTCGTCGCCCAACTGAACCCCGGCACGCCCTTGCAACATCTGCTGTTGGTGGGGCGCACTTTGGCGACGCTCTTGGGGTTGGTCTACTTTCCCTTCTTCAGCATCACGCCTGCCCATCATTCTGAGCTGCCTGTATCACCCCAAGACTTAGTGGCGTGGGTTCAGTTAGCGGTCAGCTTGGGGGTGCTGGTTCTGTTTCTCTGGGTGGCTCGGCGAGTTTCAGCTTACGGGTGGCTCTTGTTGGGAGGTGTAGCGACCCTGCTTCCTGTGCTGAACCTGCGCCCGATGGAGTTCGCTTTAGGGATTTTCACTGCCGAGCGATTCCTGACCTTCCCGCTGGCGGTGTTTCTGATTGGCACGACGGGGGTCGTGCTGGCTTTGTGGAACAAGGAACCTCTCAAGCGACTTTCGCTGGCTCTTGGGGGGGCATCGGGAGTGGGATTTTTTGTGGTGACGGCGCTTAGCCTGCCCAACTGGAAAGATGACGAACCGTTCTGGCAGTGGCTCACGCGCAGTTCGCCACGCTCACCTATTGGCTGGAGCAACCTCTCGGATTACTACAACAAAATCGGGCGCCATCAAGAGGCGCTACGATACGCAGAGCGTAGTATTGAAATCGCTCCCGATAGCGGAATGGGCTGGGTTAATAAGGGCGTCGCGCTGTTGCGACTGGGCGACCCCGAAGGCGCGATTGCGATGTTCCGCAAAGGCACCGACCTGGAACCCGAAAACATCATCGGTTGGAACAATTTGGCGATTATGCTCTCTGAGAAAGGTCTCCAAGATGAGGCGGAGCGGATTGTGCGCCAACATATGCTGGACAAGACCCCCAAGTTTATGGGGCATCAGGTGTTGGGGTTGATTTATCTTAGGCGGGGGCGTCCCGACCTCGCTGAGGAGCAGTTCCGACTGGCGCTTCAGCAGATAGGCAATCCCGAGGGTTCCTTAGCTCAGAACCTGCTCAAGGAGTTTGAGACAGCGACCCCGTGGCTGGCAGGCGCCGACCAGGCGATTGGGCGGGGTGAGTTTCAACTCGCCGAGCAGTTCCTTCAGCGCGCTGAGCGCCGTCAGCCAGATCGGTTCGCCTACGGGCTACTAATGGCGAAACTCCGCCTCGCTCAGAACCGCCCCCGAGATGCCGAAAAAGCACTTCAAGAACTGCTTGATTACGGATACAAAGATGACCGCATTTATGGGCTGCTGGGTGTCTGCGCAGAAAAACAGGGTGACCGCAAACGCGCCCAACAATTTTATCAACAGGCACAAACCCAACAAGCGCCGAACCAGCCGTAGGGTACACTCTAAGTGTCTGAAACAGAAGGGACGGCGACGAGTCTAAAGTTCTGTGTCAGGGAAGCGAGAAGGGTACTCGATGGATGGACGAAGCGCAAGAGTTCGAGGCGTTGGTGTCAGCGTATGAGCGAAGGATTTATAACCTTCTGCTACGCATGGTCAACGACCCTGAAGATGCGGCAGACCTTACTCAAGAGACCTTCTATCGGGCATTCCGCGCCTTCAGTCGCTTCCGTGGCGACTCTCAACCCTATACATGGCTTTACCGCATCGCAGTCAACTTGGCGAACGACCACCTGGAGAAGCGGGCACGAATCCGCAAACGCGAGGTGGACATTAGTCTGTTGGAAACTGATGCAGAGGGTGAGTCGACGGGCTGGGACCCGCCCGACTTAGGGCTTTCGCCTGAGGAGCATCTGCTCCAGCAGGAGCTGGTCGAGCGCGTGCGCCTGTTGATTAGTCAGATGCCCCCTGACTATCGCGAAATCATTTTACTGAGAGAATACGAAGAGATGTCTTACGAGGAGATGGCGGAGGTGCTAGGCATCACCTTAGAAGCGGTGCGTAGCCGTTTGGCACGCGCTCGCTCTTGGCTCCGCACCCGCCTCGCTCCTTATGTGCAAGAGGAGGAACACTGATGTTCGGACGAATCACTTACCTAATCGGCTTCTGTGGGCTTCTGCTGGGCGTGCTAATCGGCTCGGCACAAGAACGACGCGTGGAAACCATCACCATTCGTGGGCTGACCCATGTTTCTGAGAGTGCTGTTTTAACGGCACTGCGCCTCAAACCCGGTGAACCGTTCAGTGAAGCGACCCTGGAGAGCGACCGCCAGACCATCTTGGCAATGGGGCTGTTCAGCGAGGTGAAAGCCAGCAGTCAGCCTGCCGAATCGGGAGTGCGCGTGCAGTTTGATGTCGTAGAGAATCCGCTGATCAAGGAGGTGCGCTTCGTCGGTAATACCGTGCTTCGTCCCGAGCAGTTGCTGGAAGTCATTCGCAACAAGCCTGGATTCGTGTTCAACACCAACTTAGCGCGCTCCGACATCAGCGCCATTCAAGAAGCGTATCAACGGGCAGGCTATGTGGTGCTTCCTGAAGGCTACAACCCTCCCGATTACGAGAATGGCGTTCTGGAAATTACGCTTAGCGAGCTGAAAGTCGGTTCCATCAAGATTGAAGGTAATTCAAAAACGCGCAGCCATGTCATTTTGCGTGAGATGCGTACCAAGCCCGGTGAGCTGTTCAATATCAACCGCTGGCAACGCGACATCAATCGCCTCTACAACACGGGCTATTTCGACCGAATTGACCCTGAAGAGCAGGCGGGTGAGCCAGGCACCGTGGACATTACCTTGCGCTTCAAGGAGCGCCCGACAGGACGCCTGAATGTGGGGTTCGCAGTCGACTCCCGACGGCGGTTGATTGGCTTGGCGGAAATCTACGAGACCAACTTCCGCGGCAACGGGCAAACGGTGGGCGTCAACTTCCAAAGCACAGGTGGACGCAACGGCAACAGCATCGAGGTCAACTTCACCGAGCCTTACTTAGACCGTCGCCGCACCAGTTTTTCAATCTCCCTCTATGACAAACTCGTTTATCGGTTCACTTCCAACTTTTTCGGAGGACCGAGTCTGCCTCAGGACCAAGAAGACCGCTATGACGAGCGTCGGCGCGGTATCTCGCTGGGGTTCGGGCGTCCGTTTGGTGACTTTTTCAACGCTTCCCTCGGATTGCGCACTGAGGATGTCAACACCAACCGTATCGCCACTAATGAGGGAGGCGGGTTCATTCGTCAAGACGGCTCGCTGACCAGCCTCACCCTGCGCGGGATTTACAACACGCGCGATCTGGATTTAGACCCTGCCACAGGACAGTTCGTTATGCTCACGCTGGAGCCAGGGATCACGAACATTCGCTCGGCGGAGCGACAGTTCATCGATTCGGGGGTCGTTCGGTTAGGGCGTTCCAGCTTCTTCCGCGCCTCGCTGGACTACCGAATCTACCTTAGCCCGCAGGGGCGTCGCGTGAATCCGGACGACCGACGGCAGGTGTTCGCCGCGCGCTTCTACTATGGCACGCTCACGGGCTCGGTTCCGTTCTTTGAACAGTTCTTTGTGGGTGGTGCGGAGAGCCTGCGCGGATACCCCGAAGACCGCTTCTGGGGCAAGCAGGCGTTCATCCTGAGTTTTGAGTTCCGCCAGCCCGTAGAGAAAGCCTTCACCGCGGTCTTCTTCGTGGATATAGGGCATGCGTGGGGCGGTTATCCCACGGTCAACGAGTTCACCCAGAACCGAAGTTTCAAGCCCGAAATCGGTTATGGGCTGGGCATCCGCGTGCGCACCCCGCTCGGTCCTCTGCGCATCGACTACGGCATCGGGCGCGATGGCGGGCGCACCCACTTCAGCGTGGGACAGGTCTTCTAGAAGGTACAATCCATTCACAAGGAGGTTCTATGATGAGACAGATTCTGCTATGGGGCATCACCCTGTGCGCGACTGCGCTGACTTTTGCCCAAAATATGGGCGTCGTGGACTACGAGCGGGTCATCAACGAGTCGACCTATGTCAAGACCCGCTTAGAGCAACTTCAAGCCTTAGAACAGCGTTATCGGGGTGCGCTCCAAGTTCTGCAAGAGAACGCTATTCTCACGGATGAGGAACGCCAAGAGATGACGACCTTGCTTCTGGCGGACAACCTCAACGATGCTCAGCGTCAGCGTCTTCAGCAGCTCTCCACCACCTCACGCCAGCGTTCGGAGGAGCTCCAGAGCCTGCGCCAAAAGCCCAGCCCTTCCGAAACCGAGAAAGCCGCCTTAGAGCGCTTCACCCAGATGGAGGTGCGCGGTCGGGAAGCGCTTCAAGCACTTGCCCAGCAACTGAGCCAACAGCTGGAACAGCGTGTGCAACAAAGCCGTGAAGATGTGCGCAAAGTCGTCCGTGAGGTGATTGGTCAAATCGCTAAAGAGAAAAGACTTGCCGTGGTCTTCTCAGCCGAGACGGTGCTGTTCGCCGACAACGACATCACAGACGAGGTGATTAAGCGATTAAACGAGCGCAAATAGTACTTCTGCTTTGTGTTCTAGGGCTGAGTGCCTGCCGTTCCCGTACGCCCGAGTTGGTTCGTATTGACTGGTCGGCATTCAGCCCATCTCCTCCTAAAGCCTCACGCAGCTCCCCGATTCCCAACTCGCTCGCCGACTATAGGGCTTCTGCGCAGACGCTTCAAGAACTGGTTGCCCCCACTCCACCTGAGACCCTCTCGGCGCGGCGTCAGCTGGCGCTCGGAAGCATTCGCGACCAGCGTGAAGCGATTCGTCAAAACCTTCTCCAGACGCGTTTGGCGGTACTGGCGGAGTTAGAACCCCGCTGGCGTGCGGAGCTCCAATCGGAATACGATACGGACGCCTTACTCGTTCAACAAGACCGCGAGTGGTTCGAGGCGTTTCAGGCTTACGGTCAGGCGCGCTTTCCCCTGCTCGTTGCCCTGCTGGTGTATGCGCCCGATAGCGCACCCTATCGCACGGCTCAGCAATCGCTCCGGCAGTTAGAGCGCGAGTGGCAAGCCAACCAGCGCGCGCTTCAGGAGCGCTATCAGGCGCAGTTGAACCGCATCGAACAAGAGATTGAGGTGCGCCTGAATTCGCGACGCCGTGCTTTCACGCAGGAAGTCACCCGTGAGGTTGATGAAGCGATAGCGAGCCAACCGCGTGCCGAAGCCCTCTATCTACCCCCGATTGAGCGTTTGGAACCAGCGCCTGCCCGCAAGCAGTCTTTACCTTCCGCTCAGGTGCGCCTCAACACTATGACCCAACTGCCTGCACCCGAGCAGAGCGTGCGCGCCCATGCGCAGTTCGCCCAGTCCACCTTACGCCAGTTAGCCGACCAATGGGCGCGGAGTCGGGGCTATCAACTCACGGATGATCCGAACGCTCGCAGTGCAACGCAAGAGTTCGCACACTACCTCCAGAGCCAGTGAGTGAGGCAGGACTTGATTTTTTAGCACGGGGCAGGGTATACTCTACCACGCAGGTGGCCCCATGGTCTAGCGGTTTAGGACGCCTGGTTCTCAGCCAGGAGGACGGGGGTTCGAATCCCCCTGGGGTCACCATAGGGTTCCCTGATTCGAACCGTCTCGTTGTCCCTACGCCTCAGCGCCATCACTTCGCTCATTCGTCAACAGCCCTTCGTGTTGTAGAAGTGCTCTTAGCCCTTTATGAATGTCGTACTTCGGCGTCCACCCCGTGGCACTCTGCAAACGAGTGATGTTGGCGCGCTGATGCATCTTGTCCACAGGACGCACGCGTTCAGGGTCTTGAACAATCCGTATTGGATGTTCCAATATCTGGGAAATGAGTTCGATCATCTCCTCTACCGAATATTCATTGCCTGTGCCAATGTTGAACACCCTCAGGGTATCGCTCGGTTCAGCGAGTCTTAGAAGCGCTTCGGCAACATCTTCTACATAGATATAGTCGCGCTTGGGTTTGATGTTGCCCAGCTCCACATAGTCGGGGTGGGCTTTTAGGCTCTCTATCACATGAGGCAGGAGGTGGGGATTCGTCTCATACGGTCCATAGGTGTTGAACAGCCTAACGATGGTGCAAGGGAGGTGATACCGATGGTGATAGTACTGTACCGCCTGTTCTCCCATCCACTTGCTCAAGCCATAGACATCCGAGACGGTTAGATTCATCGCCTCATCCAACGTTGTGTCAACGCTTGGGTACAGTGCCCCAGTAGAGGCGAAGATGAGGTGAGGACGGTTCGTCTGCCGACAAGCATCTAGTACCGACATCGTGCCCTCCAAATTGACGCGCATCGTCAGAGTGGGATGCGCTTCGCAAAACGGGATGTAATGATACGCAGCGAGATGATACACCACCTCAAAGTTCTCCTGCTGAAACAGGGACACAAGATGCTCATGCTCCAGAATATCACCTTCCACAAGGTGCAGCCTCTGAATCATCGATTCCAAGTTCGCTTTGGAGCCAACGGATAGATTGTCGTAAATCCATACTTGGTGTCCTGCCTGCACCGCTTTGAATGCCAGCCATCGCCCGATGAAGCCCGCTCCGCCAGTAATCAACACTCTCATTGCTCTAACAGTCTCCTAGTGGAACAGATTCTACCTGTGCCGACAGTGTTGGCAGGAGTCTGGGCGCACTTTACGAACTGTTCCTTTGGAGTAATGGGTATGTTGAAAGACACGCTGAAGCAGGTATTCCGCCGCGTAGCGCTCAGCACGCCGGACATCAAGTATATTCGCGCGATTCCAACGCAGGTGTTGTGGAAAATTCACAATCGCCTCCGATTGGGGGGAGGCATTGTTGAGGTAGAGGGATTCCGCATGTACCTTGACCCCACAGAGTATGCTGACGGGCTCTTTTGGTTCGCTCCACATCAGTATGACAAGCTTGAGCGGAGATTTGTTTTGGGGCAAGTTCCCGCGGACACGGGGGGATGGTTTGTGGACTTGGGAGCCAACATCGGGTTTATCAGCTTGTGGTTGGCGACGCGTTTTCCGAATGCACGCGTGCTCGCGGTAGAAGCTTTTCCCAGAACCTATGAAAAACTGGTTGAGAATATTCGTCTTAATCAAATACGCAACATAGTGCCTGTGCAAGTGGGCGTGTTGGATACATATGGCAAGCTCCCCTTCTACTACCCTGTTTATCGCGGCAATGCGAGCCTTGTGAAGGAAGTATGCGAAGCGACGCATCAGCATATTCAAGAGGTCGTCGAGGTGGATGTCGTACCGTTGTATGAGCTGTTCCAACAACACGCTATTGAGCAGTGCCACCTTGTCAAGTTAGATATTGAAGGTGCGGAAGAGCGAGTGATCCAGCGTTTCTTCCACTGTGCTCCTGAGAGAGCCTATCCGAGAATTGTATGGGCAGAGCATCTTCATAGCCCCCACCTGACCGAGATTCTTGAGCCTTATGGCTACACTCAGCGCCTGCACACGCATATGAACGCCCTCTTCGAACGCGTCGATGCTGAGGCGCGTCGGTCTCCATGAACACTCCTGCACGTCAGCGGGTGGCTCGCGCAATTAGCTGGTCTGTGATTGGCACAGGTTCCGCACAGGCTATCTTGCTGGTTGCCTCGGTCATCACAGCGCGGATGCTGGGTGAAGTTCAGTTTGGACGCTTGGGCTTAATCCAGTTCACGCTCAATATGCTGTACTCGCTGATTGCGCCCAGTCTTGGCTGGACGGTGATGCGCACGGTGGCGAGCCTGCGTTCGGTTGAGCCAGAGCGCCTTCGTACTCATCTAAGCGCCCTGTTCGCAGTGGGCTATTCGCTCTGTCTGGTGCTCGCGGGTGGCTTAGCCCTCAGTGCCCGCTGGGTTGCCATCAGTCTTTTTGATGATGTTCAATCGCACGTGCCCCTACTTCTTGCCAGCGTGACCGTGTTGTTTGGAGGGATTTACGCGATTATCACGAGTGGGCTGTCGGGCTTTGAGGCATTTCGCCTTGTTGCTTTCTTGAATACGCTGAGGGGCACCCTAATCGGCGTGGCATTTGTGGGAGGTGCTTACTGGGGCGGTTTGGAGGGCGTGGTGATGGGCATAGGCATCGGAACCTTTATCAGCGCCTTTGTGGCTCATCAATTTCTGCGAAAGATACTCCGCAACCAAGCCGTTTCTATGGGGCGTCCCGACTGGCGTTTGGGGCTGCGGTTGTCACGAGAGTTCTCGCTCCCTGCTTTTTTGTCTACCCTCATCGCCTCAATGATGCCGTGGTGGGGAAGTATTTTGCTTGCTCGCCAAGCGTCCAGTCTCTCAGAGGTCGCTGTGCTAAGTGTGTCCAACTATTGGCGAACCATCTTGATGTTCTTGCCCTCCCAAATCGCCCAATCCACCTCACCGATTCTCACCCACTTATGGGGACAGGGAGACCACACTCAGATGAAACGACTGGTGCTCACGAATCTCAAGATGGTGAGTGTGAGTGTGCTCATCCCCATCTTGCCGATGCTTCTCTTCTCAGCGTGGATTTTGAACCTATACGATTTAGC
The DNA here is from genome assembly GCA_937139515.1 of uncultured Armatimonadota bacterium. Lineage (GTDB taxonomy): Bacteria > Armatimonadota > Fimbriimonadia > Fimbriimonadales > GBS-DC > CAKZQI01. The sequence goes on along the minus strand of CAKZQI010000004.1, from coordinate 3,657 downwards.
AGTACCGCGCCAAGAGTTGGCATTTCGGTTGTTGATGGTATCCGCCGTGTTTGCATCGCTATGTGCGCCACTTGGGTATACTCTGTTAGCGATGGGACGCTTCTGGGCGGGTTTTGCAGTCAATCTGGTCTGGGCTGTCCTGTTTCTTGTATGCGCCTGGAGCACTGTTGTTCTGATGCAGACAGGAAGCGTTGGGTTAGGCTGGGCTTATCTGCTGAGCTATGCCACGCTCTTTGCAATTGCTTCGCTCGTGACATTTCAAATTCTGAAGCAAACTCAAAGGACTGAGTGAGAACGATGAGGATAGCGGTAGTAGGCGGGTTTCCTCCAGACAAGGAAGGTGAAGCCCATTATGCAGGGCAGGTTTATACCGCACTGGCGCAGGACTTTCCTGTGCAGATCGTTTGTTTAGCCCACCGTCGCTCCCATAGCGTCCCTTGTGTTGAACTGCTTCCTAACCTGCAAGTTCGTCGGGTGACCTCCCCCGACCATCGCTGGCGACGGCATCTTGCACCTTTCTATTTACTTAAAGCGTTGCGCAAGCTCCAGCCGAATGTCGTCCACTTTCAGGCACCCCACAAATCGCTTTATGGAGGCATTTATGGTGAACCGCTGTTCTTGCTTCTACGCTGGCTTCGGCTCAGGGGTATCCCAACCCTCATTACGCTCCACTCGCTCTGGACCGAGCAGGACTTCGCTCTGTTAGCCCAAGAGCGAGGCTGGTCTCCTCAGAAGCGAAATCTATTAGCCTCGCTGTACCGTGTCAGCCATCGCCAATACGCCCAGCGCGCCACACGACTCAGTGCGCTCGTTTCGGGTGAGCAGAACCCCCTCATCGATCGAGTTCGCAACGACTGCAACATCGCCCAACCTATTTATGCCGAGTTTCATCCGTGCCATCCGAACCCCATCACGCCCGCTCAGCAGAGCCAAGCGAAATCTGCTCTGGGACTGGAAGACAGTTTGTTGATTGTTTCAGTCGGGTTTGTCCGCCCTGATAAGAACTTTCACCAGCTAATTCAGGCAGTCGGTCGGCTTCAGCCTCGTTTCGCTCAACTGCACTTACTCATCGCAGGAGAACCGCGTGGAGTAGAGGGACAAACTTATCATCAAACACTTGTGAACTTGCGTCAGCAGGTTCCAGACCCGCTGCGCATCCACTTGTTGATGGAGTATCTCCCCGACGAACGGTTTCAACAGTTAGTACAAGCGGCAGATATCGTTGCCATCCCATACACTCGTGTGATGGGTGCCAGCGGCCCAATGCACCATGCGATTGGTGCAGGGAAACCGGTGATTGCTTCCGATGTGGGACAAAACCTTGGCTTGAGTGAGGTGTGTGCGTTATTTCGCTCAGGCGATGTGGACTCGCTCACCCTCACTTTAGAACGATTACTGGAGAACCCTGCAGTTCGCGACGACTACTCGGCTCGTTCCGAAGAGTATGCTCGTAATCACACTTGGGCGCATCTCGCTCAACTCTATATGCGCCACTACCAAGAGCTGTTAGCGGAGGTGCAGGGGTGAAAGTACTTTTCGTGAGTCTCAGCCTGCCTCCTTTTGCCGAGTCGCAGACCATCCGGTCTGCCTACATGATTGAGGCATTAGCGCAAAGAGGTGTCCAGTTCGATCTCTTAACGGCGGAGGTTGTGCCCTCTCAGGCAGATGAAACACTCTTAGAGCTGATGCCCAAGGGTGTTCGGTTTTGGCGTACAGCATCTCCCGCTTATGACCTACATTTTCAACAGATCAAGGCGCGTGGGAGCCGATTGGCTCTGTATCTCTACTCCAATCTTGCCTATCGCTTGTATGTACCTGATATTCGCCGAGGTTGGGATACGCTTGCCGTGTCCCTCGCGGAACAGATACGAAACGAAGTCAAACCCGATTTGCTCCTGTCTGCCTCGGGGAGTTGTACCGCTCATCTTGCTTGTGCCACCCTCAAGAAGCGCTGGGATATCCCATGGATTGCTGATTTTGGCGACCCATGGAGTTGGGTGGATTGGCAACATCCTGACACTTGGCTGAAAGCGATTGCCAATAGCCGACTGGAGCGAAGCACGCTCCCGCTGGTAGACCATTTGGTGGTGACGACCGAATCGACCGCAGAGGCTTACCGTCACTGGTTTGGGCGAAGTTGTCCGCCTGTGCAAGTCGTGCCCTTTGGCTATCGTAGTGTTGATTTCCCAAACCTAATGGTGGCTCAAGCGGAACTCCCGATAACTATTTCCTATGTAGGGTCAGCGAGCCGACGGGCCCGTAATCTCATCCCGCTCATTCGTGCGCTGGCGCCTCAATCGACGCATCCTCTGAGTTATCGCCTGCAAATCGTCGGGTCCACGAGCCATCATTTCCTAAGCGAGGCTCAATGCGTTGGTTTAGAACACTTGGAGTCGACGGGGCGTATCTCCTACAGCCTCTCCCTGAAATATATTCGCTCGGCAGGAATATTAGCTCTCGTGGGGAATCGCAGTCCGTATCAAGTGCCGGGCAAAACCTTTCTCTATCTGGCATCAGGGCGCCCTGTTTTGTACTTGGCTCAAATGCCCAAAGACCAAGACCCGACCTACGCCTTGCTAAAGTCCTTTGCAGGAGTTCGTTGGGTGCCCAACGAAGAATCGGCAATCAGTGAGTTTTTGGGTAAATTATCCTTAGAAGCGTTTCGTGAATGGGAGCATCAGGCGAACCTTCATCCAGAGAGCACGAGCTTGCGTGAATATGAGATTAGCCGTCTTACAAAGCCACTGGTAGAGCAGATGAGTAAGTTGGGAACACAAAGCCATGTTGTTAGTCGGGGTTAGCCTTTTAGTGATTGGGCATCAACTATGGCTATGGGCGCGCGGATGGCGGTTTGACGCGCTCCATCCATATTTCCTATGCGATGTGATGATCTTTGCCCTGTTTGGGTTGGGGTCCTTGGTCGCTTTGCCCCAGCAGTGGTCTTCCGATATTCGTTTCACTTTTGAGCTCTACATCCTTGCAGGGCTTGTGGCTTATTATTTGGGATTGCACACGCGGTTCCAACTGGCAACCCTACAGGTGCCGTTCCGCATCAGAGGGGGCGCCTTGCAGAGCATCTTGACACGGCACATAAGAGTGCTAATCACGTTCATCGTCTTGAGTACTATAGCGCTGACGCTGATAATTCTGTATCAAAGAGCTCAGGTTGTCGGTCGTTCTGTGTTGGAAATATTGGTTCTTCCTCCTCTGTATGTTCATACGATACTTGCTCAAGAAGAAAAAAGTTCGCTTCAAGTTGTTGTTTTTTATTTTATCAACAGTCTTTTATTAGTCAGTCTTTATATAACCCTCTCTAAGAAACAATATTTTTTCTCAGTACTGATTGTCCTCACTACGATGCTTTGCACGCTTATACTTTCCTCGACTCGTATTCCAATCATTATTGCACTACTTTTGCCTATTGCTTACTATCACTACTCAGTGCGCTCGATAAACTTATTTTTGGTTATCGGCATTTTTGTTGCTGCGCCTGTTTTGCTAACTGCTCTCAACAATTATCGCGGTGGAGGTGGTTGGACGATTATACCCATGATGGAAAAAGAAACAGTCGTACTAAAAAGTTTGTCTAGATTATGGGAGAATTATTATCATCAAAAAATAAACTTAGAATATGGAATGCATTATTTTTATTATACT
>CAKZQI010000003.1 GCA_937139515.1 uncultured Armatimonadota bacterium | reverse complement strand
AACCTCGTGCAACGGCTCGCCGAGACGGATTAGGTAGAGGCTTCCTCGCCTTGAAGCACTTCCAGAACCGCTTGCTCCATCACGGCTACGGGAGCTGGCATGCCTGTCCATCGCTCAAATGCCAACGCACCCTGATGAACCAACATTCCCAGCCCACTGACCGTCTTGAGACCCCGTGCCTGTGCCGAACGCAACAGTCGTGTCTGGAGCGGGCGGTACACCAAATCGCAGACCCAGGCGGTACCGGGCAACCACTCAAGGGGGAGGTCAGGCATCGTGTCGGCATTCGGGGTCATGCCCAACGCCGTGCAGTTGACGACACCCTGCACCTCGGCAAGTATCGGAGCCAGATGCGCACGGTCAAGAGGCATGACGGTCTTCAGCCCGAACGCGTTGGCTAACTGCTGGGCACGCTCCAGAGTGCGGTTCGCAAGCAAAACTTCGCACCCTCTGGATTGGAGCGCATAAATAACCGCACGGGCAGAGCCACCTGCACCCATCACCAACACACGCGCGCCATCAGGAGATACTCCCTCCCCTTCCAAAGCCCGAAGAAATCCTTCCGCATCGGTGTTGTCCCCCACCAACCTCCCCGATTCCCAGTACACCGTGTTGACTGCGCCAATCGTTTGGGCAGTAGGTGTGAGCTGGTCTACCAGCGTATGCACCGCCTCCTTGTGAGGGATGGTCAGGTTCAACCCCTGAATGCCCAACCCGCGCATCCCAGCAATCGCATCGGCAAGCGCATCGGGCGACACCTCAAATGCCAGATAGACCCAGTTCAGCCCTAAGTGGGCGAAGGCTCGGTTGTGCATGCGCGGGGAGAGCGAGTGGCGCACGGGATAGCCCAGCACGCCCACCAGTTGGGTGTGGGCATCGATCACTTCGGCTCCTCCGTGTGGGGGACGAAGCGTTTCAGCGCCCACTTCTCCACTTGACGGCTGATTTTGGTGCCGACAAACTCGCGGGGGTGCATTGGTTGAACCCAAATCGTGTAGATGCCGAGCCGATTCCCGCCCCATACATCGGTAAAGAGTTGGTCGCCCACGATAGCGGTCTCTTCAGGGCGCACGCCGAGGGTCTCAATCGCTCGACGGAGCATCGAGCGTCGGGGCTTCATCGGTCCGCGCACATAGGGGATTTTCAACTGCTCACTGAGCCACTTCAAACGCCCGATGTTGCGTGTGTTGGACACAAAGCAAAGTTTTATGCCTGCTGTGTGCATCTGCTCAATCCACTGGGCGACCTCATTGGGCACACGCCGACTGCGCCACGGGGTGATGGTGTTGTCCAAGTCCAACAGGAGCGCCCGAATGCCGAGCTTCTGCAGATATTGGGGTGTGATTTCCACCACGCTCTGAATATGCTCGTCGGGGCACCAGTTTTTCAGGAAGCCCTTGATTGCCTCACGATTGAACCGCATCGTTTTATATTATGGCACGCTGGACGAGCCTTCTCGTTGCCAGTGATAGACTAATGCCTGCACCGCCAGCAGATAGCTATAAACCCCGAAACCGCTAATCTGCCCGATACAGATCGGAGCGATGAGCGAAGTGTGCCGAAACGACTCGCGCGCGTGGATGTTGCTGAGATGCACTTCTACGGTGGGAATGCCAACACCTGCAATCGCATCGCGCAGGGCGACGCTGGTGTGGGTGTAGGCGCCTGCATTCAGAATGATGCCGTGTGCCCACGCACGCGCCTCGTGGATAGCATCGATCAAAGCGCCCTCGTGGTTCGATTGCAAGTGCCGAACTTCTATTCCGTGCGCTTGAGCGAACGCCTCCACGCGCTGAACAAGCTCGTCCAGCGTCGCTGAGCCATACACCTGCGGTTCACGCGTGCCCAGCAGGTTCAAGTTCGGACCGTTCAGCAGTAGCACTCGGCGTGTCGTTGGCATAAGCGTATTGTACCAAATAAAAAGAGCCAGCCCAGAGCGACTGGGCTGGCTGTGAGGGAGCGGGTTTTTGGGTTTAGCCGACAGAGCCTTCCATCTCAAGCTCAATGAGACGGTTGAGCTCAACTGCGTATTCCATCGGGAGCGACTTGGCGAGCGGCTCAATAAAGCCCGACACAATCAGCGTGAGCGCCTCGTCCTTCTTCAGCCCGCGCGACTGCAGGTAGAAGAGTTGCTCCTCGCTGACCTTGCTCACGCGCGCCTCGTGCCCGATGGTGACCTCCTTCTCGTTGATTTCGATGTAGGGGTAGGTGTCGGTCTTGGCATCCTCATCCAGCAGGAGCGCATCGCACTCTACATTACACTTGCTGTGGTGCGCGCCTTCCAGCACTTGCACCAGCCCTCGGTAGGAGGCGCGCCCTGTGCCTTTGGAGATGGACTTGGAGGTGATTCGGCTACTGGTGTAGGGCGCAGCGTGGATGACCTTGCCTCCCGTGTCTTGGTGCTGACCGTCGCCTGCGAACGCCACCGAGAGGATTTCGCCTCGTGCGCCCGGCTCCATCAGGTACACGCTGGGGTACTTCTGAGTCACGCGCGACCCAATGTTGCCGTCCACCCACTCCATCACGGCATCGCGGTAGGCGACGGCGCGCTTGGTGACGAGATTGTACACATCGCGCGACCAGTTCTGGATGGTGGTGTAGCGCACGCGGGCACCGGGCTTGACGATAATCTCCACCACAGCACTGTGCAGGGCTTCCTCCGCGTAGACCGGGGCAGTGCACCCCTCCACATAGTGGACGAATGCTCCTTCTTCAGCGATAATCAGCGTGCGCTCGAACTGACCCGCATTCTTGGCGTTGATGCGGAAGTAGGCTTGCAGGGGAATATCCACATGCACGCCCGCCGGCACATAGACGAACGAGCCACCCGACCAGACCGCCGAGTTGAGCGCCGCGAACTTGTTGTCGTTTGGCGGAATCACCGTGCCGAAATACTCCTGCACTATATCGGGGTACTCGCGCACGGCGGTATCGGTGTCCACGAAGATGACGCCCTTCTCTTCCCACTGCTTGGCGAGGCTGTGGTAGACCACCTCCGAGTTGTGCACCACAATCCCTTCTGCGATGAAGTTGTGGACGCCCTCCACCTCGATATCGTAAGTGTCTTCCACACCGAGGTAGGTAATCGACTCGATTGGTGCGAAGCCGATGTGCTCGCTGGTGTAAGCGTCCAGAGGCGAACCGTTTCGGTACGAGTTGTACCGCTGATAGTACTGACGCGGGAGCCACCCTCGCGCTACTTTGACCGAGTAGGGCACTAAGGCTTCGAAATCGCCCGTTATCATCAGGCGGTGGTAGGTGCGCTGAACAGTAAGCCCCTTGTAGGTCATCTGCGACTGGAGGTCCCAGATATGGGTGACTCTTAGTCCACAGGAGAGCGCAAGACGGTGGATGTCCTCCAAAAGCGTGCGGTTCACGCTGGTCAAGAGAATATCGTTGTGCTTCTCCGAGCAACGCACCGTGCCGTCGGCGTCGATGTAGCCCGCAATCAGCGCGAGCTTCTGCGAGCGTGGCAAAGAGAACACCCATCGGGGCAGGTTCTTGGTCTTGGCGTGAGCGTCCAGCCCCAGCGCCTCGAAGAGCCGTGCGATGGGCGCAGAGTGGATACGCACGCGGTAGGGGTCTTTCTCGAAGCGCACCGTGTAGCCGAAGACCTCTTGGAACGCTTCGGCGAGGCGCGCGCGCCCCTGATCGTCCGACTGCGGGAAGGCGAACTCCACAATCGTCTTGGGAGCGTTCTTGCGCTTGTTGCGCAGGTAGCCGTCGCCTAAGTACGCACCTATCAGCCACATCAACGGCTCCGAGGAGTACTCGGGGATGCGCAGAGTGGTCTGCTGACGCGTATGGAGGCGGTCGGTCTGCACCGTGAACTCGCCAAACTGGTTGCGCCCCTTGTAGGTCTTCGTGAGGGGGATTTCGGGCAGGCGATATGGAATGCCATCGTCAGGCAGTTGCTTCGCGATGGCGATGTAGTCGCCTGTTTGCAGGTCTGAGAGATAGCGCCACTCTACCGAGAACTTTCCACGGTGGCGCCCTTCCTCTTTTTGGTAGACGACGGCTAAGAAGGGGTGATTGTAGGTGGCTTTGATGGTGCGTCCTGCCACCTTTACCTCGAACACGGGCAGTTTGCCCTTGTACATCACTCCTCGCACCCTCTGCTTGATGATTCGGCGCGTTTCGGGGTCGAGCGAGTAGACATACTGACCGGGCTGAATCTCGGCAATCGGCACTGCGGACGCTTCGGCAAACACGACGGTGTCAGCCGTCAGGCAGTCGTACTGTGCGCCCACTCCCGCAAGGAACTTGCGCTCCCACTCGGGGATGCCCAGTCGGTCGAAAGTGCGCTTGATGTCCTCAGGCACTTCGTCCCAAGTGCGCCCCTGACGCTCGGTGGGTTTAATGTAGTAGACAATCTCGTCGAAGTTGAGGCGCGACAGGTCGGGTCCCCAAGTGGGCATCGGTTTCGCCATAAAGATTTCGTAGGCTTGCAGGCGGAAGTCGCGCATCCACTTCGGCTCGCTTTTTTGGTACGAGATTTCCTCCACCACGCGTCGGGTTAGCCCGCGCTCGGTCTGGAACACCGGCTCGATACTGTCGTAGAAACCATACTTCTGAACATAATCTTGATCCAGATTTAGGATATCATGCTCTGCCATTTTGAACCCTCCTCAGGTGTTGGCGGCTGCTAGTTCGCCACGAATCCAGTCGTAGCCCTTCTCTTCCAGTTGCTGGGCGAGTTCGGCGTCACCCGAACGCACCACGCGCCCTTCCACCATCACATGCACATAGTCGGGCGTGATGTAGTTCAGGATGCGTTGATAGTGGGTAATCACCAAGAACGAGCGTTCGGGCGAGCGCATCAGGTTCACGCCGTTCGAGACCACCTTGAGCGCGTCGATATCTAACCCCGAGTCGGTCTCGTCCAACACAGCGAGTTGGGGTTCCAACAGCGACAACTGCACGATTTCGAAGCGCTTCTTCTCGCCCCCCGAAAAGCCCTCGTTCACGGGGCGTGCGGCGAACGAGGCGTCCATCTCCAACTTCTTGAGATGTTGGAGCAGAATCTTGTAAAAGTCGCCATACTTCACTTCTTTATCAAATCGGCGTTGGTAGGCGAGGCGCATGAAGTTGGCAATCGTCACGCCGGGCACCTCCATCGGGTACTGGAATGCGAGGAACAGCCCCGCACGCGCGCGCTCGTCGGGTTCCATCTCCAGAATGTTCTCGCCCTTGAACAAGATTTCGCCATCCACGACCTCGTAGCCTGGGTGCCCCGCCAGCACTTTCGCAAGTGTGGACTTGCCCGAGCCGTTAGGCCCCATCAAGGCGTGTACTTCGCCGGGGTAGATGGTCAAGTCCATCCCACGCAGAATGTAATCTTCTTCATCGGGCAGTTTGACCCATAGGTTCTTCACTTCCAAGATAGGTGTCTTCTCAGTCACAGTTCGCCTCCTGATGTTTAGCGTGGCTAAATAATACCCTATGCATAGGCAGTTTGTCAAGGGGTCGGGAGGGTGTTTGAAAAATCAGGGCGCCAACGGGTATCCTCTCGACGATGAAGCCTAACACCCCCCCCCAAACGCCAAGCCAAACGCAAAAACAAACCCCTGCGCTCCCAAATCACCTGCCAAACCCTCCATCAACTCGCCCAACCGTTCACTCAGCAACACCCCGCTCCCAAACCCAAACGCGGACGCCCGCCCC
>CAKZQI010000002.1 GCA_937139515.1 uncultured Armatimonadota bacterium | reverse complement strand
CAAAACGCTTGGGGCGCTCCCCAGCCTGCCAGTGGGGGAGCCAATCCAGTCCCATCACATCGCTGATGTAGAGGTACGCCAGTTCGGGGTCATCGCGTAGCAGTCGGCACACCTCTAACAAGTGCTCCTTGCGCACACAAATCCAAGTATCGCCCCGAAACTCGTAGATGTCCTCGATAGCGTCGGGGTACTGAGCGCGAATCTTTTCTATCTCAATCCGAGTGGTTTCCATTATTGTTCTCCTGAGACGGGCTGGAGCGCAGGTTGCGGGTTCGGCTCGGCGGTGGGTTGAAGCCGTCGCCGCTCTATCGGGTCTTCCCAGTCCAGAGCGCCCTTCTTCCACTCGTAGAGGAAGCCGACTATCAACAGCAGGGTGAACACGCCCACGATACCCATCGCAAAGGTACGCACCTCCGCAGGCAGTTCGCGCAGAATGACAAAAAACGGATACAGAAATGCCACCTCCACATCAAAAATGATGAACAGCATCGCAGTTAGGTAGAAGTGGATGGGGAAACGCTCGCGGGCGCTTCCGACAGGGGTGATGCCACACTCATAGGACGACTGCTTGGCGGGGGTCGGTCGGCGCGGTCCCAAAAGCCACGAACCGCCCACCATCACCAGCGCAATCACAATTGCGATGGCAAACAGAAGCAGTAAGGGCGCATAATCGGCTACCATAACGCCCTCTATTGTACCCTAGCCCTCCAAACTAAGCGCTCGGAGGCGAATGGGCTATAATATAGGTGGAGGTAGCTCTATGTATCGATGGATGGCACTCAGCCTTTTGACCGTGTCTTGTTGGACACTTGGGGCACAGGAGCGCGTCTCGGCTCCTACGCTCCCAAACTCCAGCTCCGTTCAAGAGCGCGAGAATTTGATGAAAATAGCGAACCTGCTCTCTAAGGGCGACTTCGAGTCGGCAGTATCCCTCGTACGCGGTGTGGCAGTGCCCGACACCATCCGCATCTATGCCAGCTGGACGACCATTCCTGCCGATTTACGTGCCTCGTTCCGCGAGGCGACGATAGAAGCGATTGAGAACTGGAAGCGCGCGCTGGGCAACCAGCCGAAGATGGAATGGACCGACGATGAGGTCAACGCCGATATCCAGATTGTGTTTGAGGAGGATGTCGCCGAGATTACGGCGGGACAGTTCCGCCTGATGCACGGCAAGGCGCGCCTCATCCTCCCGACCGAAGGCAACGGCAAGCGTCGCGTGCGTGCCCGTATCGCTACCTACATCCCCTACACCGAGTTGGCTCAAAACCCCAAAGCGATTGCCCACCTCGCAGGGCAGGCGGTCGGCACCTATCTGGGGCTTGCCGAGTCGAACAAAGAGGACGAGATTATGGGTCCCGTTTGGAACAGCGAAGACCTGCCCACTGCCCCAACCGCCAACGAGGTGGCTCAGGTGCGCGAACTGCTCCAGGCGCGCAACACCCTGATTGACCTCGCCAACCGCCGCGTGCAGGTGTACCTACCCAAGCCGAAGATAGTGATTGCCGAGACCGAGTACGACTTCGGCAACACCACGCAGGGCGATGTGGTCAAGCACACCTTCCGTGTGCGCAACGAGGGCGACGCTCCGTTGGAGATAGATGCCCGCCCCAGCTGCGGATGCGTCACCCCGAAGGTAGACCGAGTCATCCCGCCCAAGAGTGAAGGCGTGATTGAGGCGGAACTGCGCACCGCTGGCTTCCGCGGTCCCCAAGTGAAGACCATCCAGGTCACCAGCAACGACCCCGACAGCCCCAGCCTGACCCTGCGCCTGACCACCAACATTCGCACGGCAATCGAGGTTCAGCCCAGCGAGACCATTCAACTGGCGCTGGTGCCCGGACAGCCTGCCGAACAGGAAGTGGTGATAGTTGCCAACACCGAAGAGACGCTGGAAGTGCAACAGGTCTCCACATCAGTGCCGTTCGCCCAAGCGAAGGCAGAGCGCATTGATGCCAAGCGCGCCCGAATCCTGATTACGGTCAGCCCGGACGCGCCGATGGGGCGTGCGAACTTCCTCGTCACTGCCCGCACCAACTCGGCGTCCACCCCGCAAGTGAACATTAATGTCGCTTGTGAGAAGGGTATTATCGCCACCCCCACCACCGTCTTCTTTGGGGCGATTAACTCCAGCACGCCGTTGCCTGTTGAGCGTGTGGTGACGCTGAGCCGACGCGACAAAGGGTTCAAGGTCACCGAATTTGAGGTGGACGACCCGAATGTGGAGGTGCGCCACGAAGCCACCGACGATGGGCGCCAGCATCGTCTCATCCTGCGCTATAAAGGCGGATGGACACAGGGCACTGTCCGCAAGACTCTGCGCGTCAAGACCGACGACCCCAGCCAAGGCGAACTGACCATCAACCTGACGGCGAATGTGTTGCCAGGGGTTTAGCCGATAGGGGTGTATCACCATAATGTTGTGTGGGGGCAGACCACAGTGTCTGCCCTTTTGTTTATCTATTTATCAGGGGTAGCACTGAACAACAAGTTTCGGTTAAACCCGAACTTCCCACCTTGTCACCCTGAGCGGAGCGAAGGGTCTCTGCATAGGGTTTTGTTGAGATTCTTCGCTTCGCTCAGAATGACACGAAGGGCAAGCACCCTGCAGGGAATGCACGCCTCTCGCCTACCTCGTGGCTTAGCATCTTGCCCAAGAAACTCTTCACGGGCAGGATGCCCGTGCTACTGTTCGTGGCTTGGGCATCCTTGCGCAAGAGGCTCTCAACAACGGTGTAACGCCTGCGTTCTCAGAGGACACACCCTGCCGTGTGCCCACCTCGTGGCTTGCGTGCTTTGCTACACGGGCAAGATTCCCGTGCCACAATATGGCTTGCGTGCTTTGCTTCACGGGCAAGATGCCCGTGCTACGACTTTTTCGACCCGCAGGTATCCTGCCTAGTGCCACAATTTCTCGCCCTTAAACAGGCTCAGTTGCCCGCTATTTCTCAGTATTCCAGTCAGGGTCGTTGAATCGCTGGATTTCCACGAGGTAGCCGTTGGGGTCCTGGGCGAACAGGTGGTAGATTTGATACCGTTCGTTGAGGGTGGGGGGCTTGGTAATCGGGATGCCGTGCGCCTTGAGATGCTCATACCAAGCGTCCACCTCGTCGCTGACCAGCGTGAGAATGACCCGCTCGGTCGGCTGGGGTACTTCAGACCGCTGGCAGAAGCCCAAGTAGCCCCCACCCGCCACCTTGTAGATACAGCAGTCGGTCTGTTCCAACACGCAGGGGAGCCTAAGCACCTGCTCGTAGAAGTGCCGAGTGGCTTCCCACTGTTGGGTGGGCAAAAACACGATGAATTCGCTCACCGGATGCGCTGGCATATCCTAAGGATTAGCCTAAGCGGAGGGATGCCCTGCTAACGCGTGCGTTTTTTGGCACTGAGCAATCGGCTGAGGGTGTCGGTGTCCCTGTCGCTTGGGGGTGGAGAGGGTGCGTCGGGGGTGTGTGCGACCGTTGGACTGGCGGATGCGCTCTGCACGGGTGGGGACGATAGCCCGCTCTTTGGCTGGGGCGTCTTGGAACGGGTGCGCGTGCCCGCACGCACCTTCGCCTGCTGGAGCCGCACGGCGGTCGCTGGAGCGGTCTGGGGCTTTGCGCGCGGACGCCAGCGCAACTGCTTCCAGAACACTTCCAAAAACTCAGGCACGGCGATAAACACGCGCCGAACCGTAATATCCACCAACAACAGCAGAAGCGCCACCAGCAGAGCGAGGCTCCACAAATCGCGGTGAGCCGATTGGACAATTGGCGGGCGCTCGTA
>CAKZQI010000001.1 GCA_937139515.1 uncultured Armatimonadota bacterium | reverse complement strand
ATCGTGCGCACCTCAAACAGTTTCTGAAGCCCCTGACCGCTGGGGCGCTCTACAGGGTAGCCCATCCAGTCGGTCTCTTCACGCTCGGGGTCGACTTCGCCGTTCCATCGGCGCTCAATATCGCGCAGAACTTTGTAGCCCACATAGTAGGGGTTCATACTTAGGCGGGAGCCGGGCTGTATCACGCTGGAATGCATCTTGCGGAACTGGACATGCTCGTCGGGCGTGAGGGGCAACTCCTCTAAAATCTTCTCGTGCCACAGGGTCGCCCAGCCTTCGTTGATTATTTTTGTCTTGATTTGGGGCAAGAAGTAGAGCATCTCCTCGCGAATCATGCTGATGATGTCGCGCTGCCAATCTTCCAGCAAGCGTGAATGGTCGCGGATGAACAGCAACAGGTCTTTCTGGGGTTCAGGGGGAATCTTGTGCCGTTTCGGCTCAGGCTTGGGCTTCGGCTGAACCATATAGAACAGGTCATCGTAGGTGTCCTGAGGTGTGGGGGGCGCCTCAGGTTCCTCGCGTCGGGGGGGCGAGCCATAGGTCGGCAACACGGGGTCGATATGTTCCTCCACCGAAAGCACCGCATCCAGAAACCGCTCCACGACCAGCGGACCGTAGCGTGCCTCATAATCGCGCAGCCGCTCAGCGTGGAGCCGTGTCCGCTCAATCATTCGGCGGTCGGTATGTTCAAAATAGATGTTGTTCTTGAAGAAATCGGAGTGCCCATACACATGGGCGACCACCAACTTGTGCGCCAGCATATCGTTCACATCCAGCAGGAATGCTTGGGACGGGTCCGAGTTGAACACCAGTTCGTAGATACGGCTGACACCGTACTCGTACATCGTCTTTTGCACATGGTAGTCGCGCCCGAAAGTCCAGTGGGAGAAGCGTGCGGGCAGGGCGTAGGAACCCAACTCATAAATCACATGAGCGGGCACGACCTCAAAATGCACCGGAAACGGGTCTAACCCCATCTCAAGCGCCTTCTCGTAGATGAGTTCAATCCACTTCTCCAATTCCGCGCGTTCGGCTTGGCTCATAGCAGTCCCCTAAAGTTGTTAACGCTTTTAATTATCGGCAAGTTCCATTCCCACCGTCAGCCTCTGTATGGGGGGCAGGGCGAGGGTGTGTTTCTGGTTGCCTTTCTTATGTCATTCTGACAAGTACGGTCATGTACAATCGGTAGCACCGAGCAGAGCGCTTCGATTCAACCCGAAGCCCCCACCCTGTCACCCTGAGCGTCAGCGAAGGGTCTTGTCACTCTGAGCCGAAGGCGAAGAGCCTCGCTTCGCTCAGAATGACAAAAGAGAGGGCAGAATGACAGCCCCCAACTTGCCACCCTGAGCGTCAGCGAAGGGTCTTGTCACTCTGAGCCGAAGGCGAAGAGTCTCGCTGCGCTCAGAATGTCAGAGGAGAGCGCAGGGGTAGCGAAGAAATGTCAAAGTAGGTGCGTCTTGAACTCAGTAAATGTACTCAGCAAGGGGAGAGACCTCCCTGACAAGGGTCCATCGCTTAGGCTGAACCTCCTACCTACCCCACCCCATTTTCAAACCCCACTTCTAACCATAAAGCCCTAACCGTCATTCTGAGCGAAGCGAAGAATCTCGGCGAACGCCAAGCAAAGTCCCCTCACGCACGCTCAGATTCCCCTTTGTCACCCTGAGCGGTAGCGAAGGGTCTCCTTGCCTTCGGCTCGGAATGACAAGGGGAGAGGCTCGGAATGCCCGCTCTTGTCACTCCGAGCGAAGCGAGGAGGCTCAAATTCCTCGCCTTCGGCTCGGAATGAAAGGGGGAGAGGCTCGGAATGACAAGGGGAGAGGCTCGGAATGACAAGGGGGAGGGCGGATGAATTTCAGTAGGGGCGGAATACCCCCGCTGACACAGAAGAGAGGCGTCTTATCTCATCGGCTCTGGCGTCGGCGTAGCCGAATCAGTCCCACAAGACCCGTTCCCAGCACCAGCAAGCTCGCCGGCTCAGGAATCAGCTCCTGCGAGAACTCGATATCATCGATGCCCACATTCCAGTCGTTGCCGAAGAAGATTTCCACCTCGCCCCCTTTGTACACAGTGGGGTCAAAAGTGAACTGGTTGAAACCTGACCCTGTGATGGCGACATTCGTTTGTGAAAAAACAACGGTGTTATCCACGCGTATCTCCAGCAGGGGCAGGGTGCGGTTCGTGTTGGGCCAGCCCGCCATCTTGAAGCCATGTAGACGCGCCCAATAGCCCGAATCTGCTGTGAAGCGGATGACGGCGTATTGTCCGAATGAGTGGTAAGCAACATCCACCAGAGAGCCGTAGTTGGAGCCCCACAGAGACAAATTAGCCACCTGGTTGCGGCTGGCGTTGGCGGTGAACATTGTCACAGCGATGTTGGGTGTTTCCCCGTGGGTCAAGTTGAATGATCCGCGCCCACCGACATCGATGCCCAAACTGCTTACACGGCTTGCGTAATCGATAGGTATGGAACCGGGTGTAAAGGACTGGGTGAACTCTATCACCGTCGCTTGTGCTGAGATGACCACTGCAAATGCGCTCAGAGTAGCCCAAAAAGCTCTTCGCATGCGAACCTCCTTTCCCACCCTACCTACATAGGGTGGTACATAGCCTGGTAGCAAGTTTTGTGCCAAACAGGATCTCAAAGCCCCAGTTCGCCCCAAATGGCGTCGATTTTCGCCTTAATTTCGGGACTCATGCGTATTACGGGGGGCCACTCGCGCTCGAAGCCTTCTTCCTTTTTGGGTTTGCGCGTTGCGCCCCTGTCAGAAAAGCGGAGTTGAGGAGGTCTCGGATGATTATGCAAGTGTTGGGTACACTCTTGACAAGGTGTGTGATAGGATGAGCTTGCGGGGTGTTGTACGCGGGCGTACGATAGAACTGGAGGAAGACCCTCTTCTGCCCGACGGCACTGCTGTCGAGGTGGAACTGCGCACACTTCGCCCTGACCCGCTCTGGGGTCTACTCGCCGAACAGCCCGACCTTGTTCAGACCCTTCATCAGGTGGTATCCGAGCGCGCTTTACAACAATGGAGAGCTTCCGATGAAACCAGCCCTACTTGATACCGACATCCTGCTGGATATTTTGCACGGGAGTTCACCTATAGTCCAGAGTAATGCTCAGCGCTATCTGGGGGCTTATGGACACTACACGATTTCTGCAGTTACGATTGCAGAATTAGCGCGAGGAGCATCTCGAGGCGGAGGTAGCAACGAGTGGCTCGATGTGTTGTTGGAGCAGGTCGAGGTATTGCCGTTAGGGGTGTCCTCGGCGCGGTTGAGTGGGCAGATTTATGCAGAGTTGGAGCGGGTCGGTCAGACGGTGGGGTTAGCCGACAGCTTGATAGCGGGGATTGCACTGGAGTATGGTCGGGTGTTGGTGACGGCGAACACGCGCCATTATCTGCGCATAGTGCAATTAGGGTATCCGTTGGAGGTCGTGAACTGGCGTGAGGGGGAATAGTTTGCCGTGTATCATGGAGGGCAGGTAGAACCTCGATTACGCCCAGAGTGACAAGTTAGGACCTGTGAATGGCTCCACGACTTGTCAAGAAAGGCTTCCAAAGCCAGTCCTACGATTGTACAAGACGACTCCCGTTTGTCTGCGATTAGCGTTACCACTGTACAAAAGCGTATAGATATCAGGCGTGCCTCTATGTGTCAGGTCAAACGGTTCGTGTCCAACGGCGTCTTTCCCACTCTACTGGAGATAGGGTGGTACATAGCCTGGGCCACTTTCGTGCAAAACGCGGTCTCAAAGCCCCAATTCGCCCCAAATGGCGTCAATTTTTGCCTTGACTTCGGGACTCATCCGAATCACAGGGGGCCACTCGCGCTCGAAGCCTTCTTCCTTCCACTTGGTGGTGGCGTCAAAGCCGATTTTGCTCCCATAACCCACATAGGGGCTGGCGTGGTCTAACACATCCACGGGTCCTTTGACAATCAGCGTGTCGCGTTCGGGGTCGACATTCGCCCCCAATCGCCAGATGACCTCGCCTAAGTCGTGGACATTCACATCGTGGTCAAAGACTACGATGAACTTGCTGAACATCAGTTGCCCCAGCCCCCAGATGGCGTTCATCACCTTGAAGGCGTGTCCGGGATAGCGCTTGCGGATGCTCACGAAGCAGAAGTTGTGGAACACACCCTCCACAGGCAGGTTCATATCCACGATTTCGGGCACCGTCAGGCGCACAAGTGGCAAAAACAGACGCTCCACCGCCTTGCCCATCCAGCCGTCCTCCATCGGTGGGATGCCCACAATCGTGGCGGGGTAGACGGGCTTGGCGCGATGCGTGATTGCGGTCACATGGAACACGGGGTAGTAGTCGGCAAGGCTGTAGTAGCCCGTGTGGTCGCCAAAGGGTCCTTCCAGGCACCGCTCGCCGGGGTTGATATAGCCCTCTATCACAATCTCGGCGTTGGCGGGCACTTTGATGTCCACCGTCTTGGCGGGTATGAGTTCCACGGGCTTCTTGCGCACGAAGCCAGCGAACATCAGTTCGTCGATCGCTGGGGGTAGGGGCGCAATCGCGCTGAAGGTGAGTGCGGGGTCATCGCCCAGCACCACCGCCACCTGAATCGGCTCGCCGCGCTTCTCGGCGTGCTGATAGTGTTCGGCGCCCACCTTGTGGATTTGCCAGTGCATCGCCGTCGTGCGCTTGTCCAGCACCTGAATGCGATACATCCCCACATTGCGCTTGCCCGTGTTCGGGTCATGAGTGAACACCAGCGGAAGCGTGATATAGCGTCCGCCATCAAGGGGCCAGCAGTGTAGGATGGGGAACTCAAACAGGTCGATTTGATCCCCCGTTTTGACCACCTCTTGCGAAATGCCGTCGCGCACGGTAGTGGGCGGGGCACTGCGCGCCACTTGGATGAAGCGTCCCAGCTGGGGCATCAGCTCGGGCAGGGCGCGAAGCTTGCCCAGTAGACCGCCCTCGATCTGGGGCAGTTCGGGCTTGGTAAGTAGCTCAATCTCTTGGGCGATGGTTTCATAGTCGTCCACGCCGAGCGCCAAGCTCATGCGCTTCTTGGAACCCATCGTGTTAATGGCAAGCGCGTAGTCGTAGCCTTTGGGCTTTTCTATCAAGAGGGCGGGTCCGCCCGACTTCATCACGCGGTCGGCAACTTCGGTAATCTCAAGGTAGGGGTCTAACGGGTAGTGGATACGCTTCAGCTCATTCGCCTGTTCTAACCTAAGTAGAAACTCTTGAAAATCTCGGTATGCCATAGGGTGCCTCCATAGTTGCGGTTCACAGACCGATAGGATACGATAGTAGTATACCTGCCTTGCCTTCACACGGGTACGGGAGGGTGTTTGAAAAATGGCAAGCGTATAACGCAAAAGCATGTTTATTAGCCCTCACCCACCCCAGCCCTTCCTCTCCCAAGGCTTTGGGCGAGAGAGGGAGCCTAGTGCTCGTTTCCCCACGCTGGCGGGGGGCACCTCGCGGAGGGGGGGCAAGACACCGCCTTCCCAGCCCTTCCTCTAAATGCAGAGAGATGGAGCCAACGGCTCCCCTCTCCCGCGGCGTCGGGAGGGGGGCAGCTAACAAAGGTACACTTGTTGAGTTCAAGTTTCCAAAAGACCTGTCCAGTTTCAGACGCAAGCATGTAGCCCTGAGCCGTAAACTTCGCTTCTACCCGAACACCCCACCCTGTCACCCTGAGCGTCAGCGAAGGGTCTGTGCTTTGGGTTTCTTGGAGATTCTTCGCTTCGCTCAGAATGACAGAAAGGGGAGTGTCAGAATGACAAAAGAGAGGGCAGAATGACAGTCCCCCCATTTGTCACCCTGAGCGTCAGCGAAGGGTCTGTGCTTTGGGTTTCTTGGAGATTCTTCGCTTCGCTCAGAATGACAGTGTGGGGGCGCAGGGGCTAACGAACGGGCATCAAAGTAGGGCGGGACGGCATGGTTTGAACTCAGGTGATGAACCCTTGTCAGGGGGGCAGTGGGGGAGTTGACAAGGGTTCATCGCTTAGGTTCAAAATCCTAACTACCCCGCCCTATTTTCAAGCCCCACTCCTAACCACGAAACTCTCCCTGTCATTCTGAGCGCAGCGAAGAATCTCTCAAAGGGCAGACACAGAGGTCTACCCCTACACGATGCCCCTTACAGGAGCGTCTCTCGTGTGCATCCTATTACGATGCTAACGAATAAGCTTCCCCGTCAGCAGTTTGTAGATGTCCAGCGAGAACACCGTCAGGAAAATCGCCAGCACAATCACCAGCCCCAGCATCTGTACCCGTGCCATCGTTTCGGGACTGAGTTTGCGTCGGCGGATTGCCTCGACCGTGAACAGGAACAGATAGCCCCCATCCAAGACCGGAATCGGCAGGAGGTTGATGACGCCCAGCATCACGCTGAACGCGCCTGCGAAGTGTGCTACCTCAGCGAAGCCCAATCGCGTTTGGGCGTGTGTCGCGCTCGCTATCGAGATGAGGCTCCCCACCTCGTGAATGTTGCCCTGTCCGAAGATGAGCCGTCGTAGCCCATCTACGATCCCCAAGCACACCCCGACGGTATTCAACGCCGAGAACTTGAGCACCTCGCCGAATGGTTGACGCTCACGGGCAGTGCGCCAAACCACACCGATGCGCCCGATAGTCTGCTTCTGCCCGTTCTCCTCGATCTCCTCTTGACGAGGTACGACGGTCAGGTTGAGGGTCTGCCCATCACGGCGTAGGGTGAGCTTCAGTGACTTGTTCGCACTCTGGCGAATGCGCTGGGTGGTCTGCTCCACACCCTGCACCGGCTCATCGTTGATTGCCAGCAGGATGTCCCCAATCTGGACGCCAGCCTGTTGGGCGGGCGTATCGGGAAAGACAATCTGTACCTGAGGGGTTGGCTTATCGGAGGGAATACCCGCAATCGCTCCAACCAACACGAAAACGATAAACCCGAAGAGGATGCTGGCGAGTGGTCCTGCCAGCACGGTGAGAAAGCGCGCATACAGAGGTTTGGATTGGAAACTGCCTTCAAGGTGTTCCTCGTCGGGGAGCATACCGGGTATCTTGACGAAACCGCCCAGCGGGAAGGCGCGCAAGGTGTACAAGGTGCCGTCGCGCCCGCGAGCAATCCGCCACAGTATCGGTCCGATGCCGATGGCGAACTCCTCCACCTTCATCTTGAACCGTTTCGCCACCCACATGTGCCCAAACTCATGCGCTGCAACCAACAGCGTGAAGATACTAATCAGGTATAGCGCGGTCAATAACACAGACATAGCCTTCGCTCCATTATGAGATTATCGGTTGTGAGCCCCCCAAAGTCTGCAGGGCGGTCTGGCGTGCCCAGCGGTCGGTCTCCAGCACAGCTTCTAAGGTCGGTTCGGTTGGCTCGTGCCGTTCCATCACCGCTTCCACCAGCTCTGCGATATGGGTAAAGCCGATACGGCGCTCCAAGAAAAGGCGCACCGCCAGTTCGTTCACAGCGTTCAGCACGGTGGGCATCGTGCCCCCGACCCGTGCCGACTCGTAGGCTAAACGCAGGCAAGGATAGCGCTGGAAGTCAGGGGTTTCAAAGGTGAGTGCGCCGACCTGCTCCAGGCGTAAGCGCGGCAGACCCGTGTTGAGCCGTTCGGGGTAGACCAGCGCATACTGGATGGGCAAACGCATATCGGGTAGGCTCAGCTGGGCAATCACCGAACCGTCGTCATATTCTACCAGCGCATGCACGATACTTTGGGGATGGATAAGCACCTCCACTTGGCTCAAGTCTAGGTTGAAGAGCCACTGCGCCTCAATCACCTCCAGCCCCTTGTTCATCATCGTAGCGGAGTCGACGGTGATTTTGGCGCCCATGTTCCAGTTGGGGTGTTGAAGCGCCTCTTCCACTTGGATGGTGTGGAAGGTGTCCAGCGGTCGGGTTCGGAAGGGGCCCCCGGAGGCGGTCAGCACGAGCCGTGCGATTTGGTGGGTCTGTTCCCCCTGAATGGCTTGGAATGCGCCCGAATGCTCGCTGTCTATGGGCAAGAGGGTCGCCCGATGTTGGCGTGCGGTATCCATCACGACTTTGCCTCCCGCCACCAGCACCTCTTTGGTGGAAAGCGCCACCATTTTGCCGGCGCGTAAAGCGTGCAGGGTCGGCTGAAGTGCAACGACCCCGCCCAGCGCGACCACCACGATATCCACCTCAGGGCGGCTGACCAGCTCACACAGCCCCTCTACACCACGATAAAGCCGATACTCGCTGAGGATACCGTTTTCGGGCGGAACAATCAGACCGAGGTGACGAACCCCCCACTCTTGCGCCTGTTCCAACAAGCTCTGTGCGTCCCGATAAGCCCCCAATCCGACCACCTCGAACCGATGGGGAAGGCGCTGAACCACCTCAAGGGTCTGGCGACCGATGGAGCCTGTCGAACCCAGCACCACGATACGCTTCATGCAGACTAAATGATACCCGACTCAGCGCAGGTGGTTCCTTTCAGTGTTCCCAAGTTTCGGGGAGGCACGCGAAATTGGAGTTATACAAGCGGACTGCTGTCGAGACCCGTTTCTCAACACCCTCAAAAGAACCACTGGGAGCGCGGGCGTCCCGCCCGCTCGTGGCTTGGGCATCTTGACGCTGAGGTTTCTGAGGCAAGCGAAATGCCTGCTTTCCCAGCGGACACATTCTGCCCGTGCTACGATCTTTCAACCACCCGCAGTCAGCCTGCCAGCTGCTCAATCCGCGCTTTGAGGCGGGCGTGGCGTTCGAGCAGGTCACGCTCCTGCTCGCGGGTTTCCTGCACCACTTCGGGCTTGGCGCGCTCCACAAACTGCGGGTTGCGCAAGCGCGCCTGAATCTGTTTGATTTCGCCCTCCAGTTTCGCCAGTTCTTTGGCAAGTCGTTCGCGCTCACGCTCCACATCCACCAGCCCTGCAATCGGTAGGAACACCTCGGCTCCCGGAGCAGGGTTGACCAACGCACGTTCGTCGGGGACGCACAGCCGTATCTCTTGGCACCAAGCGAGATGGGCGATCATCGCTCGGTGGCTCTCTAGGCGGGCACGGCTGGTCTCGTCGGTCGGGTTCACCCAAGCGTAAGGGATGGACACGCCCGGCGTAATCTTAACCTCGGCGCGCAGGTTACGGATGGCGCGTATCACCTCAAACACTTGGGCAATCTCTGCTTCGGCATCAGCATTAGTCCACTCAGCGTGCGGGGTTGGGAATGGCGCGTGAATAAGCGCGGGCTGTTCGGGCGTGGCGCCAATCGCCTGCCAAAGCTCTTCGGTGATGTGGGGCATATACGGATGGAGCAGGCGCAGGAGCTGGTCAAACAGGTAGACCAGCATCGCCTGAGTTTGCGTTCGGGTGTCGGGGTTCTGCAGGCGTGGCTTGACCGCCTCGATGTACCAGTCGCACACCTCGCTCCAGATGAACTCGTACAGGGCGTTCGCCCCGTCATCAAAGCAGTAGCGTGCGAATGCCTCCTGAACAGATTGGGTAGTCGCTTGCAGTCGGCTCAGCACCCAGCGGTCGAGTGTGTCAGAAGGCTGCGCGCCGTAGGCTCGCAAGGCATTCAAGTCTGCCCCTTCCAAGTTCAGCATCACGAACCGCGTGGCGTTCCAGACCTTATTAGCGAAGTTGCGGGCGTTCAGCACACGGTCTTCATAAAAGCGAATGGACTGCTGTAGCCCTGCCTGCTGGAGAAGCGACCAGCGCAGGGCGTCCGTGCCGTACTTCTCAATCAGCTCTAAGGGGTCGACGCCCGTGCCGAGCGACTTGGACATGCGCTTGCCCTCTTTGTTCAGCACGGTGGCGTGGATGTACACCTCGCGGAACGGAATGTCGCCTGCAAAGTAAAGCCCTGTCATTATCATTCGCGCCACCCACAGGTAGAGGATTTCCTGGGCGGTCAGCAGGGTGTTGGTCGGGTAGAACAGGCGCAGTTCCTCAGTCTGGCGGGGCCAGCCCAGCACCGTGTGGGGCCAGATGGCGGACGAGAACCAAGTATCCAACACATCGGGGTCGCGCACAAGGCGTGTGCTACCACAGCGCGGGCACTTTTCGGGCGCTGTTTTCTGCACAATCGGGTCTTCACGACGGCACAGTCGGTAAGAGCCATCTGCCTCTATGAAGTTCTCAGGATGACAGTCTATGCAGTACCACGCGGGGATTTGATGCCCCCACCAAAGCTGGCGCGAGATACACCAGTCGCGGATGTTGTCCATCCAGTTCAGGTACATTTCGGTGTAGCGTTCGGGAATGATTTGGATTTTGCCCTCTCGCACGACCTCGGCGGCGGGTTTCGCTATCTCGCTCATTCGGCAGAACCACTGCTCGCTCAGTAGAGGCTCTATGACCGTATGGCACCGCTCACAGCGCGCCAGCGGAACTGTGTAGTCCTCCACGCGCTCCAAAAGCCCCTCGGCTTCCAGGTCTTGCACCATCTGCTTGCGCACCTCGTAGCGGTCTTTGCCGTGATAGGCTTGCAGGTAAGGGTTCTCGCCCAGTCCGAGGCTCTCGCGAAGCCCCTCCGTGTTGATAGTGCCGTCCAAGTTCATAATCACGGGGCGGGGTAGCCCGTGCCGTGTGCCGATTTCGAAGTCGTTGGGGTCGTGGGCGGGTGTGACCTTGACCGCGCCCGTGCCGAACTCAGGGTCAGGATAGGGGTCTGCCACAAGCGGGATGAGGCGTCCCACAAGAGGCAAGCGCAGATTTTTGCCGACGAGATGGGTATAGCGCTCATCGTTGGGGTTGACCGCCACCGCCACATCGCCCAGCATCGTTTCGGGACGGGTGGTAACGACGACCAAGTAGCCACTGCCGTCTTCAAAGGGGTAGCGAATATGATAGAGCTTGCCTGGCTCGTCCGCCTGCTCCAACTCAATGTCGGACAGGGCGGTCATACAGCGGGGGCACCAGTTAATCACGCGCTCGCCAATATAAAGGTGCCCATCGTGCCACCAACGCACGAACACCTCCAGCACCGCATCCACATATTCGGGGTCCAAGGTGAAGCGGGTATAGCGCCAGTCGTAGGAGCATCCGAGTTTACGGAACTGGAGTAGAATGGTGTTGCCGTACCGCTCGCGCCACTGCCAGACACGCTCCAGGAACTTTTCTCTTCCCAAGTCGTGGCGGGTCAAGCCCTCTTTGCGCAGTTCGCGCTCCACCACATTCTGGGTGGCTATGCCTGCGTGGTCAGTGCCGGGCACGCATAGCACATTATAGCCCTGCATTCGTTTCCAGCGCAGGAGCGCGTCGTGGATGGAGTGGTTGAGCGCGTGCCCCATATGGAGCGAGCCGGTGATGTTGGGCGGAGGGATGGTGATGCAGTAGCGCGGTCGCCCATCGTCGGCAATCGTCGCACAGAAGTCGCCGCGCTCCATCCACCACTGATAGCGCCGTTCCTCCACCTCGTGCGGGTTGTAGGTTTTCGGTATCTCGTAGCCCATGCTATCGCTTGCCCCTTTTTGAGCGGAGTAGATTCTACCTGAGTGGCAAGCGAGAGCGTTAGCGCATTTCAAACTCCACGCTCGGCTCCACAGGGTAGCACCCCATTTTTGCGCCGTAGATGGCTAATCCGCCTGGCAGGTCGGGAGGCACGGTCAGGCGCAGGGTAAATGTGCGAGTCTGGGCGATCTGGGCACGCAGTGCATCGTCCACACGGAGGGTAGCCGTTTGTAGGTATCCGTAAGAACCCCGCTCCACGCCCGCCCAGTGGGACAAGACCCCGCGTGCATCGGCAGGGTCGTCAGGAAGGTTCCAAGTGGCGATGCGCACGCCCGCCAAGTCCACCAACACGCGCGTGGGGTATTTCTTGCCGTCGGTTTGCGGATAGTCGTCGGGGTGGACGCGTTCTGCCCAGTCCACTTTCTCTCGCCCCGCCTTTGCGCTCACCTCCATCGTCAAGCGAATAGCTTGTAGGCGGTTCAGGTCAACCTCATTCGGTATGGCAATTGTGTACTCCACATAGCCATGTCCCCGCCCATAGTGTTTGCTGGGGATGGGTTTTTCGGGTTTGCTCAGTCGGTTGAACTCGCTTCGGGCATAACTGTTGGGGTCAAAGCGCACCACAACTCGGCGCCTACCGCTTGGCTCCACACGGGGTAGGTTTTCCAACCCCACCGCCCACTGCGTGTAGTTGATATGGACGCGCTCTTCCGATTGGTCTTCTATCCAGACGACCAGCGTCGCCAAGCAGGGTTCGCTGGGCATGCTCACCGACACCGTAGCGAGGGGCACGAGCTGGTAGGCGGGCACACCTGCGAAGTTGAGCCTCTGTACCCTCCCGCGATGGCGCCTGCCGAGCGTGTCAATCCAGTCCAAACGATAGTAGAGCCGTATCGGCTTGGTGACGAACCGCCCCGAATAGTGGCTGAAGAGCAGGGGCACCTCAAGCGTTTCATTCGGTTGCGCCTGCTTGATGGCGGGCAGGTCAATCACCAAGAAGTCTTCCGCAAACACATCGCGCACGCTCATTCGGGGCGCCCAGAAGTCGTAGCCAAACTCTTTCGGGGAGCGGTCGTAGTTGTAGACGCCGTTATGCTCCCACTCCACATCGGTCAGCTCGGTGTAGGTGTAGCCGACGAGCTTGTCCAGACTGCGCAGGGCGTTCGTGGCGAACAGGTTGCCCCACGACCAATCGCCGTCGCCGTCAAACGCAGCGAGGTAGCCGTACTCGTTGTTGATGAACGGTTCGCCTCGGCTCGTGCGCCCGTCGATATAGTTCCACGATTTGCCGACGCCGATGTCGATGCGGCTCACCTGCTGATAGAAGGCGCGGAAGGCGTCCACATTGCGCCCGTACCAGTGGAACGAGTTCAAATCGGTCTCCAAGTGCGACCAGCCCGAGTTGTCTTGCACCAAGCGTGTGGGGTCTAACTCACGCGCGAGTTGCACCATCTTCAGCACCCAATCCACGCGATGAGCGCGGTCGGTGTCGGGAAGCCTACCGATGCCCCACTCCTCGTTGAACACCGTCCAGATAATCAGGCTGGGATGATTGAAGTCGCGGGCAATCTGCTCGCGCAGGGTCTTCTCGAAGGTCTGGCGGGCGCGCTCGGATATCGTGAAGGTACAGGGGATGTCTGCCTGAACCAAGATTCCCAGTCGGTCAGCCCAGTAGAGTTTGCGTGGCTCGTCCGCTTTGATGTGGATGCGTATCATATTGAAGCCCGCCTGCTTGGCGAGTTCAATATCGCGCTTGAGGAATTCGTCGTTCGGCGCGGTGTAGACGCCCTC